>CAIVSK010000135.1 GCA_903908495.1 Akkermansiaceae bacterium
GCGCCGGCGTCCCGCCCAATACTGCTGACATAGCGTGCTCTGATCGGAAAACAGGCATCCCGCCTGTGACGGAAGACAGCGCGTCCCGCCTGTCCGCGCATGAAACGACAGGCTGGAAGCCCGTCGTCCATGACAGGCAGGATGCCAAACCCAGCCGCCAGGATGCCGGCGCTCCCCGTGGGATTGCGACATTGCGGGTTGTGGGATGCTCCGTGGCGGGCTAAGAACGGGCGTGATTTTCGAGCAATTGCAGGTATGGGTGGATCCGGTGCTGCGTCCCGGGCCGGAGGCGATGGCGGTGGACGAGTGGTTGTTAGAAACGGCGTCGGCACCGGTGCTGCGGGTATACCGGTGGCTCGGCGAGTGGGCCACGCTCGGGTATTTCGGCGATTTGGCGCAAGCGCAAAGCGCGCTGCCGGGGGTCGGGTGGGTGCGGCGTTGGACTGGTGGCGGGGTGGTCGATCACCGGGCGGATTGGACCTACACGGTGGTGGCACCAAGTGGCGAGGCGCTGGCGGATGGGCGCGGAGCGGAGAGTTATCGGCGGATTCATGAGGCGCTGGTGGAGGCGCTGCGGGCCGAGTTGTGTGGCGTGCGCATGAGTGCCGGCGACGAACAGACCGGGGCGGCGCTTTGTTTTGAAAATCCAGTCGGCCACGACCTGGTCGGCGGCGATGGCCGGAAGCTTGCCGGAGCAGGCCAACGCCGGTCGCGGCGGGGCTTGTTGCATCAAGGGTCGGTGGCGGTGCCCTGCGGTGAGGCGGCGTCCCGCCAGCGCGGCGAGGCGCTGGCGGCGTGCCTGGCGGCGGCCTGGGAGTTCCAGGATTTCCAGGTGCCGGACGGGCACATTGCACGCCTGGTTGAGGCGCGATATGCCAATCCGGTGTGGACTTGGCGGCGGTGATGGCAGTGCAGGTGCCCGGTGCTTACCAAGTGTCGCTGCGGAACGGGGACGCTGGCAGGCCGTCGCGGTTGTACAGGTTGGCACCGTCCGGATTCATTTGGAAGGCGTAGCGCACGGCGACGGGTTCCTTGACCTCGGGGGAGGACACGGTGACGGTGTTGCCGTCGATGACGGCATCGGCCCAGAACCATTTCTTGTCGGCCCCGGCGATGGCGAAGCGCTGGAGCTTCTCGCCGGGGGCCTCGGCAGCGGGAGTTCTGCCGGCTTTTTTGCCGACCATCAGGCCTGCGCCGGTGTGGTCAAACGCGAGGCGTGCCTTGCCGCCCTCGATGGTGAGAGTTTTGAACAAGGGTCCGGAGACCTCGAGGGATTTCTGGCCGTAGTCGCGGGCGAGGGCCCAGCGGGCGAGGCGCAGGCCGACATCGACCTTGTTTTTCGGGTGGATATCGTCGCGCTCGGCGAGCGGGACGGTGTCGGTGATGACCGCCATGCCGGTGTTGGGGATGGTCAGCGACTTGGTTTGGGCATCGCGCAATTTGGCCCAACCATTGCCGCCGGCCGGATCGTCACTGACGGCTTGGAAATTGGCCAGCTGCGCGAAATAGAACGGGAAATCCCCCTGATGCCACTGCTGGCGCCAGCCGCCGATGAGGGAACGCATTTTTTCGTAGTAGGTATCGCCCTCTCCGCCATTGCTTTCGCCCTGATACCACAGCGCGCCTTTGATGGGCAGTGCCACGATCGGATGGATCATGGCATTGAACATGCTGCTCCACCCGGCGGTGCCGGCGGTGGGGACCCACGGTTCGATGGCGGTGCCGCCCCAATTGTCATCGATGATGCCGATGGGAACGCCGGTTTTCTGTTGGATGTCGCGGGCGAAATAGAACCCGACGGCGGTGAAATTGGCTGCCGTTTGGGGCGTGCACACCTGCCACGGGGTGGCGGTTGGCGCGTCGGATTCCGGGGTGGCGGACTGGACGTGATTGAACTTGATGCGGCGGATCTTGGGTAGGTCGGCGGTCTTGATATCATCGGCGGCGCCGAGGCAGCCGCCCAAGGTCATTTCCATGTTGGATTGGCCCGAGCAAACCCAGAGGTCGCCGATGATGATATTCTTAAGGGTCAGGCTGTTGTTGCCGTGAACCGTCAGTTCGAGGTTCTCACCCGCCTTGACGGCCGGTAACTCGAGCGACCAAGTGCCGCTATCGGCCGTCTTGGTGGTGGCCGACTTGCCCGCCAGCGTGACGCTGACCGCCTCGCCGGCATCCGCCCACCCCCACACGTGCAGCGGAAGATCGCGCTGCAGCATCATGTCGTCGGTGAAGATCTTGGGCAGGCGCACGTCCGCTGTGGCAGGCGTTGAGGTGAGCACGGCGAGGGAGGCGGAGGCGAGCAGAATCGCGGGGATGCTGCGGCGACGGTGGGTGGCGGGGGTCGGTTTCATGTCAGGATGGATTATAGCGGGTTTAGAGTTTGTAGAATTGTTCCCACTCCTTGCGTGGTGGCGGGCCGACGAGCAGGGCGTTGGCGACCGGGTGATTGGTGATTTGTTTGGTGGTGCGGTCGAACTTGAGCTGGGCGTTGGTGTGTTGGGCGATGACGCCGAGGACCATCACCTGGCTGAGCGGGCCGGCCACGGCGAAGGACGAGCGGCAGGTTTCCTCGCCCTTGCAGGCGCGCAGGAAGTTGGCGAAATGGTTGGACGGGCTCTTGAGCACCATCGGGAGTTTGGAGGCCATGTCCTTGGCCTTGGCCTCGGGAATGATTTGGAGGGTGGTGCCGTGGGAGCCGCCCTTGAAGGTGAGGTCATCGCCGTAAATCACCTTGCCCGGCGCGCTGGCCTTGGTCTCGATCTTGCCGGCGGTGGGAGGCGGAATGTTGGCATCCACCACCGCCTTGCCGAAGTCATCGGGCAGCGGCGGCAGGTTCTTTGCGCCGTCGTACCAAGTGAGGTCCAGCGCGGGCATCTGGCCGCGTTTGGGGAACTTGAAGCACAGCGTCGAGGCCTGCGGGAAAATGAAATCGCTGGGGCCGTCGGCCTTGAGGGAATTGATTTCCTCGGGCAGGCCGAGGTGGAGAAACTCATGGGCGGTGTCGAAGATGTGGGCACCCCAGTCGCCGAGTGCGCCGTTGCCGAAATCGAACCACGAGCGCCAATCGCCGTTGATGTAGCCCTTGTTATAGGCGTGGGGTTGGGCGGTGCCGAGCCAGGTGTCCCAGTCGAGGGAGGCGGGCACCGGTTGCTCGGGCAGGTAGCCGGCCACCTTCATGCCGTGCCAGCGGCGGCTGCTGTTCATGAAAGCGGTGATTTTGGTGACATTCTTGATGATGCCCGCGTCCGTCCATGCCTTGAACTGGAAATAGTTGGCGTCGGAGTGGCCTTGGTTGCCCATCTGCGCTGCCACCTTGTACTTTTTCTCGGCCAACATCATCAACTCCACCTCTTGGAACGTGTGGGCCATCGGCTTTTCCACATAAACGTGCTTGCCCATCGACATCGCCAGCATCGCAATCGGGAAATGCGCGAAGTCGGGCACCCCGATGCTCACCGCATCAATCTCCTTGTCCATTTTTTCGAGCATCTTGCGGAAATCCTGGAATCTCGGCACATCGGGGAATTTTTTCAGGACTCCGAGCGTGTGCGGCGCACCCATGTCCACGTCGCAGAGTGCCACGATGGTGCAGAGGCCGGTGGCATGGAGGGAATTGACGTCGTCGGCGCCGCGGTTGCCGATGCCGCAGCAGGCGAGGCGGACCTTGTCGCCGCCCGCCGCTTTGGCGCCGGACTTGCGGGCCTGGGCAAACAGCGGACTGGAGGCAACGATGGAGCCGGCACCGGCACCGAGCATGCCTTTAAGAAAGGTGCGGCGCTGGAATCCGGATGCGGACGATGGGGCGGGGGATGGTGAATGCATGATACGGGGCGGTTGGGTGCTGGTGGTTTTAAGAGGATTTTCTTGCCGGAGGCGTGACGGGTGACGGGGGTGGGGGACACTTCACCGCACTGCGATGGAGAGGCGCAAGCCAATACGGGGGCCTTGCGCATTGGCTATCAAGGGTTTTTCGGCAAAACGGAATTTCGCGCGATTTCCCTGCTTTCCATGGCGGGATTTCAGGTGTTAGCATGCACGGCTATGAGTGACCGCATTCAAGACATGCCGTTTGACGAGCGCCCGCGGGAGAAGTTGGCGCTGTTAGGTCCGGCCGCCCTCGACAACGCCGAATTGATGGCCCTGTTCATTGCCTCGGGCATCCGCAACCACAGCGCCATCGATATCGGCCGCGACCTGATCGCCAAATACGGCTCGATGAGCGCGCTGGGCAGCATGCCGGTGGCTGCCCTGGCCAAGGAACGAGGTCTCGGTCTGGCCAAGGCGTCAAAGCTCGCCGCCGCCTTTGAACTCGGTGTCCGCGTCGCCCGCGAGCAGCTCCAGCACTCGCCGCTGGATACCCCGGAGCGTATCCTCGAAATGTTTGGCCCGCAAATGGCCCACCTCTCGCAAGAGCAGGTCGTTGTGGTCACGGTGGACACCCGCCTCAAGCATCAGGGCACCACCATCGTTTCGCTCGGCACGGTCAATGAGTCCAATGCCCACCCGCGGGAAATCCTCCGCCCGGTCATTACCCGCGGAGCCTACGGCTTTATCCTCATTCACAACCATCCCTCCGGCGATCCGAGCCCGAGCCGCTCCGATGAATCCACCACCCGCCGCGTGGTGGAGGCCGCCAACCTGATGCAGGTCCGCTTCATCGATCACATCATCATCGGCAAGCCGTCGCCCGGCCGCGCCGCCTATTATTCGTTTCGCGAGGCGGGCCTGATTGCCTGAGGCTGATTGATTCCGGGCCGGATGTCGCGGATTGCATTTCCGCCGCCACTCCCTAGGCTGCGCGCGAGCTGAGCCACCGATGACCCGCCTGCACCTTTTTCGCAACCTCCGCACCGCAGCGTTTCTGCTGGTGCTGGCCGCGCTCGTCACCGTCATCGCGACCCTGTGGTGGGCCAATCACACCGGCATGCCCGCCGCTTGGCGCGCTGCCATCGAGCGCGAATTCGCCAAACAAGGGGTCAATCTGACCATCGGCAGCCTGAGTTACATCCCGTTCAAGGGCGTCGTCGCCAGCTCAGTACGGGTGTTCGCCGACGAGCAACATGTCGTGACCCTGTCCGAACTCGAGCGCATCCTCATCGATGTGGACAAAACCAAGCTCGCCCGCGGCGAGTTGCGGCTCACCAAGATCCAAATCAGCGACACCAGCCTGCGCCTGCCCATCCAGCCCGGTAACCCGGATTCCGAGGTGTTGTCGATCACCGGTCTCACCGGCACGCTGCTGATGCCCGGCGGTCGTTTGATGGAACTGCGCGACGCCCATGGCACGGTGGCGGGCATCAAGATGGCGCTCGCCGCACGCATGCTCAAATACCGTGACACGGGAGCCCCCCCGCAAGAGGATCCCAACAAGGAATCGCGCCAGCGCCTGTTTGGCCAGATCCTCACCGAACTCAAGAACTGGCACTTCGACCAAACCCATCCGCCCGCCCTGCGGGTCTTCGTCGAGGGCGATTTGTCAGATAGCGCGTCCATCGTGGCTCGCATGGAGTTGCAAGCTGCGGCGGTGGAGAAAAACGGCCATGTGATCGACGAGGTGACGGCGGAGGGTAATCTAACCGGCAGTCTGATCACCCTCAACTCGGTGCACGCCACCGATGCCCGCGGGAGTTTCGAGGGCCGGGTGGACTACGACATGGCCAGCCGCGAAGGGCGGTTTGACGGTAATTCATCGCTCAACGTGCCGGAGTTGCTCAAGAGTTGGCTCGGGCTGCCGGCCCTCCCGGATATCACTTTCGGTGGCGGCCAGGTGCTGGAGGCGGAAGGGGAATTCAAGGTGGATGCCGACGGGTTTCCGCAAGTGCGCATGACCGGCCACGCCCGCTGTGAGGCGGTGCTGCTGCGCGGCCAGCGCTTCGATGTGTTGGAAGGCTCGTTCAGCTGGCGCGACGGCGAGGCCTACCTGCGCGACTTGCGCTGTGTGCGGCCCGATGGCGAGGCCAGCGGCAAGGTGATGATCCAATGGCCGTTGGTGCGGATGGCCCTCAAGACGACCCTGCCGATCCGGGTGTACCGCCCGTTTTTCGTCGGCCAACCCCTCGAACCGGTGCTCAACGACTTTGGCGAACGCGCCCATTCATCGGTCGAGGTGGTCCTCGAGGGCGGTTTCGATGCCAGCGACAAGGAATCCTGGGCCTTCAGCGGCAGTGGGCACGCCAAGAATATCACCTACCGCGGGGTGCCGGTCGATTCCGCCCAGTGCAAAATGTCGCTCGACAGTCACGCCTTGGATTTTTCCGATGGCACTGTGGTCTTCAACTATCAGGACTACGCGCTGCGCAAAGCCTACGCCGGGCCCGCCAGTGGCACCGTCCACGCCGGCCGCGTGCGCTACGACAACTGGAACAAGACGGTGGTGGTCGAGGACGTCGTCGGCAACATCTGGGCGGCGCCGGTGTTGCGCTTGTTTGCGCCGGCCATCGCGGATTCGTTGGAGGTGTATCGTTTTCACCGTCCGCCGCACCTGAGTGCATCTGGGGTCATCGATGTGACGCCGGAGGGGCGGACCGCGCTGACGGTGGGCTTTCGCAGCAAGGACCCCGCAGAGTATGTGTTTCTCGGGAAGAACATCACCCTGGAACAATCATCCGGCAAGGTCGGTATCCGCGGCGACTCGGTCCTCGTCGATGACTTGGATGCGGTCACCTTCGGCGGCCCGGTGGCCGCCCGCGTCCACGTCGTCAATTCCAAAAAAATCACCGGGGAGTTCAGTTGGACCGACCTATCGCTGGCTGCCGTCAACGCCACCTACGGCTTGAACATGGAGGGCGGCGGCACCCTCACCGGGCGGCTCGAATTTGGTCTCCTGCAGGATAAACTCGAAACCATGAATGGCAGCGGGCTCGTCTCGGTCGAGAAATCAGAGCTGTTTTCCGCGCCCATCCTTGGCCCGCTCTCGCCCATGATCGCCACCGTGCTGGGCAACCGCCACGCCGGCTTTGAGCGGGCGAGCAGCGCGTTTTGCTCATTCACGATCAAGGATGGGGTGCTCCACACCAATGATTTTCACACCTCCACCCCCTCGCTGGTGTTTGCCGGGGATGGCTGGGTGGACTTGCAGAAACGCACGTTGGACATGACCCTGCGGGTGGATGCCCGCGGTTTGCTAGGCATTGTCACCTTGCCGCTGCGGCCGTTTTACGGCTTGTTCCAGTTCCGCGGCACCGGCCCGCTGGCCAAGCCGGATTGGAGCAATGCCGCCTTCACCCAACCCCCGCCCGAGCAGGCCAACATCCTCTCGCTGCCGCCCAAGGCACGGGTCATCGGTGGAAATTGATTTTGCGCATTTTGCAAGTCCCACCTTGCGCGCAGACCCCCGGCGTGCCATTGTCGCCGGGCGCGCCACCCACCATGGGTCGCGCCAAACTCGAACCTATCGTGAGCCATGACAGATCCACTCGCCACCGCCACTAGTCTTGATCCGGAGTCGGGTTTCGCCCCCAGTCCCTCGGTGACCCAAGCCGCCAATGACCTGCGCGTCGCCGCCGGGGAAAAGGCCAAGGAACTCGCCCACAACGTCAGTACCCAGGCGTCCACCCTCAAGGAACGCGCCATCGAATCCGCGCAACATTTCCGCGAGGTGGCCACCGAGAAAGTCGGCCAGCTGAAAGCCACGGCCGCGGAACGCGCCGGTGAAATGAAGCAATCCGCCGCTGACCGGGCGCACCGCCTGCAGGAAAGCGCCGCCGAACAATGGCGCGACACCCAGGTGATGACCAAGGAATTCCACGTCACCGCGGAAGACTACATCCGCCAAAATCCCACCAAGTGCGTTGTCGGCGCGCTTGGCTTGGGCGTGCTCATCGGTCTGATCGTCCGCCGTTAGGTTTGTCCGCCCCCTTCGCACGACCTGCGCGTCCCGCCTCAGGCTGGGACGCGCGCTCGCCGCCTCATGAATCCACTCCCCGGCATGGCCCGCTCCTCACCACCCGATGCTTCCGCCGAGCATCGCGCGGCGACGTCGCTGGTTGCGGGTTGGAGTGAGGCATTGGGGGCATTGCTGAGTTGCCGCATCGCGTTGATTCAACTCGAATCCAAAACCGCCGCCCGCCAGGCCGGTCAACTCGGTGCCCTGCTTGCCGGGGCCGCCCTCGCCACTTGCTTTGCCTGGGCCTTGCTGCTTGCCGGCGGTATCGCCGCCTTCGCCGCCGCCACCCGTTGGCCGTGGCACTGGTTCGCGCTGGCCGCTGCCGCCGCCCACGCGCTGGCCGCCGCCATTGGCCTTTACCTGGCCAGATCCGCCGCCCGTCCCGCGTTTCCCATCACCCGCGCTGAATTCCACAAAGACCGCGAATGGCTCGAGACCCTCAAATCACCCCGGAAATCGAACAGTTGATTCGTCTCAGCGCCGCCTCCCGCAGCTGCTTGAGCCTCGAAGCCGCCGCCCTCCGGCGCCGGCTCGATGTGCCCACACGCATCGTGCACTCGTTGCGCCGCCACCCGGCCGCATGGCTCGGCGGCTCGCTCGCCACCGGCTTGGCCGCCAGCCTCCTGTTCCGCCGCAAACCCGCAGCTGCCAAGCCGCCGCGCAGCTTGCGGCGCTCCCTCGGCCGCCTCGCCCTCACTGCCGCCGGTCCCCTCGTCAAAGCTTGGTTGACCGTCCAGCTCAAACAGTTCATTGCCGCGCAAGTGCTCGCCGCACAAGTCCGCGCACACGCATCTTCCGATAAGCCCCACCGCGCCACCTTGCGCGCTTCAATCTAACGTTTACTAACTTCTCCCCACCATTCACACCATGTCAGGCCATCAAGTACTCGATCACGTCGACCAATATCTCCAGCTCGGGCGGGAATACGAGTGCTCGGACATCCACCTTCCCACGGCGTTTCCACCGGCTTGGCGGCGCTTCGGCCAGCTCGCCCCGATTTGGGAGGATCACCCGCTGTTGACCCCGCATGACACCGAACGGTTGGCCCGCTCTTTCCTCGGCCCTCATGAATGGGCCCGCCTGCAGGACAAGGGCGACGTCGACTTCGCCTACGCCAACCTGCACGGCCGCTATCGCGCCTCGGTCGTCAAACAACGCCTCGGCTACGACATGGCCTTCCGCGTCATCAATACCAGAATCCGCTCGATGGAGGAAATCGGGCTGCCCCTCGAGCACATCACCCCGCTCACCCGTTACCAAAACGGCCTCATCCTCGTCACCGGTTCGGTCGGCTCCGGCAAATCCACCACCCTCGCCGCCCTCGTGGATTTCGTCAACATGGACCGCGAGGACCACATCCTCACCCTCGAGGATCCCATTGAGTATGTCTTCGAATCCAAGGGCTGTCACGTCAACCAGCGCGAAGTCCACGCCCACACCGAGTCCTTCGGCAAAGCCCTCCGCGGCGCCCTCCGCGAAGACCCCGACGTCATCATGGTCGGGGAAATGCGCGACCTCGAAACCATCCAGCTCGCCCTCACCGCCGCGGAAACCGGCCATTTGGTCCTCGGCACCCTCCACACCGGCAATGCCCCGCGCACCCTCGACCGCGTGCTCGACGTGTTCCCCGTCGATCAACGCGAGCAGATCCGCGTCATGGTCTCCGAATCCCTCCGCGGCATCCTCTCCCAACAACTCGTGCCCCGCATGGACGGCGTCGGCCGCGTCCTCGCCCTCGAACTGCTGGTCAACACCCCGGCCGTCGCCAACTGCATCCGCGAGGGCAAAACCTTCATGCTGCCCGGCGTCATGCAAACCGGCAAAAACGTCGGCATGATCACCATGGACGAATCGCTGCGCCAACTCTACATCAAAGGGGTCATCTCCCGCGAGGAAGTCCTCTACCGCGCCGAAGATAAACACCAGATGCGCGATTTCTTCCGCTCCTGACCCGCCGTTGCTGTTTCTAACAAAGACCGCGCCAACCCCTTCCCTTAAACCGCTTCCCTCACTCGACCCATGGCTTACATAGACGGCTACTTCCGCTACCTCATCGACTCCAAAGGCTCCGACCTTCATCTCTCCGAAGGCCAGCCCCCGAAAATCCGCGTCCACGGCTCGGTCGTCCCCATCCCGGAGCAACCGCTGCTGCAGGGGGAGAGCTTCCATTCGATGTTAGAGGAGATTTGCGAGCCGAGCGCCTTCGCCCGCTACCTCCAATCCGGCGACCTCGACTTCGCCTATGAGATGGACTTGGACTCGCGCTTCCGCTGCAATTATTTCAAACAGCAAAACGGCCTCGGAGCCGTCTTCCGCCTCATTCCCACCGAGATCGCCTCGCTGGAAAGTCTTGGGGTGCCCGCCGTCGTCAAGGAATTCGGCCACATGCGCTCCGGCCTGGTGCTCGTCACCGGCCCCACCGGTTCGGGCAAGTCCACCACTCTTGCGGCGTTGTTAGATTATATCAACATCAATTTCAACCGCCACATCATCACCGTCGAGGAACCCATCGAGTTCATCCATTCTAACAAGCGCTCGATCATCACCCAGCGCGAGGTTCCGATCCAGACGCCGTCCTTCGCCGACGGCCTGCGCGCCTCGCTGCGCGAAGACTCCGACATCGTGCTGGTCGGGGAAATGCGCGATCTGGAAACCATCTCGCTGGCGCTCACCGCGGCCGAGACCGGCCTGTTGGTGTTCGGTACCCTCCACACTAACAACGCCCGCAAGACCGTCGACCGCATCATCGACGTGTTCCCCGCCGACCAGCAATCGCAGGTACGCACCATGCTGGCCGCCTCGCTGCGCGGCGTCGTCGCCCAGTTGCTGTGCAAACGCGTTGACAAGCCCGGCCGCACCGCGGTGCATGAAATCATGTTCGCCACCCCGGCCGTGGCCGCCATCATCCGGGAGGGTGCCACCCAGAAACTCTACGACGTCATCACCAGCGGCAAGTCCGAAGGCATGCAGTTCATGGATGAATCCATCTGGACCAAGCTGCGCTCGGGCATGATCTCGCCGGAAGAGGCCTACATGAAGGCCATCGACAAGACCCGCTTCAAAAAATTCCTGCCCGCCGCCCTCGCCCACCTCGGCGATGCCTCCGGCGAAAGTCCGCTCGACCATTGAGCGGCCACGGAGCGGCGATCTCCGGATCGCCGCAGCTCATGGTGAGCCAATGCGTGGTGGCCAACCCCATCGCCCCCCATGGTCCAGGGCGATTCGGAATTCGCCCGTCCTTGACAATCTTGTCACATGCCTGACGTTGCGCATCAGGGACGTCTGTTGCCGCTTTCGCCGCCCTGATTCTAAGAATCCTCGCCGGTCCGGATATCGGCACACTCTAACGCCATCGGGTCCTTGGATCCGCCATCTAGCGAATGCATCGCCTCCCCAGTCAACAATCCGTTCATCGCTTTCGCTTGGTAGCATTGCTAGTGCTTGCCAACCGCCTGCTTGTGGTCGGCTCCCCGATGCTGCTGGGGTATGCGCTGGTGGTCGCCGACCGCGATCTGAGCCACCTCGCCCTGGGCCTGTTGAGCCTAGTTGTGCCGATCACCCTCATCCAGTGGATCGGCGCGGCCCGCCTGCGTTGCCCGCTGTGTATTGGCACCCCGCTCGCGCACAACCGATGCGCCAAGAGTCGCCGCGCCCGCCGTCTCTTCGGCAGCTACCGCTTGCGCGTCGCCCTCGCGATTCTGACGGAAGACCACTTCCGCTGCCCGCTGTGTGGCGAATTCACCGCGATCGCCGTGCGCCGCCGCCGGAGTCGTTAGGCGCGGCCGCCGCTCCGGCTTCCGGCCAATCCAGCCGCTTGGCTGGGTGAGGGGATGTCCCGGGAAAACCTGTCTGCGGGTGCCAAATTTCCATTTCGGGTTGACAGACGGATGGTCACCGGCCAGTTTTCGGCCATGCATTTCACCCTGAAATCCCTACGTGCCACAGTCCCGGCAGTCGTCGCTCTGGCCCTCACTCTCACACCTAACCTCCACGCCGAACCGACCATGCCCGAAACTCCCTCCGATGTAGCCGTCGCGCCAGCCGATGCGGCCAAAACCGCCTCCGGCCTCGCCTCCAAAGTCCTTACCAAAGGCACTGGCAGCAAGAAGCCGGCCGCCGCCGATACCGTTACCGTCCACTACTCCGGTTGGACCACCGACGGCAAACTTTTTGATAGTTCCGTGCAACGCGGCAAACCAACCAGCTTCCCGCTCAACGGCGTGATCAAGGGGTGGACCGAAGGCCTCCAGCTCATGGTGGAAGGCGAAAAGCGCCGCTTCTGGATTCCCGCCGCCCTCGCCTACGGTGAAACCCCCGGCGGCGGCCGCCCCGGTGGTCTGCTCGTCTTCGATGTGGAATTGCTCAGCTTCAAGGAGGCACCCAAGCCCCCGGCAGTGCCCGCCGATGTCGCCGCCGCCCCCAAGGATGCGGAAACCACCGCCTCCGGCCTCGCCTCCAAGGTCCTCGCCAAAGGCACTGGCAGCACTCATCCGAAGGCCACCGACCAAGTCAAGGTCCATTATTCCGGCTGGACCACCGACGGCAAACTTTTCGATAGCTCCGTCTCTCGCGGCCAGCCCATCACTTTTGGACTCAACCAGGTCATTCCCGGTTGGACCGAAGGGGTTCAGCTCATGGTCGAAGGTGAAAAGCGCCGCCTCTGGATCCCTGCCAAGCTCGGCTACGGCGAAAACCCCGGCGGCGGCCGCCCCGGCGGACTCCTCGTCTTTGACGTGGAACTCATCCAAATCGTCAAGTGACCGCCGCCGCGATCAGATCGATCGCGCTTGCCTGTGGGTCCGCCGCACTCGTGTGTTGCGGGCCGCCGACAACCGGGCCGGCGCGGCTGTCCAGCCGTCCTGCCGCGGCCGGGCCGGTAGCGCCTGCTGCGCAATCTGCCACTCCCAAACCCGGCACCATCACCCGCATCCCGCTGGCCGCTTTCTTCCCGCTCCAACAATCCACCACGGCTCTCATCTACGACGTGCGACCCGGCTTCTTCTACGGCCTCGGCCACATCCCGGGAGCACGCAGTTGGCCCAAGAGCCAATTCTCCGCCCAACTTGCGTCCCGCGAAGCCGAAATCCGCAGCGCCCAACTCGCCAAGCACCCCGTCATCCTTTATTGCACGGATCCCGCTTGTCCGGATTCTAACAAAGTGGCGGCCCTCCTCGTGGCGCTAGGTTACTCGGTGAGCATCCTGGACGGCGGCTACGCCACGTGGAAGGCCGCCGAGCTGCCGACTGAGTGAGAAGAAAGCAAGCCGAAGCACCGGTCCGACCCATCTCTTCCCAGACAACAGATAACCATTCACCGATAACCATTCACCGATCCCCCATGTCCAGCTTCGCCAACGTCACCGTCGATGCCAAGGCCAACATCTATTTCGATGGCCGCGTCGTGTCCCACACCGTGCATTTCGCCGATGCCAGCAAGAAAACCCTGGGCCTGATCTATCCGGGAGAATACCATTTCGGCACCGCCGCCGCCGAGCGCATGGAAATTGTCGCCGGAACCTGCACTGTCGTTCTTGACGGCACCACCGCGGTTCTATCCATCACCGCGGGCCAGGCCTTTGATGTCCCCGCCGACAGCGGCTTCACCATCACCGTGGGCGAGGGGATCTGCGAGTACGTCTGCTCGTTCCTGTCTGCATGAGGCACTTCGGCTTGCTGTCACTCCGGCCATCTCGCTGCGCGCCGTGGCGGATTCATCGCCACCTGCCTTGAGCGTCATGGGCAGAGTGCGACGAATCATGACGTGCGGAGTTTCTGCTTCCAAGCTTCCCGGCTTTGCCGCTTTTCGGCTCATCAGCCTAGCAGCTTTTCTATCGGTCTCCTGCATCCGCATTCCACCGCCGCCCGCCGCTGCGCTCCGTCAATTGCAGGTGGCAAGCCCCCCGCGGGCCGGAGTTGCCGGGGACAAATCGCCCGCTGCCGGGGCGCGCGACCCCGAGGTCCTGATCTGGCTGATAGCCGATCCTCACCACACCGGCATGGTCTTTCCCTATGCGTGGTTGTTAGAATCGGGTTTCATTCCGCCCGCGGGATTTGGCCATCCGGCTTATGTCACGCTCAGCTGGGGTGAGCGCACCGCCTACGTCCAAAAGGCGTGGCTCAATCCGTGGCAAGTGGGCCGCGCCTTTTTCACCCCGTCGCCGTCGGTCATGGAGCTCATCCCGTTCGACGGTTATGTCGTAAACGTCTGCCAACAACAACGGGTGTGGCGCAAACTCGTCCCGCGTGAGCGCGGGCCACTCCTCGCCGCCTTTCTCAACCACGTCTGCCGCAGCGGCGCGGATGGCCGGCCCATCGTCATTGGCCCGTCCAGCTGGGGCGCCGGTTGCCTGCTGGAAGGCCAATACACCTACCACCTGCCACGCATCTGCAATGTCTGGACCGCGCAGTGCATCGAGGCCTGCGGCGGCACGATGTACCCCTGGTTTGCTCTAACCGCCGACGGCCTCATCCGCCAGGCCGAACGCCCGCGCAACGGCTTTGAAAATGTCTGGCCCGGCCGCCAGGACCAGCCCGCGGCCGCCCCTTGACGGTCGGGCCAGCGGTAATATTCCGTTAGTCCCAGGCCTGCGGCCGCCGCTCCTCCCGACGCACTTGAATATTCACCGCAGAGCCGCGCAAAGGGGGATGGATTATCGAGAGGAATCCTGTCTTCCTCAGCGTTCCATGGCGCACTTTGCGGTGATGTAGTGGCAGATACCTTCCTTTCCACACACGGCCGCGCCGGGTTCTGGTGCTAATAAAGTTGACGCCTTGATCATGCGCCACTACCTGTTCCCGTCCTCAGCCACCATGGCTTAGTTTTAGCGTGTCCCGATGGCCGCCGCTACGGGACTGCCTCACACCAACATCAACGCCTATCAACTTCGCGCCATCGGTGAGATTTCCGCGGTTCCCGAGCCCGCATCCAGTCTGGCGGTGACCGGCCTGATCGCCAGCGGATTGCTGCTGCGGCGCCGTGGGCTGCTGCCCCTGTGACCGCCTGCGGCCGCAACATGGGCCGAAAGGGATGCGTTTCCATGCCTCCCGACAACGCAAGGGCACCGGTGACGCCGCCATGGTGGCTGTTATGACTGCTCCACAATCCGCTTGCCCGGTGGCGTGCGATGGCTGAGGCTCGTGGCCATGGATCGCAGAGCGGATTATCTAACGTTGCTGGCATGGCGCTTGCGGGTCGGGCTCGGGCTGTGGTTTGTGTGGAGTGGCTGCCAGTTGGTTTTTGTCAGCGGCTTGACCCGCTTCACCCAGGCGATCGCCAATTACCAGATGGTGGCGGCCCCGCTGGATGCGCTGGTGGCCTACACGCTGCCGTGGGTCGAGATTGTGGCAGGTGTTTTCCTGATGCTAGGCCTGCTGCGGCGGGGCACGATTCTGGCGTTGTGTGGCTTGGTGAGCGCGTTTGCGGTGGCCATCGGCTGGGCATGGGTGCACAATCTCAACATCGCCTGTGGCTGCCACGGCGGCGACGAGCCGATCCAGTATTGGTGGAAGCTGCTGGAGTTTTACGCTTACTATGAGGCGTTGGCGTTCCTGTGGTGGATCGAGCGCAGGCCTTGTAGCGACGGCCCGTGACCGTCGCTGTGCATGCCTGGCCCGCTCGCTGCGACGGCTGAAGCCGATACTGCAGATATCCTCACAGCCGCGCCAGAATCGCCGCGCCCATCGCGGCGGTGCCGACACGGGTTTCGCCGTCGCGGCCGGTGGCGATGTCGCCGGTGCGCAAGCCGTCGGCGATGGCTTGGGAGACGGCATTTTCGATGGCGGCGGCCGCCTCGAGTTCACCTAACGAAAAGCGCAGCAGCATGGCCAGCGAAAGGATTTGGGCGATTGGATTGGCGATGCCCTGGCCGGCGATATCCGGGGCTGAACCGCCGGACGGCTCATACATGCCGAAATACAGCCCGTCGTCATTGCGGGCACCGAGCGAGGCGGATGGCAGCATGCCGAGCGAGCCGGAGATCATCGCCATTTCATCAGACAGGATGTCGCCAAACAGGTTTTCGGTGACCAACACATCGAACGAGCCGGGGCGGCGGATGAGCTGCATGGCGGCGTTGTCGACATACATGTGGGACAGTTCGACCTCGGGAAATTCGGCGGCGATTTCAATCACCGTTTCGCGCCACAACACCGACGAGGCGAGCACATTGGCCTTGTCCACCGATAGCAGGCGCTTTTTGCGGCCCATGGCGGCCGTGAAGGCGACGCGGGCGATGCGTTGGATCTCACTCTTGTGATAGATCATGGTATCCAGCGCCACCGGCTCGCCATTTTCCTGGTGGCGGCCCTTGGGTTTGCCGAAATAGATGCCGCCGGTGAGTTCACGCACGCACAGCACGTCGAAGCCATTGGCAATGAGTTCCTGTTTGACCGGCGAGGCATGGGTGAGGGCGGGCAGGCAGACGCCGGGCCGCAGGTTGGCGAACAGGCCGAAGTGCTTGCGCAGCGGCAGCAAGGCACCGCGCTCCGGTTGGATGTCCGGCGGCAGCGACTCCCATTTTGGACCGCCCACCGAGCCGAACAAAATCGCGTCGGCTGCTTCGCAGGCCGTCACCGTCTCCGGCGGCAGGGGGTGGCCGGTGGCGTCGATAGCCGCGCCGCCAACCAGGTGCTCGCTGCGGGCAACGCTGAACCCGAAGCGGGTTTCGCTGGCGGAGAGAATGAGGAGGGCCTCGGCCATGACTTCCGGGCCAATGCCGTCTCCGGCCAAAATCGTGATGCGGTGGGTGCGTGACATGCGCGGGACATTGGCGGCTAGTTGCGGAGGTGGCAAGGGGAGAATTGGGCAGCATCCCGTGGCGCTGGGTCATCCGTTCATGGGTGAGATTTGACGCTCACAGGATGAGGCGGCAATGCGCCTTGCATCAATCTCCGACGCGGATCGAGCGCGGGTCCCAGCTGATGGGCGGGAAGCTCATTTTCAAGTGCTTGAGAGTGTCCACCAGGATGCGGGCGACGCACAAATCGCGATACCACTTGCGGTTGGCCGGCACCACATACCACGGTGCCTGCGGCGTCGAGCTGTGGGAAATGACGTCCTCGTAGACCCGCATGAATTCGCCCCATACGGCGCGGTCCTTGAGATCATCGGGATTGACTTTCCAATGCTTGTCGGAGTTGGCGAGGCGCCCCTCCAAGCGCCGCTTCTGCTCATCCTTGGAAATATGCAGGAAAATTTTCACCAGGGTGGTGCCTTCCTCCACCAGCATTCGTTCGAACTCGATGACGTGGCGGTAGCGGCGGCTCCAGACCGACTCGGCCAGGATCCGTTTCACCCGCACCGCGATGATGTCTTCGTAGTGGCTGCGATTGAAAATGACCAACTGGCCGTTGGCAGGCACCTTGGAATGGATGCGCCAGAGGAAATCGTGCGCCAGTTCCTCCTCAGTGGGTTTTTTGAACGAGCACACATGAATGCCCTGTGGGTCGATCCGCGAAAACACGTTGCGGATGCAGCCATCCTTGCCGCCGGTGTCCATCGCTTGCAGAACCACCAGCACGCGGTGCTTGTTCTGGGCGTAGAGCACTTTTTGCAATTCCTGCAGCTCCGTGCGCAGCCGCTCAAACTGCGGTTCCTGCTCCTCCTTGCCGGCATCGCCAAACAGAGCCTTTTCCTGGGCATCGATTCTTTCCAGATCCACCTTCGATCCGTGTTTCACCAAATAGCGTTCGCGTGCTCCCTTGACTGGCATGCACGGGTTATCCACGCCGCCCCAGCCGATGGCAAGCAGAGAACGTGGGGCGGGATCGATGGCGCCACTGCCTTGGAGACCCTTGCAGCTGGAGGGGTGGGCCAGCAATTCAGGGGGCACCAAGTCCCGCTCCCCCCGGAAGCCCGCGCCTGAATCAAGCCAATGCCGAAAATCGCGATTGATCCGGCGGCCAATCCACGCTGTTATCAGGCGATGCCCCGCCCCCGCAAATCGCGCCAAAAGCCTGACGCTCCGCTCACCCTGCTGAGCGCGCTGCACATCGGTGCCAGTTCGGTGTCGATGATGGTCGCCGAGCGCAACCCCGACGGCTCGCTGGTGCCGCTGGATTTCCTCGAACAACCCGCCCCCATCGCCCGCGATATCTTCCGTCTGGGCAGCGTCAGCCAAGCCACCACCGAGCGGGTCGTATCGATCATCAAGGGTTACCAGAAATCGCTGGCGGAACTCGGGCTCGATCCCCACAACGTCACCCGCGCCGCCACCACCAACATTCTCAGCGAGGCATCGAACCACGAAACCGTCATGAACCGCGTCCGCATCGCCTGCGGCCTGCGGGTGGCCATCATCGACGATGGCGAAATGACGCGCCTGATCTATCTGAAAACCCGGCGCCGGCTGCACGATCTGCCGGCGCTGCGCCAAAACACCACCCTGGTGGTGCACGTCGGCCCGGGCAACACCCGCGCCCTGTTGTTTCGGGACGGCTTGATCACCCGCTACACCAGCTACCGGATGGGCACGCACCGCACTCGCGAGGCGGTCGAAGGGTCCCACGCCGAAGGCCCGGCCATGCTGCGCGTCATCCGCGAGCATGTCTCGGGCAACCTCGCCCAAATCCGCTTCGATTTCTCCGACGTGACCATCAACGGCCTCATCCTCATCGGCGATGAAATCCAATCCGTCGCCGCCCGCCTGACACAAAACCAGGCAATGTGCCCGGTCAGAATCCTGCGCCAGTTCACCACCGAGACCTCGATGCTCAGTGACGTGGAATCCGTCAAACGCTTTCAACTCGACTACCAAACGGCCGAGGCGCTGGTCCCCGCGTTGGAAATCAATCTCGCCATCGCCGAATCCCTCAAACTGCCCGAAGTCCACATCCCGTCCACCGAGTATGAGCAGGGATTGTTGCACGACCTGCTGCTGTCGCGCGATCTGACTGGAAACTTCGCCGAGGAAGTCATCCGCTCCGCGCGCATTCTTGCCGAGCGCTACCAATCCGACCCCAGCCACGGTGAGCATGTGGCCGCGCTGTGCGAGCGCTTTTTTGATGAGCTCACCGCCCTCCATCAACTCACGCCGCACGACGCCCTGTTGTTGCAGGTGGCCGCCATCCTGCATGAGGTCGGCACCTATATCAGTCCCCGCGCCCATCACAAACACTCCGAATATATCATCCTCAACTCCGAGATCTTCGGCCTGGACCGACTCGATGTCACTCTGGTCTCGCTGATTGCCCGCTACCACCGCCACTCCGGACCGCGCCTTGAACACCCGAGCTACAGCGCCCTGACCACCGACGACCGCATCCGCGTGGCCAAGCTGGCGGCCATTCTGCGGGTGGCCGACGCCCTTGAGCGGACCCATGCCCAGCGCGTGTCCCAAATCGAGATCCGCCGCGATGCGGGCAAACTGCGCCTGCGCCTGCCCAGCATCGCCGATGCCGCCGTCGAACGCCTCGCCATGGCCTCCAAGGCAGATCTGTTCGAACAAGTCTTCGGCCTCAGCGTCGTCATTGATGAAGATAACTGATAACACTTCCGCCCCCCATGGCCCCCTACCTTAACCGCGAACTCTCCTGGCTGGAATTCAACCAGCGCGTCCTCAACGAAGCCCTGCGGGGGGAACTTCCGCTGTTAGAGCGGTTGAAATTCCTCGCCATCACCTCCTCCAACCTCGACGAGTTCTTCCAAGTGCGCGTCGGCGGGCTGATGTTGCTGCGGCGCAGTGGCCGCAAGGCGGCGGACGCCTCCGGACTGACCCCGGCGCGCTGCCTCGCTGCGATTCGCGAGCGGGTCTTGCAAATGAGTGCCGACCAATACGAGTTGCTGGCCACCAGCCTGCTGCCGGCCATGGATGCGGCCGGCATCCGCCTGCTGCAGGTGCGCGACCTGACGCTGACGCAACTGACCAAGGCCACGGCCACCTTTGACGACAGCCTGTTTCCGCTGCTCACGCCGCTGGCGGTCGATCCGGAGCGCCCGCCGCCGGCCATTCCCGGCCTGCACATCATTGTCGCCTGCAGCCTGCTGGATCCCGAAACGCAAGCCACCCGCCACGCCCTCATCCCCGTTCCGGACACCCTTGGCCGCCGCGTCGCGGTCCCCGGCATCGGCACCGAACACGCCTTTGTCCTCATCGAGGACCTCGTCGCCTCGCTCGCCGGCCAGTTCTTCCCCGGCGAAACCGTCACCTCCACCACCGCCTTCCGGGTCACCCGCAACGGCGACATCGCCGTCCACGAGGAAGACGCCATCGACCTCGCCGGGGAAATGGAAGACGTCCTGACCGCCAGGCGCTTTGCCGACACCGTCCGCCTCGAGCTGCGCCACGACGCGCCGCGCGAGCTCGCCCGGCTGATCCAGACCGTCGCCGCCGCCAGCCCGCAGGAAGTCTATCCGTGTGACGGCCCGCCCGGCCTGGCCTCGCTCATGGAGTTGGCATTCATCGCCGGCTTCGACCACCTGCGCGATGCCGACTGGCCGCCACAAAACCCGCCGTCCATCGTGCCCGGAGCCTCGATGTTTGAAACCATCGCCGCGGCCGACATCCTGCTCCATCATCCATATGAATCGTTTGAGCCGATCCTGCGCCTCATCGAGGAAGCTGCGGCCGACCCCGACGTCATCGCCATCAAGCAGGTGCTCTACCGCACCGCCCGCCAGTCCCGCATCATCGATGCGCTCATCCATGCCGCGGAAAATGGCAAACACGTCACCGTCATCGTCGAGCTCAAGGCCCGCTTCGACGAGGCCCGCAACCTCCACCGCGCCGATGAACTCCAGCGCGCCGGTGCCCAGATCGTCTATGGCGTCAAAAACCTCAAGACCCATGCCAAAATCTGCCTCATCGTGCGCCGCGAAAGCGGCCACCTCCGCCGCTACGTCCACCTCGGCACTGGCAACTACAACGAAGCCACCGCCAAGCTCTACACCGATTTTTCCTATCTGACCTGCAAACCGAATTTTGGCAACGATGCCACCCTGTTTTTCAATGCGGTGACCGGCCGTTCCAAGCTGTTGCGCTTCCAACGCCTGGTGCCGGCCCCCACCGCGATGAAGTCTATACTGCTAGATCTGGTGGCCGGTGAAGCCGAGCGCGCCAAGCAAGGCCTGCCCGCCCGCATCGTCGCCAAGATGAATTCGCTGCAGGACCCCGAGCTCATCACCGCCCTCTACAAAGCTTCGCAAGCCGGGGTGCGCATCCGTCTCAACGTGCGCGGCATTTGTTGTCTCAAGCCGGGCGACCCCAAGTACTCCAAGAACATCGAGGTGGTTTCCATCATCGACCGGTTCCTCGAACACGCCCGCGTCTTCCTCTTCCACCAAGGCGGCGACTCCGAGCTCTATCTGGCCTCGGCCGACTGGATGACGCGCAACCTCGACAAGCGCATTGAATTGATGATCCCGATCGAGGAACCCGTTCTCAAGCGCCGCCTGGTGCGGGTGCTGGAGAGCTTTTTCCAGGATAACACCCAAGCTTATCGCCTGCTGCCCGACGGCTCATCGCAGCGCGTCACCCGCGCCAAGGGCCAGAAATCATTCCGCGTCCAGGACCATTTCTACCAACAAGCCAAAAAGGCCGCCAAGGCCCGCGAACACGAGCGGGCGATGACCTTCGACCCGCATGTCCCGGCTGAATAACGGGCTGGCGGTCCGCGCTGCACGGATTCGCAACCCGATCAACGAAGCGGTTATCGACGCAGTGGCCAGCAAGGTCAATTCCCCGACGTTGTCGCGAATAGTGGCAAAGCAGCCACTGAAACACTGAGCAACGCCGTCTCCCGCCCTGTTCCCGCCTATTGACAGATAACTACCAACACATCACCATTAACAGATAACTATCAACAGACAGCCGAAGTTGGGAAAGTTGCACGGAATGTCAGTGGGCGCTTGGACCCGCGCCAGCGCGCGTCCTCACGCCTCCAGTAGGCTGCCGCCGGTGATGGAGGGTTGCTGATTGTCCTTCTTGCGCAGCGCGTTGCGCATCTTGACCAGCGCCGAGTTCTGCAACTGGCGAATCCGCTCCCGGGTCACCCCGAATTGGCGGCCCACTTCCTCCAGCGTCAGGGGGGTGCAACCGGTCAGACCGAATCGCACATCGATGATGCGCCGCTCGCGCTCGTCGAGAATGTCCAGCAAGCCGTCGAGTTCGCCGAACATGTTCTTGTCCGCCAGCGTGTCGTGCGGATTGGATGCGCGCTCGTCGCCGATGACTTCGCCGTATTCGGTCGCCTCGCCATCGTTGATGGGAGAATCCAGTGAGGTCGGGCTTTGCGACGCCTGCCGCAGCATCGCCAGCTTGCGGCGCGGCAAGCCGACTTCTTCCGCCAGTTCCTCATCGGTGGGCTCGCGCCCCAGGGCTTCGGCCAAAATCACCGCGATGCGCCGCATCTTGGCGATCTTGTCGACCATGTGCACTGGCAGGCGGATCGTCTTGGATTGGTTGGCCAGCGCCCGCTTGATGGATTGCTTGATCCACCACGCGGCGTAAGTCGAGAGCTTGCCGCCCTTGCACGGATCGAAGCGCTCCACCGCCTTCATCAGGCCGATGTTGCCTTCCGAAATCAAATCCGTCACCGGCAGGCCGTAACTGGCGTAGTCCTGGGCAATTTTCACCACCAAGCGCAGATTGGCCCGGATCATTTGGGTGCGGGCTTCCGGGTCACCCCGTTTGATCCGCTCCGCAAGCGTGATTTCCTCCTCCACCGTGAGCAACGGCGTTTTGGAAATTTCCCGCAAATAGATTTTCAGGCTGCCATCGGATTCGTGTGACATAAGTTTGGTGGGGTTGGTTAATGGTTCGACGCAGGGGAATAGGAATTATTCCAGATTTCTCTCTGGAACTTCTCGCAATGGGCGGCGGCGGAACAATTCGGAAATAATGTTGTTTTTTTGTGCCTTACAAGTAAATTCTACGAAATAAAATCAAGCAGATTTCGTGCCATCATTTAGATTATTGTTGGGCGGTTGTGGATTCGGGTGAAATTGGCGGGTTGGAGCACGCGGGATTGGACAAGGTGGCGGGGGCGGGTCATAGTGCGGGCGTGCTTGATTCCCTATATCCCATGGTTCGCGCAGGGCTGTTTCGGCTTGATCCGGAAGTGGCGCACCATTTGAGTTTGAGCGTGTTGCGGCTGGCGGAACGCGTGGGTCTGCTGCGGCTGGCCTACCCGGCGGACGAGTTGGTGGCCCCGGTGGAGGTGCTGGGGCTGCGGTTTCCCAACCGGATCGGGCTGGCTGCGGGGATGGACAAGGCTGGCGACACGATCGACGGGTTCGGGCGGCTGGGCTTTGGCAGCCTTGAAATTGGGACGTTCACGCCGCGGGCGCAGCCGGGCAACCCCAAACCGCGGCTGTTCCGGCTCGTCGAGCACGAGGCGATCATCAACCGCATGGGCTTCAACAATGCCGGCATCGGTGCCGGGGTGGCCAACGCGCGCCGTGTCAAATCCTTTGACGGTGTGCTGGGTTTCAACATAGGCAAGAACAAGGACACGCCCAACGACGCCGCCGCAGCCGACTACCTGGAGTGCCTGCGCCAGGCGTATCCGGTGGCGGATTACATCGCGGTGAACCTGTCCTCGCCCAACACCCCCGGGCTGCGCGAGCTGCAGGGGCCGGAGGCATGTGCGCGCTTGCTGGAGACGCTCAAACGGGAACAGGAAACCCTCGCCGCCACGCACGGCAAGCGGGTGCCGCTGCTGTTCAAGGTGGCGCCGGACCTCGACGAGTCGCACATCCGCGAGCTCTCAGCGGTGTTTGTGGCAGGCGGTTTGGACGGCTTGATTGCCACCAATACCACCCTCGACCGCGACCTGGTGGCCGGCCACCTGCGCGCCGCCGAAGCCGGCGGGCTGTCCGGGCGGCCGGAATTTGCCAAGAGCACCGCCGTGCTGCAAGCCTTTGCCAGCCATCTGGGCGGCCGCATCCCGATCATCGGGGTCGGCGGCATCAGCTCGTTGGAAGACGCCCGGGCGAAACTGCGCGCCGGGGCCACCCTGGTGCAGGTCTACACCGCCTTCATTTATCAGGGACCCGGGCTGATCCGCCAACTGGCCCGCGAATTGGCGTGATAGCGGCTTCCAGCCGCCAGCTTGATTTCCAGGGGTTATGAGTGCCTCAGTGGAAAAATCCGCCGCGAGCAATCCCCGATATTCCCTTCACTTGACGCCCATGCCACCCACCCCTACACCGCCACCAGCCGATGACCGCGAGCGCCGCGCCTTGCGCCGCTCGTTGCTGCAAATGACGCCGCCGCCAGCGGGCGGGCCGCGCAATAGTGTCAATTTATCGCTCTCTGATCGGAAAACAGGCTTCCAGCCTGTGATGGAAGACAGCGCGTCCCGCCTGTCTGTGCTTGAGACGACAGGCTGGAAGCCCGTCGTCCATGACAGGCAAGATGGCTGTCCTCCTGCTAAACGAACCGAATTGGGCGCTCCGCGTCCGTGCTGCCTGCCGCCAGAGCCTGCTGCGGGCGGATCCTGCTGTGGACCAAAGGCAGCGGCAGCGGGCGGATCGTGCTGTGGCGGCGGGGCGCGGCGGCGGCCGGACTGGTTGATGTGGGGGTCGACCGCGGCATTCTTGTTTGGGCTGGGCGGGTATTTTGTGGTGGGCGGGCCGGGGTGGCTGCACATTTTCGGGCATACGTGTTACGAATTACTGATGCGGACGTGGTGGAGTCTGGGCTTGGGGATTGTGGCGGTGGCGGTGATTGGCCGGGTGCCCAGCGAGCTGGTGGCAGCCCTGCTCGGGCGCAGCGGCAGTTTCAACGGGTTGCTGCGGGCGGTGGGTGCCGGGGTGGCGCTGGATTTATGCAACCACGGCATCCTGATGGTTGGCATGAGCCTCTACAAACGAGGTGCGTCACTGGGGCAGACGGTGGCCTTTTTGATCGCCAGCCCGTGGAATTCGCTCTCGCTGACGCTTATTCTCGCATCGCTGATTGGTTGGGGGTGGATGGGGCTGTTCATCGCACTGTCGATGCTGGTGGCACTCATCACCGGCTGGATCACCGAACGACTGGTGGCCGCCGGCAAAATCCCGGCCAATCCCAATGCGGTGCAGTTGCCCGCCGGCTACCGCAAAGGTCCGGCATTGCGCGGGGTGTTGCGCTCGTTGAAACCCGGCGTGGAAAATTATTCCCGGCTGGCCAGGGAAGGCGTGGCGGGCTCACGCATGGTGCTGCGCTGGATTCTGTTTGGCTTTGTGGTCACGGGGTTGATGCGCGCCTTCGTGCCGGAAGCGTTGTTTCAGCAATCATTCGGTCCGACCCTCGGCGGCATGTTCCTGACCTTGGTGGCCACCACCCTGCTGGAGGTCTGTTCGGAAGGCTCCTCACCCATCGCGGCGGATTTGTTGACCCGGGCGCACGCTCCCGGCAATGCCTTTGTGTTCCTGATGGCCGGCGCTGCCACCGACTACACCGAACTGCTCAGCTTGCGGGCCACCACTCTATCGTGGAAAGCCAGCCTGGCCTTGCCGCTCATTTCCACGCCGCAGGTATTGCTCATCGGCTGGTTGATCAATCATTTCAGCCACTGAGATTTTGCGTTTCGGCCTTGCCTCCGGTGCATTTCACCGGAATCCTCGACTCGCGCCTCCTCATGCCCGACTCTCCACCCCCATCCCGCTTTGCGGCGTTGCTCAAGAAGCTCACCTGCCTGCGCAGCGCGCCGCGCGAGTTGTGGATCATTTACGCCGCCTACGTCCTGGAGAACATCGCTTACAAATGCGGGGCCGGCAACGTGATCCGCTTGTGGCTGCATTCCGACCTGGGTTTCTCCCACATGGAAGCCAGCGGGTGGATCGCCACCTGGTCGGCCATCATGACCCTGATCATTGTGCTGGTGGGGTCTCTGACCGACGCCATGGGCATCCGCCGCACGTTCCTGCTGGGTTTCTTCGTCTGTCTGGTGGCCCGCTGCGTGATGTTCCTAACGATAAGCCGGTGGATCGTGCTGCCCTTCGGCCTCTATCTCCAGGCCGTCGGCATGGCGCTGATGGTGCCGGTCATGATTGCGGGGGTGAAGAAATTTTCCAATGCAGCGCAGCGCTCGATCGCGTTTTCCCTCTACTACGCACTCATGAATCTGGGCTATGCCATCGGCGATGGCATTTTCGACCGCGTCCGTGGCTCCGAAGCCCCCGGAGTCTGGGTGTTATCCTGCTGCGGCCGCACCTTCGGATCCATCGATTTTTCCCGCTTGCCATTCGGGCTTGGTGAAAATGGCCATTGGGTCATGCCGGTGCTCGGGATGGAGCTGACGTCGTACCGCGCGCTGATATTTCTCGGCGCTGTGTTCACCGTGCCGGGCTTGCTGCTGGTTTGGTTCTTCCTCCGCGATGGCGTGGAGATGACCGAAGACGGGGTGACCGTCACCCCCCGGCCGACAACCACCGACAGCGGATTGTCGTGGATAGCGACCCTGTGGGCCACTTGTGAGGAGACCGCAGCCAAGACCGTCTCGATCTTTGCCGGCTTGTGGCGCCAGCCCGCGTTTCACCGCTTTCTGGTTTTCATGACCCTGGTGGTCGGAGTGAGGATGATATTTTTCCAATTGACCTTCACCTTTCCCGCATACGGCATTCTCGAACTGGGGCCCGGTGCGCCCTTCGCCCACATCACTGGCATGCTTAACTCGGTGATGATACTCGTGTTAGTGCCGATTTGCGGGGTGCTCACCCAAAAAGTCTCGGCCTATCGGATGGTCATGGTGGGCAGCCTGATCTCCGCTTTATCGGTGTTTTTCATCGCGCTGCCACCGCATTGGTTTCAGCCCCTGGCTGATGGCTGGCTTGGCAAGGTGATCGTTCACGACTGGCTCGGGGTGGCCGGCCGGGTCAATCCCGTCTATATATCAACCTTCATTTTCATCGTTTTTCTTTCCATCGGCGAGGCGCTGTGGTCGCCGCGTTTGTATGAATATTCCGCCGCGATCGCGCCGCACGGCCAGGAGGCGTCGTACATGGCGTTGTCGATGTTGCCGTATTTCGGCGGAAAACTGGCTGCCGGTGCCCTCTCGGGC
This sequence comes from Akkermansiaceae bacterium, assembly GCA_903908495.1. Lineage (GTDB taxonomy): Bacteria > Verrucomicrobiota > Verrucomicrobiia > Verrucomicrobiales > Akkermansiaceae > Luteolibacter. The sequence continues at coordinate 26,863 of CAIVSK010000135.1, forward strand.
TGGCTGTTGAAGGAATTCTGCCCGGAGACGGGTCCGCGACATGCCGAAATCATGTGGCTGGTGGTCGGTTGCATGGCGCTGATCACCCCGGTGGGGGCCTATGTGTTTCGCAAACACATCCAAGTGCACGAGGACGGACGCGCGGAGGATGCCTGAGCGGCCATGCCATCGGACGCACTTGCCAACCGGTCCGGATTCCATCACCCGGCTTGGGTGTTACGGGTTGCATGCCATCAAATAGATGCTCGAGCGGCTGATGGCTCACGCCGTCCTGAAGCTGCTGCGGTAAGCCCTCAGATTACACGGTGCTTGAAAACGACCTTGATCGGCGGCGGCGGTGTGGCAGAAGTGTGACGGATGCCGGGATTCCACACAAGCAGCCGTTGCTCGAGTGACGCACCATTGCCCATGAAATCAACGATTGACACAGGAACCCGCATGGATGGAGCGGTTTTCCAATCGGTCGGGCTGAGTCGATCTGACGGCGGCTTGGCGGGTGACCGATTCACCCAAGCACAGGCAGCCCCCTTCAATCCAATGGCTAACTCAACCGTATCGGGCGGCGCGCCCTCGCCACTCAAAATTCCGCCGAGTTCCTAACTGGTTTGGATCAAGGCGCAGATTATGCTCATGGATTATGCTCATGGATTGTGCTTGTGAGTGGGGTGGTGCTCCGCTAGGGCTTGGTGGTCCCGACCACGGGAACCGGATTGGTTTTTGCGGTGGCAGGGCGTCGGGTGTTAGCGTAACGCGTATGCAAACGGGTCTGCTATTGTTGGTCGCCGCAGTGGCGATGCTCACCGCCATCGGCACCGGATGGCGACGGCCGCGGGTATGGCTGATTGCGAATCTAGCAGGAGCTGGGGCGGTGCTGGTGGCCGCGGTGGCGGTGCTGGCCGGCGGCGCGGATTGGGTCTGGCGCAGCGGCTTTGCGGTGGGGGGGGAGCGCTTGTTGTTCCGGCTCGACGCCATCAGCGCGTTGTTCCTGGCGCTGCTGTGCGTGGTCGGCGGGGCTGCCACGGTGTACGCTGTCGAGTATTGGACGGAGGCGGCGCATCCACGCTCGGCGCGCAGCGGGCGGGTCTGGTGGAGTGTGATGCTGCTCGCGCTCGGCTGGGTTCTGCTCTCCTCTAACGGATTGCATTTCCTCATCGGCTGGGAGATTTTCACCGTGGCGGCGTATTTTCTCGTCACCCTCAACCGGCAATCCCGGGAGGTGCGGGCGGCGGGCTGGTTGTATCTAGCGGCCTCGCACGCGGCGGTGCTGGCGCTGTTTGCGTTTTTCTCGCTGTTGGCGCTGCGGACCGGCAGCTGGGACCTCGGCCCGCTGCGCGAGCGGACGGATCTGGCGTCGCTGTTTTGGCTGGCGCTGTGCGGTTTCGGGCTTAAGGCGGGGATGTTTCCGTTGCACATCTGGTTGCCATCGGCGCACGCCAACGCGCCGAGTCATGTCTCGGCCATGTTGTCAGGGGTGACCCTCAAGATTGGCATCTACGGGTTGGTTCGCTTCAGCGGTTGGCTGCCGGTGCCACCCGCAGCGGGTCCGGTGGTGGCGATGCTGGGGGTGGTGAGCGCCGTGTTAGGTGTGGCTTTCGCCCTCGGCCAACACGACCTCAAGCGCTTGCTGGCCTACCACAGCGTTGAAAACATCGGCATCATTCTGATAGGCTTGGGTTTCGCGCTGGTGGCGGCAGGGCAGGGGAGCCCTGCCTGGGGGCGGCTGGCGCTGGCGGGCGGCTTGTTGCATGTGTGGAACCACGGTCTGTTCAAGGCGCTGTTGTTTTTCGGGGCGGGCTCGGTGCTGCACACCACCGGCACCCGCGAAATGAGCCGGCTCGGCGGGCTGTGGCGGGCCATGCCATGGACTGCGGGCTGGTTCGCGCTGGGAGCCGTGGCCATTTCCGGGCTGCCGCCGCTCAACGGGTTTGTGAGTGAATGGCTGGTGTATCTCGGGCTGTTCGATGCCACGCTGGCGCGGGGGCCGTTGGCATGGGCTGCGATGCCCGCGGCGATTCTGCTAGGTGTGACCGGGGCGCTGGCTCTGGCGTGTTTCGTCAAAGTGTGCGGTGTGGTGTTCTTGGGGGCGGCCCGATCTGGCGAGGCGGCCGGTGCCCATGAATGTGGTCCTTCGATGCGTGGTGCGATGGCGGTGCTGGGTGGTCTGTGCGTGGCGATCGGGCTGGCACCGCTGGTGTTGTGGCCTGCCATCGCGCGAGCGGCGGGGGCCTGGAACCCTGCGTGGGCCGGCACCGACTCTCCGGCCCCGCTTCTCCAGTTAGGTTGGCTGCATGTGGGGCTGGCGGCGATGGCGGCGGTGGCGGGTGGCTGGCTGTGGCGGCGGGTGTGCAAGCACGGGTTGACGCGAGGGCCAACCTGGGATTGCGGCTACGCGGCACCTACGGCCCGGATGCAGTACACGGCGGGCTCGTTCGCCGGTATTATCACCGAGTGGTTCGCGGTCATTGTGCGGCCCGAGCGCCACGAGCAGCGGCCGGAGGGGGATTTTCCGGCTGCCGCCAGCCTGACCGACCACACGCCCGAAACGGTGTTGGAGCGGGTGCTCGAGCCGGCGGCGCGGGGCGTGCTGCGGGTGTCGTGGCTGGTCCGGCGGCTGCAGCACGGGCGGGTACAGGCATATGTGTTGTATCTTCTCATCGGTCTGGTGGTGCTGGCCGCGTGGGCGTGTGCGGCAGGGGTGCCTTTGGACTGAAAACCCGGATCCTGTCCCGGATGGCCGCCTCGTGGACAAGGGTGGGATTTGACAAGATTTAAAAAATGGGCGACGTTGGACGGGTGCTGGTGGGCATCAGAAAGAGTCGATGACAGGATGATTAAACCGTGATTGCGACCCATTACGGGCACTGCGTGGCAGCGGTCTCCAATTGCGGCCTTGGAGTGGAACCTCAAACCTACGGCTGAGATGAAAAAGAAGAAGCTTCTGATTGTTGATGATGAGGTGATGTTCACAAACGCCATCAAATTGGCTTTTGGGAGGAAAGAAGACTATGAGGTATGTGTCGAGAATGATCCGCGCATGGCTGTAGCCACGGCCCGGAAGTTCGGTCCCGACGTCATCATTTTGGATGTGATCATGCCGGAGATGGATGGTGGGGAAGTCCATAGTCAAATCATGGCGGATCCAAGCCTGAGGCATATCCCAATCATCTTCCTGACGGCGATTGTTCGGCAGAGGGAAGTTGACGAGCACAACGGGGTTATCGGAGGATCCCTCTTCATCGCCAAGCCCGTGGATGCTGACGGACTGAGCAACGCAATTGAAAAATACCTGCACTTCTGAGTTTCGGGGCAAAGTCATGAACAGTCAACCCATGGCCGGAAACCATGACAGCTGCGTCGATCTCCAGCATCCGCAAATGCGGGCCGTCAGCGCGTCAATCCGGCTGGCAGCGCTCACGGAATCCTCGGACGACGCCATCTTCAGTCGGGATCTCAGCGGTGTCATCACCAGTTGGAACAAGGGCGCTGAAAAAATCTTCGGCTATTCCTCCAGTGAGATGCTAGGCACTTCGATCACGCGTTTGATTCCACCGGAGCGACTGCCTGAGGAGGAGCAGATTCTGGACAAGATCAAGCTTGATCAAAGCATCGTGCTTTTCGAGACGTTGCGCCTGGCCAAGGATGGCCGCATCGTTGATGTGTCAATCACGGCGTCTGCGGTCAAGGATTCAACTGGCAAGATCATCGGAATGTCGAAAGTCGAGCGTGACGTCACCGAACGAAAAAAGGTGGAATCCTATCTGCGCTTGCAAAGCAGTGCACTGCAAGCTGCGGCCAACGCCATCGTCATCACCGATAGCAAAGGAGTAATCGAGTGGGCCAACGCAGCGTTCGCCAACATTTCCGGATACAGCATTGCGGAATCGGTCGGTATGAATCCACGATTCCTGAAGTCGGGCAAACACAGTGGGGATTTCTACCGGAACCTCTGGGAAACCATTACATCCCGAAGAGTCTGGCATGGGGAAATCATCAACCGGCGCAAGGATGGCAGCCTTTATGACGAGGAGATGACCATCACGCCGATAGAGGATCCCGAAGGAGAAATCGTTCACTTCATTGCCATCAAGCAGGACATTACCGAGCGCAAGCGGGCGGAACAGGCACTGCATGAATCCCACCAGTTCATCGAAGCAATCCTCGAGGTGATGCCCGTGAGGGTGTTCTGGAAGGACATGAATCTGGATTTTCTGGGCTGCAACGCGTTGTTCGCTCGCGATGCGGGATTTACCGATCCGAAGGATCTCATCGGGAAGGATGATTTCCAGATGGTGTGGCATGATCAGGCGGAAATGTATCGCCGCGATGACCGGCAGGTGATCCAGAGCGGCTGCTCCAAGCTGCTCATCGAAGAGGAACAGACGAGCCCCGAGGGGAATATCCTCACCATGCTTTCAAGCAAGGTGCCATTGCGCGATTCCAAGGGTGAGATCTACGGCGTGTTGGGAACGTATATGGACATCACCGAGCGCAAGCGCGTCGATGAGATCCTCAAGTCGCTCTATCTGCAACTCATCCAAGCGGACAAGATGGACATTATCGGACGGATGGCCGCCGGGGTGGCGCACGAGGTGAAAAACCCGCTGCAAATCCTCCTGATGTATCTTGATTACCTCTCGCGGCGGATGGAGGTGGCGCATGACGCCGAACTCGACGCGGTGATCAAGGACATGCGCCTGGCCACCAAACGGGCGGATCTGATCATTTGCGAGTTGCTCGACTTTGCCCGCTCCGACGCGCTGGAGTTGCAACCGCGGGACATCAACGCGTTGATTGAAAAGGCGTTGACGCTCGTCCGGCACAATCTCGTCTCCAGCCGCATCAAGCTGGAAACGGAGTTGGCGCCGGGGCTGCCGCTGTTGGCACTCGACAGCGTGAAGATCGAGCAGGTGTTCGTCAATCTTTTCACAAATGCGACTGATGCCATGCCGGCGGGAGGCACGCTGACGGTGAAGACATCCCTGAAAACGCTGACGGAGACTTACCGCGATCCCGGGTCGCGCGAGGCGGCCCACTTTTACGCCGGGGACGACGTGGTTCTGGTTGAGGTGCTGGATACCGGCAGCGGCATCGTGCCGGAGGTTCTCCACAAGATTTTCGACCCCTTCTTCACCACGAAGGCGACGGGCAAGGGGACCGGGCTGGGATTGTCCATCGTGAAGAGAATCCTCGATCTTCACGACGGAAATATTGAAATCAGCAATCGGCAGGAGGGAGGCACGCATTGCCAGCTCATGTTGAAACCCCGCGGCGCGAATCAGTCCGCAGCACGCTGATTTCCGCCCTTGAACCCCACTGGATTGGCACCCAGTCACCTCCGGATCCGTGGTTGGAGCTGGGAGGGAGCGATTCACCCGCAAAAACCGTTGAAATGGTGCTGTCTTTGGTGTTTGTTCCCCCCGCCTGGATTCGGGCAAGCCAACCGTGATTAAAAAAGCCACTCTTGCCACCGTGCTGATCTTGTCGGCATGGATTCTCTCCATCGTTCCCACGCGTGCCGAGGGGATGTTGCAGTACTTCAACACGAGCTGGGCGGAAATCACCCGCAAAATGCCCGAACTCGCCGAGGCGGGGTATGATTCCATCTGGCTGCCCCCGCCGACCAAGGGATCGGGCGCGTTGTCAGTCGGTTACGACGTGTGGGACCGCTTCGATCTCGGGTCAAAGGACCAGCGCGGCAGTGTGCGCACCCGCTATGGCACCGAGGCTGAGTTGATTGAACTGGTCAGCACCGCGCACCGGTTCGGGATCAGGATCTATCTGGACAATGTGGTGAACCACTGCGCGTTCGACACGCCCGGGTACGATGCCAATTCCCCGATCTCTCTGTATCCCGGCATGCTGCCCGGAGATTTTCACCTGCGCGTCACCGGCGACGGGTTCTACCGGAAATGGGACAACACGCGCGACTGGAACGACGCGTGGCAGGTGCAATACCTCGGGCTTTCCGATCTCATTGATATTGCCAGCGAGCCCGGGCCCACCAATGGCAACCACGGCTACCACGAAGGCGACACCCTCGCAAAGCCCGAATTCGTCCGCCATCCCAACAACCCGGAATACTATTGCTACAAGCCAAGCGGCGCGGGACAGCGGCACGCCGCAGGGCAGGGGATCTATGTCGGGTTCGGCCCGGGCAATGGAATCTCGACCGCGCTGCTCGCGGCCAACCCGGATTTTTACAAGGAACGGGTCGAGGATTTTCTGTGCCGCTCCGCCCGCTGGGAGATTGACCGGACCAAGGCGGACGGCTTCCGCCTGGACGCAGTGAAGCATGTCCCAGCAGATTTTTTCGGGGCCACCTACGGAGCGGACCGGGATTCATCGGCCTACGGGTACACCGGACAGGTCCAGCTCCAGTTCAATTTATCGCGGGGATTTTCCGACTGGGACAACCACCGCGACACGGTATTTGACACCGAGAAACCGCGCGACGATGCGATGCTCTTCGGTGAGCACCTCGGCCAGCCGCCGCCCTACGATGGCTACCTCAATGCGGGCATGCGCTTGGTGGACAACGATTTGCACAACAACCTCAATGGCATGCTCGGCAACCCATGGGGCTCGCTCGCCGGTTTTGACGGCCCCGGATACGGCGGATTTCCCCCCGGCAGCGGCGTGATGTTCGCGCAAAGCCACGATAACGACTACTCCGTGTGCCGCGAGTTGCAGCACGCAATCTGCTTCACCCGCGCCGGGCTGCCACTCATTTACACCGACGGCAATCACCACGCTGACGTACTCAACGGCAGCGGTGGGGCCTTTCCTCGCCATGCCAATACCGCCTATCTCGGCCAATGGGGCGACGCGCGCATCCCCAATCTGCTCAAAATCCACCAGAGCATGTCCCGCGGCTGGCAATTCCCGCGCTGGAGCGATGCGGACTTCCTTGCCTATGAACGCATTGACGAGCGTGAGTTTGCGGAGTCCGACCAGACGCTCAAACAGCGCAAGGGCGTGACCATGATCATGATGCTCAATGACAACTACGGCGCCGGCCAGGAGCGTCCCCTTGCCACCTCCTTCCCCTCCGCTGCGGGCGGGGGATCCGAAAACAACCCCGATACCAACGACGAATATCTCTATCAATACGCCCGCGGCTATGGCAGCCAGACGGGGTTCTACAGCTACGCCTCGGCGCTTGGCTCGGTGCTGGTGGACAAGGGCAGCTATTTTGTGTTCTCACCGCGCACCCCGGAGGAATCCTCGCTTTGGTCGGCTGGCGGCGGCAGCCCGCTGACGATCTATCAAAACAATGCGGCGGTCGGCAAGGTGAGTTTGACCCGCCGTGATGGAGCGGATGGCGACCCGGGGTTCAACCCCTACGGACTCCCGGACTCGGTCACCTCGGATTACAGTTATACCATGGATGTGCCGCGCGTCACGGACAGTTCCGCGCTGCGCTTGGTGGTCCGGGCGGACGGCTCGGCGGAAAACATCCTGCTCAAACTCGACGGCGGCATCGATCTCAACGGCACCCGCCCAGCCGGTAACAGCGACCCGTTCTATCGGGACAACCCGCCCGCCTTGTCCACCGATGTTTTTCTCGGCTATGAACAGCCCGGTTTCACCCGCAGGCAATATGCCGAGAAATTTGCCGCCAAGGACACCACCCGCAATCACGTCGGCTCATCCGGCGCGGAAACCTACGCGACAGTGATTGGCAGCAAGGTGTTCGCGATTGCCAACGGGCCTCTCAACTCGAACGATTACTCGACGGATGGCGGCACCCTCGCGGCCTTTCTCTATCACGATCCGCTCGACGTGGTCGGCGGCACGCCGGTCGGCGGTTGGCCGGGTGGAGTGGCGCCGAAGCAATATGGGGAATTTTCCTCCAGCCTGGCGATCTGGGCGAAGCCCAACGGCGTGGGTTTAGGGTTCCGCATGTTTTGCTACTACACCGGCGATGGCAGCAACCCGGAAGGCGCAGGTGGCGAGGGCATCGGCACCACCAAGGTGGCTGAGATGAATTGGAGCCACAATCAGGGCTCGGATGACTGGTGGATGACCGCGACGCTGCCGAAGCCGGCGGCGGGGGGCACCGTCAAATACAAGATTGGCATTTTCAAGGCAGGCGCGCCGAGTATCTATCCGTCAGGGCCGGCCTCCGTGGCGAAGAAGTCCAGCATGATGACCGTGTTCGAGATCGACGGCTTCCAGCCCGCCACGGTAGCGCATGCCCAGCACAATGACTACAGCGCGACGACCGGCGGCCTCGAGGAAGGCTTCCATGTGCTGCGCGGCAGGGTCTTTCTCAAGCGGGACGGCAAGGCGTCTCTCTACAACACGTTCACCCAGACGTTTTACTATGACGCCCAGCCGCCGCGCGGACAGATACTCTATCCCGCGAACAATGGCGACACGGTGGGTGGCAATGGATATGGCGCAGTGGTGCGCAGCGATTTTTCCGCCACCGCGGTGTGGTACCGCATTGTGGACGCGGATGATTCCAATGACGACGCGGCCACCGGCGCGGCCAATGGCAATGCGGCCTGGGTCATGGCATCGGAAGAGACCTCGAGTCCCGGCATCACGCCGTCCGATCCGGCGCTTGGGCGGCAATGGCGCTTCGACTATATCAACATTCCGGCATCCGGAACCGCCACCCTCCAGGTTCGGATCAAGGAGATATCGTCATCTGCAGACAACTCACTGAGTGACTCCGCCGGACACTTCACCACCCTCACTCGCAGCGTGAACACCGCCGGCCCGGATCTGCGCCTGTTTGTGGGATGGCCACAGGCGGACCGCGCGCTCATCGATCCGGGTTATGTATTCAAGACGTATTTCACCAAGGCGTTGGCGGCGGGCATGAGTGAGGCGGACGTCAAAAGCCACCTGGTGGTTAGGTACGGATCCAATGAGAGCTGGCCATGGGGCGCTGTGACGCTGGACAGTTCAGGCTATTCCATCAACTGGGACGAAACCAGCCAGTATCACGCGTTGGTGTTTCAATTGCCCGATTTGTACAACGGGGTGCCGGACTATTTGTTCCGCGTTGAAGCCACCTTCACGCGGGCGGCACCGCTGGCCAGCCTGATCGCGCGCCGCCTGGTCACCGCCGCAGCGCCCGCGCAGCCGCGGGTGGCGGTCACCCAGCCGCTGGAAGTTGATAGTGACGGGCAAGCGGTGCGGATCGTGCTGCCGGATTTTCCCGCGCTCAACCCGCTGGCTTATGCGGTGCGGGTGGAGACGGATTTGAGTGCCACCGACGTGAGTATTTCCTTCAATCTCGGCACGGGGACCCTGACGCCGGTGGATCATGACAGCGCGGTGGCGGGTGTGCAGCCGCTGGTGCAGGGCACGAGCAAGCTCTGGGAATTCATCTGGATCCTCAGCGCGCCCGGTGACTACCGCTTCACCGCGAGCGCCACCGGCCCGCGCGGAACCAGCAGCGCCAGCCGCAACGCCCACGTCGTTGCCAGCCAAGCGGGCGTTGTCGCCCCCGTGGACATGGACGGCGACGGGCTGCCCGGCGCATGGGAAACGGCCAATGGGCTCAGCGACACGGATGCCACCGGGGTCAACGGCAGGTATGGTGATCCCGATGGCGACGGCATTCCCAACATCGCGGAATACCTCTTCGGCACCAATCCGCAAGTGGCAAACCCCGCGCCCAAAGTGACCCTCACCCGGCAGCCCGGATCGTGGCATATCACGTTTCCCACCGTGCCGGATCGCAGATACCAACTGCAGGTTTCCCAGGACTTGCGAACCTGGCTCGATCTCGGGGCCGCCCTCGATACCACCGGCGCCACCGGTCCCGGGGTTTTTCAAGCGGATGATGCCGCCTCAAGCGCCGCGCGCTTGTACCGGATGGTTGTTTCGGCGGCGAATTGATTTTCCCCCGGCGGCAACTGCGGCATCCGCCGCCTACTACGTCATCCTGCCGGGAGAAAGCACGGAAAAGATGACCTTGATCTATCACCTCTCAGGCTGCCCCGGGAGGAGAATGCCATAAAATCCATGACTCTTTCTTTATCCGTGTACTCCGTGAAATCCGTGGTTTCCATCGTCCTTTCCAGGTTTAGCGCTGGCTGACCGGAAAACTGGCTTCCAGCCTGTGATGGAGGACAGCGCGTCGAGCCTGTCGGCCAATGAATCGACAGGCTGGAAGCCCGTCGGCCATGACATGCGGGACGTCTGTCCTCCTGTCAAACTGCCAATATTGGCCTCGCAGGTGGCCGCTTAGCGGGTCTCGGCCGATTCGCTGGACGAGTCATCCTGCTTGGCCGAGCCGATGGACGGCAGGAAACCCTTGGCCGTGTAATCGAAGGTTCCGTATGACAGATTTGCCACCCCCCAAGTGGTCACCCGTCCGCCGGAAATCCCCTTGAAGCGAGCGGTGCCGCCGATGGCAGAGAACTCACCCGCGAAGCCACCTGTGAGCAGCGAAACCGCGACATGAACGTCAAAGGTGATGGTGCCGCCGCTGGATGCGGTGGAGGTGAAGGTCCCGTCAAAGACCAGGTAGGCACCGGCCAGGCTGACGTGCAGGTCATAGACCGAAGTGAAGTTGCCGAGTAGCGTGGCGCGGCCGCTGTCCACAGCTGCAACGGTCCCGCCTGGCACGGGCTGGGCGAGCAACTGAGCCACGCCGTTGCTGGAGAATGGCACGAGGTCGCGCGCCTCTACGAACGGGGTGAGGAATGCAAACGAGACGGCGAGTAAAGCGAGGTGGATGGAACGGATCATGATTGTTTTCGGTTTTGGGTTTCGGTTATTACGGTTGTTGTGGCAGAGCCTGGTACAGGTGACCTTTGCCCTGCAAACAGCCGAATGTATTTCAATGAGCACGATACGCAACGGATTTTAAGAGATTTTTTGGTTTTATTCAGTGAGGGCTGGAAGCCGGGGCGGGTGGCCTGAGGTGCCGCCAAGATCCCGGAGAGGGGCACCACTGAGGTTGCGGCCCGGGCAGGGGGCCGGGTTCTCTAAGGGGTCGATAAATATCATATTTTCCAAAGATCCCCCTTGGTTATTTTTACGATCAGTATAAAATGCCGGACAGCATGAAAAATACCGGATATAAAGTGCAGTTGGTTATTTTAGCCGTTCTGGCGACCTATTTTCCGAGGGTGGCGGCGCAGGGTGGGGAGGCCGAGCGCATCGACGGTCTCCACGGCCAGAGTCCGGCCAGCGGGACCGAATGCCTGCGATTCATCACACCGCAAGTGCTCGAACTGGCGCGGACCGGGAGCAAAGCCAAGGGGCAGGACCCCACCAGTTGGAATTTCGTGCCGGCAGGGGTATTCACGCCGCCCGCTGCCGCCAGTTACGGCGTCGCCGTGAACGGCCAGCCCGCCGCCGCGAGCTTCAGCGGCTTCCGCCGCCGGGTGGCGCACGCGCCGCTGGCGAAGTTCGACATCCAGATTGACAACCGGGTCTACCTGAAGCTCGCCACTCCGGCGCAACCCGGTGACGTGGTCAGCATCACCACCGACGGCTGGGGCAGCGGTGTCGCAGACCTGTTCACCGCCACCCTGGCCACTGATCGCCGCAATCCGGCCATCCACGTCAACCAGGTCGGGTATTGCACCTGCGGGCCGAAACAGGCGATGGTCGGCTACTACCTTGGCAGCGCCGGCGAATTGGATATTCCGGCGGCAGGCTTCCGAATCGTCGCCACCACCACCGGTGCCACCGCCTTCTGCGGCGTGCTCAGCCCGCGCCCGGATGTGGGCTTCGGCACCACGCCCCTGCCTTATCAAAAGGTCATGGTCGCTGATTTCACGGCGCTCGAAACCTCCGGCACCTATCAGCTGGAAATCGACGGGCTCGGCCGCTCGCTGGCATTCCAGATCGATCCTGACATGGCGCTGAATTTCGCCCGGATGTATGCGCAGGGACTCTACAACCAGCGTTGCGGGGTCGCCCTCACGCTGCCCTACAGCCGCCACACCCACGCGGCCTGTCACGTCGATGCCGCCGCCATCCCGACTACTGACGCGGAATTTCAGGATACCTGGGCCACCATAGCCGCCGACAACAGTGACAGCACCGCCAGCAACCGGATCACTTCGGTGGCCACCCAGTTATACCCGATCCTGCGGCGTGGTCTGATTGATGTTTCCGGCGGCCACCACGATGCGGGCGACTACAGCAAATACACGATCAACTCCGCGCAGTTGATCCACCACCTGGCGTTTGCCGCTGACAATTTTGCCGGTGCCGGCGATCTCGATAATCTGGGGATTCCCGAGAGCGGCGACGGCAAGAGCGACCTGTTGCAAGAAGCGAAACAAGAAGCCGACTACCTGGTCAAAATGCAGGATGACGACGGCGGCTTTTTCTTCCTGGTTTACCCGAAACACCGCCCCTATGAAAACAACGTCCTGCCCGACGCGGGCGACCCGCAAGTGGTGTGGCCGAAAAACACCGCTGTCACCGCTGCTGCGGTGGGTGCCTTGGCGGATATCGCCTCGTCACCACGCTTCAAACAACAATTCCCAGCGGAAGCCGCGCTCTACCTGCAAAAGGCCCGCGCCGGCTGGAATTTCCTGCTCACGGCCATCCAAACCTATGGCAAGGCCGGGAGTTATCAAAAACTCACCCACTACGGGGATTTGTTCTCCCATGACGACGAGCTTGCCTGGGCGGCCGCCGCCATGTTTGTGGCCACCGGTGATCCGCTATGCCAGCAGAAATTCATCGAATGGTATAACCCCCAAGCTGCCGATACCGTCCGCTGGGGCTGGTGGTATCTTGTAGAGGGCTTCGGCTGTGCCGCCCGCTCATACAGCTTTGCCGTGAGCTCCGGCAAACGCACGCTCGCTGAAATGGACGCGGGTCAATTGGCAAAAACCCAAGCGATCATCAAAACCGCAGGCGACGCCATTGCCAGCCGCAGCCTGCAGAGCGCGTACGGCACCAGCCTTGACGACGCCTCCAAACGGCAAATGACCGCCGGGTGGTTTTTCTCGGGAGATCGCGCATTTGATATCACTGCCCGCAACGCGCTTGACCCCCGCGCCGATTGGAAAACCCTGGTGCTTGGAAACACCAACTACGAACTCGGTTGCAACCCGCTCAATGTCTCGTTCGTCACCGGCGCAGGACAACGCCAGCAACATGAAATCGTGCACCAGTACGCCCAAAACGACAACCGGGAAATGCCACCGTCCGGACTCCCGCTCGGCAACGTCCAGGCCGGCTTCAGCTGGACCAATATGTACGGCTCGGAGCTCAGCCAGATGAATTTTCCGTTCGATTGGGCCGCCTCCAACCCATACCCGCTCTACGACCGGTGGGGGGATACTTTCAACACCACCACCGAGTTTGTGGTCGCCCAGCAGGCCCGCGAACTTGCCAGCATCAGCGCCTTGGCGGCAACCGCACCCGGTGCCGCTACCCCGTGGCAAACCGCAGCAGCCACGATCCTGAGCAGCGCTGAATTCCTGCGTCAAAACCAAGTGGCCACCTTCACCCTCCAAGCCGGCAATCTCGATCTGACCAACGCCCGCGTCACCTGGGAAACACCGGATCAATGCTACATCGGAGGTCCGACCTTCCAAATGACTCCCACCAAAACCGGCACCATCTGGGTGGAAGCCGAAGCCGTCCTGGCCGACGGCAAACGCGTCTCAGCCCGCAAGGACGTCGGCATCCAGGCCGTCCAAGGTGCTTCCGAATTCCAACTTGAACCAAATACGGTCGCCCTCTATCATTTCAACGGCGATTTCAACGATGCGTCCCCCAATGGATTCAACCTGACGCAGCACGGCCGGGTTGATTTCGACCGGCTCGCCACCGGTTGGATGGCCAACCCGGCCGGTTCCGCCATCCGCTTTCATGGCATCGGGGACGCGCTCACGGTGCAGTTGCCGGACACCCGCATTGCCCCCGGCACCACCCCGAGTCCCCTCACCGTGGAAGCGTGGATCCACCCGCTGGGTTACAAGACCTACGGAGTTTCCAACGAGCCGCTGCTCAACTTGTACCAAGCGTGGAACTGCCAGTTTGGTGCCCAGCAAGATATGTGGGTGCAACCTAATAATCCGCAAATCACCGCCGATGGAGTCACTCTGTTTGATCGAACCAAGTGGAGCCAACAGGTCCAACCGGGTACCTGGCAACTCCTCTCGATCGGCCGCGACGCCAGCGGGCAATACACAGTCAAACTCAATGATCAGATCGTTGGCACCGGCAGCGCCGGAACCCTTGCCAGTTACAACGGCACCGGTGATTGGACCCTGACCATCGGTAACTTCGACGGGTATATCGACGAACTCCGGATCACCGGCAGCGTCCCCGCCACCACCCCCCCTGCAACCACCACCACCACCACCACCACCGGCACCGGCACCGGCACCGGCACCGGCACAGGCGGCACAGGCGGCACAGGCGGCACAGGCGGCACCGGCGGCGCCGGCGGTAATGGAGGAGCGGCCGGCTCAGGCGGCGTAGCCGGTAACGGCACAGGAACAGGAGCCTCTCTTATAGGCGGAACAGGCGGCAACTCCGGAAATATCTACGCCGGCGGATTTGAAGGTTACGGCACAA
>CAIVSK010000136.1 GCA_903908495.1 Akkermansiaceae bacterium
CTTCCATGCCACAGCCCAATGCCGCCTTGCCGACGCTGCGGATGGCGGCGTTCAGGCCGGGGCTATCGCCCCCTGCGGTGAGGATTCCGATGCGTTTGTTGCGTGCCATATTTGTCATGTGTTCATATAGTGGCGCTGTGCGGTGTCAAGAGCTTAGATGGGGCCGATCAACAGACAGGCGAGTCAATCCGGCCGGTTCGTCAGCGTGGTTGTTATGAGGCGGCCTTACTCGATCTCCGCAGAACGGTCAAAGTGCGCCCGTTTGAGCGGGGACCTGCCCAAGTTGAAATCGCGCCAGGACCGGGTATTGATCCCCCGGTTGTTCAGCCAGGCGTTGCAGGCTGCGCCCACGTCGGCGCTCAACCCACGCGAGAGCCGCAACTCCCGATCCGGAGGCTGCTCCACGGATGAATCAATTCGGCTGGGGCGCTCGGCGGGTTGCTCGGCCCCGGGGGGTGTCGTGATGGCTTTCATACGCTGCAGCGCAAGATGGCATTTTCGCGGGTGCCCTCAAGATTCCCAATGTTCCATTTTCGTCACACAATCATTCTCGCGGAATCGGGCCGGCGGGTCATCTTACCACTGCGGCGCAGATGACCGCAGACACCGGATGCAAATAGAAATCATGACGGATACCTTTCGCCCCGATCTGATCGGAGCGACCCTGACAGCGGGATGGCTGGCAGACGGCTTGAGCGATCCCGGGCAACGCCTGCAGGTACTCGAGCGCGGCATGCCGTCCACCACGAGTTCACCCTGGGCTGTGCCTATCACTGGCAAGCGGCCCAAACTTTCCTGCCGCACCGTGTTTCTCTCCGACCTGCACCTTGGCACCCCGGACAGCAAGGCCGACGAAGTGGTCGAGTTTCTCAAACATATCAAATGCGAAAAACTGGTGCTCAATGGAGATATCATCGACGCTTGGGCACTCAAGCGCGGGTCCCGCTGGTCGTCCCGCCACAGCCGGGTGATCCGCAAGATCCTCAAACTCACCGAGCGCGACCGCACCGAGGTGGTGTACCTGCGGGGCAATCACGACGATATCCTCGAACGCTTCATGCCGCTGGCCTTCGGTCGGGTGCGCTTGGTCAAAGAACACATCCACCGCACCGCAGCGGGTTTGACCTATCTGGTGGTGCATGGCGACGGTTTCGATAGTGTGTCAACCAACCACCGTTGGCTGGCCGTGGTGGGCTCCGTGGGTTATGACTTCCTGCTCCACATCAACCGTGTCTATAACCACTACCGGGCCTGGCGCGGCAAGGAGTATTACTCGCTGAGCAAACGCATCAAGGCCAAGGTCAAGTCCGCTGTCTGCTTCGTCGATAGCTATGAGCAACTGCTGCAACAACTCGCTCACCACCGCAAGTGCGACGGCATCATCTGCGGCCACATCCACACCCCGGAGGACAAGCGGGTCGGCGATATTCACTACCTCAATTCCGGCGACTGGGTGGAAAGTCTAACTGCAATCATCGAGCACCACGACGGCCGCCTGGAGTTGGTGCAGCATCAGGAGTTTCTGGCAAAACTCCGCGGCGCGGCCGATTCCCCGGCCGCCAGCGCTCCCGTCGCCCTCAATCCCGCGGCTTAGCCTCAGACTGTCATCTCGCCCCAACCGGGCCGTTTGGAAAGCGGTCCGCTCCATGGCGTGTCCGGATCAAACCCGCGCGGCCGCTCGGCCTCTTCGTGGGAAACCAGCGTCCACCCGATGGCCACCGCGTATTTGAGGATGCGGGCTTGGACGGTTTTGTTTTCGGTGGGCTTCATTTGGGCTGATCGGATTTCCATTTCGTGAACTCACTGGGGCGGAGTCGGTAGCGGGCGATGTTTCCTTCATGCAGGCCGCGCAGTTCAACTTCGATCGTGTCGATGAAACGTGCTTGGTCGGCGGCTGAAATGTCTTTGGCGGCGGTTTGAACCGCAAAGAACACAGAGATCGCAGCGAGAAGAATACCAAAAGATCCTTGTGTTCCTTGCGTTCTCTGCGGTTTCCCCTCCGTCCACGCGAACTTGCGGATTTCGAACTTGTAGGAGCCAAAGTTGATCAACAATCCATGCTCAAGCCGGGAAGACTTCAGGTATCACCTCAAACACGACCGAAACCCGGTCGAGGTCAGGTGCTCTGAGCCTTGGCGAAGTAGGCCTGGCCGGATTTAAACGGGTACTTTCAAGTTCCCTGCTTACGCCCAATTCGCGGCCGGGTCAGGATGCCTGAGCCTAGCGTCGCAGTCCCGGAGCGGCGATGCCACCCGAATCCCTGAACAACAGCGGCGTGAAAGCCGCTAGATTGCGCCGCCACACGCCCCATGCGTGGGCGCCCTCGGTTTCGGTCCAGGCGTGCTTGATGCCCTTTTGATCGAGCCAGGCGACCAGGTTTTGATTGGCCTTGAGCAGACCGTCCTGTTTGCCGCAGGCGATCCACAGCAGCTTGAATTGGCTGTTGAGCGAGTCCTTGGCGGCGGGAAACGCCGCATCGAGATCCGCCGGCAGACCGCCGCTGCTGAAGGCGCCGACCCAGCCGAAAGTATCGGGGTGCAACAACGCGCTCTGGATCGATTCGCAGCCGCCCATCGACAGGCCCGCCACGGCGCGGCCGGCGGCGTCGCTGCGCACGCGGTAATTTGCTTCGGCCAGCGGCAGCACCTCGCGCATCAGTGCCAGATCAAAACCGGCCAGGCTCTTTTCCCAGGCGTTGTCCTTCTGGCGGCCGTTCCATCCATTGGACAGGACGCTCATGTCGCCGTAACCCAGTGGCATGACCACCACCATCGGCACGATCTTGTTGTCGGCTAACAGGTTGTCGAGGATCACATGGGCGCGGCCGGCACTGGTCCAACCGTCGACGCCATCGCTGAAGCCGTGGAGCAGATAGAGCACGGGCAATGGCTTGGCGGATTTGGGGTCGTAGCCGGGCGGGGTGTAAACCCAGCACTCGCGGTCGTGCTTGGCAATCTGTGAGCGATAGGGATGGCGGTGGATGACGCCGTGCGGGACATCGCGCGGCTCCCATGGCGCGGCCGCGCCGCCACCGGGGACCAGCACCATGCTCTCATTGCCGAAATAGCCGGTCTTGAGGTCCGGATTGGAGGGATCAACCACCTTGGTGCCATCCAGCGTGAACGAATAGGAATAGACGTCGGGTGCCAACGCCGGGCTGGTGTAGGTCCATACTCCGCCGTCGCCTTTCGCCATCTCGTGGCTGCCCAGCGATTCGCAATTCAGCGCCACTTTGGCCGCCCCCGGTGCAGTTAGATTGAAGGTGACGGTCCGGTCCGGGTGGACCACCGGTGAGAACAGGGCGAGGGCAACGAGCAATTCTTTCATGAGGATTGGATAGGGTGGAAAACGGCTGCCCTCCATACGGAATCATCCCGCCAGAACTCACAATCATTTCCGAAGGCGGAAAAATTTCCTTGGAACGGCAGGGTTGAATGGGACCGGGCTGGTGGCCCCGGCGCTGGCCGTCCAGGTGGCGAGATCGGTGGATTCCTCGAGGGTGGCCGCGCTGTCAAACCAATACAGGACGGGCTGCGCACCGAGCGAGGTGAAGTTGAGTGCCAGCGGCGAATTGAAGGTGGCCAGTAATTCGCAATCTAGCAACAGGTCGCTCGACGTGACTGACGACTGGTGGACTTCGACCGCCAGGATGTTTTCCCCGGCGACGAGCTTGGATGCGGGAATGGTGTAGGTGAGATAGGTGCTGACGTTGGTGGCGTTGGGCGCGAGGTTTGCATAGGCATACGGTGCTGCGAACGTGCCATCGGCCGAAACTACCGTCGCGGTGGCATCGTTGTTAAGCCAGACCACAGCGCCGTCATCACGCCGGATATTGAAAGTCAGCGACGCGACTTGCGTGGGATCTGCGATGGTGAATTTCTTGCGGAAATAGTAGGCTTTCGTGCGATCTGCGCTCACACCATAGCCCACCGTCGTGCCCCATGTGACTGCGGGGCTGAAGGCCGTGCCTGTCGCAAACCCGGCCGGCTGCGTGCAGGGCAGCCACTCGGTGGCGGAGGCGCTGCTGTCGTCAAAGGCCAGGGTTTTCCAGGTCGCGGGCGGTTCGCTGCGGGTCTCGCGGTAGCGCCAGCCGGATGCGGCGCGGGCAACGAGGGTGGGGGTGGCGGTGGCTGGTGGCTTGCAATACCATGCCTCGCCGGTGACCTCGGCGTTGACCGGGTTGCTGAGGGCCACCCGGATGAGCGCCTGGTTGCCCGGTGACGCCACCACCGGTGCTATAGTTTGGGACATTTCGCCGGGTGCGAAGTTGAGGGTGCCGGTAGCCAGCGTGGATTCGGCATTGCTGTTAGCTGAGGTTTTGCCGATCACCGCCCACGTCACGCTCACCGGCCTCGAACTGAACGAGCTGAGGCGCACGGTGAACGAGCCGGGAAAGGCCGCGGTGTCGGCCTGCGCCGCCGCATAACTGCAGATGGCCACGCCGACCGCCGAGCCGGGAACCGGCATGTAGGGCTCGATGAGGGCGCCCTGCGCCACGGGATTCCAGGTCGTGTTTGACGGGTGGTTGAGCGGGTCGGGCTGCGAGATGTGGTTGTCGTGGAGGTTGAAATACGCGTGGCCGAAGGTGTTGGCGGCCATCGTCTGATAGATCCAGCCGTTGGCGGCGGCCGCATCCCACTGGCCGCTGAACGCGTCCTTATACAGGCTGTTGAGCATGAACGAATTCTTCACTTCCATCGAGCCGTTGTAAGCATAACCGGAGCCATAGTTATCTCCCCAGCGGACGCCGACCATGTTGCCGGCGAACAGGCAGGCGTCGACCAGCGCGTTGGGCCCGTCGCCGGTGGCCGAGGCGCTGTAGCCGTCCTCGACGCCCTGGCCGCAGTTGACAAACACACAACTCGTGTGGGTGACATTGCGGGTTCCGGAAAGCGAGTTGCCCTCGTGATAGGTGCCCTCGAACCAATTGTTGGTGGAAACGAACGGCGTCAGATCCGCGGCCGCGGTGAATGGATTATCGCCGCCGGTGCCGCCGGAATCCACGCCGTCGTCCTTGGTGAAGCCGATGACCGTGTTGGTGATGGAAAGGTCGCCGTTGGTCAGGTAGAGCGCGTCTTCGTCGCCATCGTTGAAGGTCGCGTCTTCGCTCGGGAACTCGATCACGGCGGAGCGGTCGATGGCCAGCTTGCACCCGCTGAGTTCGCCGCCGGTCACCGCGCGCTGCATCAGGCAGCGGTTGAGTTCGATGGAGGTGTTGGTTTTGCTGTTCATCATCTGTCCGGCGAGGCTGAATGCATAACACTCGGTCAAGTGGAGTTGCGCCCCCACCGCCGTGCCGGATCCGCTGCCGGCCACCAAAAACAATGCCTGCTGTGGCTTGTGGGTGGTATATCCGGTGTGTGTCGTGAACCACGTCTGGTCCTCGCCTGAACCGGTGAAAATCGTCTGCTGCGCGGTGACGTTGGAGGTGGTGGCCGGCAACTCGATGCCACCCCAATGACCGGTGGCGGTGTCCGGCGCGAGTACCACCGGATTGCCGGCCGCGCCGTTGATGACGAGCGCTCCGTACACCACGATCTCCGCAGCGCTGCCCGCGGTGCCGCTGCCGCCGTAGATTTTCACGATAGAGCCAGCGCCGATGGTTAGGGTGGCACCCGCATTAATCGTCAATGTGCCGGTGAGATAGACG
Source organism: Akkermansiaceae bacterium (assembly GCA_903908495.1). Lineage (GTDB taxonomy): Bacteria > Verrucomicrobiota > Verrucomicrobiia > Verrucomicrobiales > Akkermansiaceae > Luteolibacter. The sequence goes on from CAIVSK010000136.1 coordinate 5,651, forward strand.
CGTGAATTCGCCGGCCAACTGGTGTTGGCAGAGATGATGCCGCTGACGTTGGTAAACACCGGTGCCGCCTCGATGACGAGCGTCGGGTTGGCTGATAGTACGCCGACCCTTGCATCGAGCTGATAGGTTCCGGCGCTGGCGGCGGGAGCGGTGCCCGATCCCCAGCCACGGCGCAATTGCAGCGGGGTTGCGGGCAATCCGCCAAAGCTCAGCGTGCCGTTGAGCCACAGCGGCTCATTGTCGGATGCGCGCAGAATCGCGGCGATGGGCACCGGCAATCCGGCGGGCCAGGCGGCGGGAGCGATCACCTGCAAACTGCCGCCGGTGAAGGCCGATGGGGCGTCATTGACCGTGCGCAATGGCGTGTGCTGCGGGATGCCGTCCTCGGTGCCGTTGCGGGTGGAATCGTGGACGATGAAGCGGACGGTCTTCGTGCTGACGAGCACGTTGCCCGCGGTTCGGCTGATCGCCACTAATTCATGATAACGTACGGAAGTCACCGGCACGCTGGAACCCACCGCCACCGGAGCGCCGTCGAGGGTGGCGGTGGTGGTGGTGGCGCTTGGATCGGCGGTGACGGTGAAGGAAGCGGAATTGGCGTACTTCGTCTTGTCCGCCACGCCGATGATGGTGATGGCGGCGCGGGCGGCGGGCAGCAGCGCGAGTACTGTTAGAAATAGTCGGATCCGGAGCTTCATATGTCCGTTCAAGGTTGGGGCGGGGTGATGATTCGATAGAACCGGCTGGTCTGACCGACGGCCGCGGGATCGGCCACCGCCACGTCGGTGGTCACTGTCTGCGGCGCGACGTCACTGAGCTTGGTCCATTCGCCGAGCGTGTTGGAATACTGCACGGTGTATCCGCGGCCGGCGCGGGCGGTGAACCGGATCGTCGGCACGCCGCCATCGTGGCTGATCGCGTTGGTGAAACGACTGGCCGCATCTTGTGGGTCGGTGCCCGCCAGATATTCCTGCAGGTTGCTCATGCCGTCGTGATCGGCGTCGAGGGCGGCATCAGCCGGCGAGTTCGGGTCGAGGCCGTTGGCAATTTCCCATGCGTCGGGCATGCCATCGCCGTCGCTATCCGGGTTGGGAAGGGTATTCAAGGCTGCCGGAGTGGGGAGCATGGCGAGGATGGTGGCGCTGCCATCGGGGAAACGACCTTCGCTCACCCCGGTGGTTTGCGCGCCGAATGCCAGGGCATCGAGTTGCACGCCGGCGGCGGTGTACAGGCCGAGGGCCTCGCCGGATCCGCTCAGCGCAAAGTTCGCATGCCCTGCTTGCGATGAATTGTCCGCGATGAATTGCAGCCAGCGGCTGGCCCCGCTGCCGCCGATATAGGTCAGCGGCGTGATCAGGTGCTTGGTCTTGTTCGTCAGCGTGTCGGTGAGATAATTGCCGCCTAACAGCACTGGCGAGGACCCGCTGTTGAACAACTCGAACCAGTCCGCGCCAGCCGCCGGGCTGGCCAGCCACTCGTTGATCCGCACGTTGGCGAGTGAGCCGGTGGCGGCCGCGGTGTTGAGCGTGGCGCGGGTCGGCAGGTTCAGGGCGAACGCGCCAGACCCGTTAGGAACGCGGCCGATCGAGCGGTCGGCCAACTGGTTGCCCCAAGTGAGCGCATCGCGCAAGCCGCCGCCGATGGCCAGCGCGTGGAACAAATACAATCCGCTACCGGCCGGATCGAGGGCAAAGCCGGTGTTTGATAGTGATGCGGGAAGCGCAGGATTGCACTGCACGACGAGATAGCCACCCGCCGGAATGACGGTGCCCGCTGGGGCGATCCAAGCGCGCGGACTTGCCGCCGTGGTGCTGAGGCTCATGTCGGAAATGTCGGCGGCAGTGGTGGCCGGATTGAAGAGCTCCACCCAGCCCGTTAGAGAGGTGTCGGGATTCGGGAGCGTCTCGTTGCGAGCCAGCACCTCGTTGATCACCACCTGCGCGGCGGCCACCGTGGCGGTGACGTCCGCGTCGAGCTTCAGCCCCCAAACCACGTCGCTGCTGGTGGCGTTCACCTGGTGGACTTCCGCGGCGATCACATTGTCGCCCTGGACTAACATGCTGGTCGGCAGGATGAAGGTTTCCTCCGCCGCGTCGGTGTTGGCGCCGATCGCGCCGCCGGCGAAGGTTCCGAAAGTGACGGCTCCGGCGGCAACGCGGATCCGCAGGGCCTCCTGGCCGTTCAGATAGATCACCGCCCCGTCGTCGATCATGGTCGTGGCGCGCAACACCACTCCGCTCGTCGAGCCGTTCCAGGTGAAATGCGTGCGGAAGTACGTGGTGTTGAATGGAATGGTTCCATTGATAGGCACCTGGGTGGTTTTCACAAACCCGCTGGCGGAGGTCAGCGTGCCTGTCTCGTAATGCAACAATTGTGCGCCGCTGGCCCACGCCGTGTCGTTGAACGCCGCCGCCTGGAAGGTTCCGCTGTAGTCGGTGGCACTCGACTTGTATTTCCATGATGCATTGATCGGCAACAAGTTCACGGTGGTGGTGCTGGTTGCGACGGTGGACCCCGGGTTCGGGCCACCGGGTGTCGGCTGGGTGAAAAAGACCATCTCACTGCCACCGTTGGGTGAGCGGCCTTGCGAGACATCGGTGGATTGCGGGCCGTAAATCACCGAGTCGATCAGCGCCAGGCCGCCGTCTGACAAGCCGATCTCGCCCTGCGAGGCGGCGAGCCGGAACGACACGTGATCGGCGCCTTGGCCGGGGTCGGCATCGGCCTTGAACAAGGCGTAGCCACTGGCCCCGACGAAGGTGAGTTGCCGGATGAGGTGTTGGTCCGGCCAGCCGGCCGGGTTGTCGGTGAGATAGCCGCCGCCGATGTTGACGGGCAGGCTTGCCGGATTGAAGAGCTCGATGAAATCGGTGGTGCTCAGGGCACCAGCGCTGGCGAGCCACTCGTTGATATGCAACTCGGCGGCGTTGCCTTGCGCGGCGATCACATTCACCGTGCCGAAGGTTGGCCGGCACAAGTCCCACCCGCCGTCCGCCGCCCGCCGCCCGATCGAATAGTCCGACAATTGGTTGCCGAAGGCCACCGCGTCGGCCACGCCGCCGCCGTCCGCCGCCGGTCGCGTGAGGGTCAGCGAGTCGCCCTGGTCCTTGAAGGCGAAGCCGGTCTTGGGCGCGGGCACGGTGGCGGCGCTGGAGGCGTAAATGACGAGGTAGGCACCCGCGGCCAGGCTGGTGCCCGCAGGGAACACATATTTATACGGCACGCTCGCGTTATCGGTGAGTCCCCAGCCGGCGAGGTTGGCAGTGGCGTTACCGGTATTGTAGAGTTCGATCAAATCCGGATAGACGCCGCCGAAGCCTGCTGTCTCCGAGTTTTTCGCCAGCACCTCGTTGATACGAACCTGCGGCGCGGCATCCGGCGGGACAGCCCCCGGGTCGATGGTCCAGGTGAGCGACGCCACCCCGGCCTCCGGGCCGAAAGCCGTGTCGTCCTGCCAGAAGAGCGCGTCGTTCTTGCCTGCGACCTCGACGGTGTGGGCACCCGCCGCCAATCCGCTGAGGGAGATTTGCGACGCGATGGGGGTAGCGGCGCTCCACGACCCGCCATCGATGCGCCAGCGGTAATGGGTGTAGCCGGAGGGCCACGTCGGTATCGCCGAGGGCACCGGACCGACACTGATGTTGGCGGCTGTTAGATCAGTCGCGGCCGGCACGTTGGCTGACAGGCAGACGCCGCGGGCGACCGCGCCGCCTTTGTCGCGGCCGTTGGGTCCGGTGCCGCGGGCCGGCGATCCGCTTTTGAGAGC
>CAIVSK010000137.1 GCA_903908495.1 Akkermansiaceae bacterium
GGGCATCGACCGCGAACTTCTCACCGTGACGCAACCGGCGGACGGGCCGTACTTGTTGGTGAGAATGGCGCGGGAAAACCATCCGAATTTGGAGGAAGCCCGCCGCTTGTTGGCGTGGAACGGCGGCGGGGCTAACAGCTCGGGCCGCGGTATCGCCAATATCGACACCCGCGGCGACGTCCATCCCGACCAGTTCTGGCAGGATGTGCTGCTGGGCAACGTCAAGCAAATGCCGTTTTCCCAGATTTGGGAGGGCGGCAATGAAGGCTCATCCGAGCTGCTGGAATCGATCCGCTCGATCGGCCTGCTGTCGTTGGAAGAGCGCCAGGCGCGCATGACCGGCCCCTGCGCCGAGTGCAAGTGGTTCAATCTGTGCGGTGGCGGTTTCAGAACCCGCGCCGCCTTTGCCAACTATGGCAATCTGTGGGGCTCCGACCCCGGATGTTATCTGCGCCCCGACGAAATCCGCGCCTGAGAGGGCGTCCGCCGGATGAACTGCCACCCGCAGGCCATCCCGAAGTGACCCCTGCAGCCCCCTGCAATCCCCGATTTTTCAGGGTTCGCAGGGGACTGAGTGGTTCTTTTTATCCGAATATCTGGATTCACAGAATATGCGGAAAGTTTTCAGCCGAAATGGCATGATTTTCTGCAAATGGCCGTTGCCAGCCGGATATTCCGTGATTAAGGAATGGGCATGACACTGCTTGCCGATAATTCCGCCATCCTGCTCAAAACCCAAGAACTCTGCGCTGCCATCGCCGGGGACCCGGGCTTCCTGCAATACCAAGCCCGCATCGAGGCCTTTCTGGACGATGACGACGCCCGCCTGCAGTACAAAGGTGCCCATGAGCTGGGTGAACAACTGCATCAAAAGCAACACGCGGGGCTGGAGCTGGCCCCCGCCGAAATAAAGGCCTTCGAGGCGGCGCGCGACGCGCTGTTTGACAATCCCACCGCCTGCGAGTTCATGGACGCCCAGCGCGAATTGGAAACCCTCCGCAAGGAAATCGGCAAGTACGTCGGCATGACGCTCGAGCTCGGACGGGTCCCTGCGGCGGAAGATCTGGTCGAAACCAGCGGCGGCGGTTGCTGCGGTGGCGGTGGTGGCGGCTGTGGCTGTCATGACGGCGACGACGATCATGGCCACGACCACGACCATGGCGGCGGTTGCGGCGGCGGCGGCGGCGGCGGCGGTTGCGGCTGCCACTAAGCACGTCTGAGCCACCTTGACCGGGGTCGATTGAATCCGCGCAGGATGCCCGGACCACGTGACTGCGGCGTCCACGCCGCAGGCCTTGGTCGCTGCGTTTCGCAGCAAGTGCCTCCCTGACTCACTGCGGCCGGCGGCGATCTGCCGTGGTCACGACACCTGGCAAGTCTCGCGGCGTGCCTCCAGCGCGGAAGCCGCGCTGCGATCCAGATAGAACGCGGTGTTCGGGTGCTCCTGGAGGAAGGAAGCGCTCACCTGCTCAGTGATTGGCCCCGTCAGTGCCGCGCGCAAGATGCTTGCCTTTTTCGTGCCCCAGGCGAGCAGGGCAATGCGGCGCGCAGCGAGAATAGTGCCGCAGCCCATGGTGATGGCGCGGGTTGGCACCCACTCCAAACCACCGAACGCTGGCGCGGCATCGCGGCGGGTGATCTCATCGAGCTGCACGCAGCGGGTCCGCGAGTCCTTGGGTGATCCGGGTTCGTTGAAGCCGATGTGACCGGTCCCGCCAATGCCGAGCAATTGGAAATCCAGCCCGCCCGCGTCGTGGATGCTCGCTTCGTACTCGGCACAATGAGCCGGAATGGCAGCCTCCGGCAGGGTGCCGCTGGGCAAGTGGATGTGGGAGGCCGGCACATCGATGTGATCAAACAAGTGGCGGTGCATGAAGCTCCAGTACGTTTCCGGATGCTCGCGCGCCAATCCTAGGTACTCGTCGAGGTTGAAAGTCACGACGTTGGCAAACGACAACCCCTCATGGCGATGGAGGCGGATGAGCTCCTGGTAAAACGGCAGCGGCGTGTTGCCGGTGGCCAGGCCGAGTACGACCAGACGCCCCTGCGCGGCCCGCCCGCGAATCAACTCACTGACTTCGCACGCCAATTCACGCACGGCCACATCCCTACTATCAAACACACGAATCGATGGAAAACTCATAAACAAAAATAACGGTACGCCGCAGGCTGGCGTGCCGATCCCCCGCATGTCAAGGCGTTCCCCGCTTCACCAGCCAAATATCACCGGCGGCACGATGATCCGGACATTGCCCCCCTTGTGATCCTCGCTCTCCTCAATCGCACTGACCACATCATTGGTAAATTCGATCACCACTTTCCCCCGCTCTTCCTGGGTGGCATAGGCGAACTGGCGATAGGCCAGCCCAGTACGCGGGTCGATGCGGGTGGTGTAGTGATTGACCGTTTCGTAATCGATATATTCCCAACTGCCGCTTTGCCCGGCATTGGTCCGCCGCGCGGTGGTCTTGGTGGGCTTGCCTTTGGCCAAACTCACTTCGTCAAGACTCATGCCGATGGCAACCTTCTTGGCGGCGATGAGGGCCTGCACATCGATTTGGCGGGTGTAGAGTTTTTTGAGGTTGGCGACAAAATCCGGGTCCTTGGAGGAAAATGCCGATGGCGGCACCCACCCGGCGATGTCGTTGCGCGTCCCCTGCCCCCGCACCTTGTAGGCCTTGTCGGTCATCGCTTCCAGCGGCAGCGTCTGCCCCGCCTTGAGGGTGCCTAGCCGGCTCACCCCCCCCTTGTCAGAGTACACCGGTGCCTCCTTGATGACGGTCAACTCGATGGGCTTCTTGATCGTTTGGGCCAGATAAACCACATCAGGCTCGCTATCGAGCAACGATTTGCGCCCCTTGGCGGGTTTGATTTCTGCAGCGGCGGAGAGCACCAGACACAGGGACAGGGCAGCGAAAAGCACGGATTTCATGGCGATAAGATAGCCCCCTTGGTTGAAAACAAAAAGGCATCGTCGGTACGACGCAGCAACGGGAAACTCTATTCATGCAAATTCCACCTTTTTTGCGGGTTGCGCAGGAGGCGGCAACCCGCAAAACTCACCGCGCACCCACCACCCGCCACCCGCCCATGTCCACGCCTCCCCCCGCCACGCTGTCTTCCAAGCTTTTCGCCGTCGCCAAACAACTCATTCCCGGCGGCGTCAACTCGCCGGTGCGCGCGTTCCGCAACGTCGGCGGCGAACCGTTTTTCGTCCGCCGCGCCAAGGGCAGCCGCATCGAGGACATCGACGGCAAGACCTACATCGACTACATCGGCTCGTGGGGACCTAACATTCTCGGCCACGCCCCCACCGTCATCACCAACATCATCCACGAGGTCGCCAAGGACGGGATTTCCTTCGGCATCCCCAACCCCTTCGAGGTCGAAATGGCCCGCACCATCTGCGATTGGGTGCCCTCGGTCCACAAGGTGCGCATGTGCAACTCCGGCACCGAGGCCACCATGTCCGCCATCCGCCTCGCCCGCGGTTTCACCAAACGCGACAAGATCGTCAAATTCGACGGCTGCTACCACGGCCACAGCGATTCATTGTTAGTGGCCGCAGGCTCCGGCGCGCTGACCCACGGCGAACCGGATTCCGCCGGCGTGCCCAAGGATTTCGCCAAACTCACCCTCGTCCTGCCCTACAACGATCCCGCCGCCTTGGCCGCCGTCTTCGCCGAGTGTGGCGATCAGATCGCCGCCATCATCGTCGAATCCTACCCCGCCAATGCCGGCTTGGTGCTGCCCCAACCCGGCTTCCTCGCCCTGCTCTCCGCCATCACCAAACAATACGGTGCCTTGCTCATTTTTGACGAGGTCATGACCGGCTTCCGCCTCGGCAAGGCAGGCGTCCAGGGACTGGAAAACCTAACGCCCGACCTGTCCTGCTTCGGCAAGGTCATCGGTGGCGGATTGCCCGTCGGTGCCTTCGGCGGCCGCGCCGACGTGATGGACTATCTGGCACCGATCGGCCCGGTCTATCAGGCGGGCACGCTCTCCGGCAACCCGCTCGCCATGGCCGCCGGTCTCGCCCAACTGCGCGCCCTGGCCGGCCACGGTGCCACGGCTTCGACCGGCGAACCGGTTCGCAACGGGTTCACCCGCCTCGATGCCCTCGGCCTGCACTTCGAGACCGGCCTGCGCGCGCTCCTGACTGCCAAGGGCGTCCCCCACCGCGTCAACCGTGTCGGCTCGATGTTCTGCCTGTTTTTTGCCGACCGCGATATCATCAACGTCAGCGACGTGATGCAACAAGACCTCGGCCTGTTTAAAAAATTCTTCTGGGGTTGCCTGGACAAAGGCATCTACATCGCCCCCAGCCCGTACGAGACCGGCTTCATCTCACTTGCCCACAGCGAGGCGGATCTCGATGACACCCTGACGGTGTTCGAAGAGGTGCTGGCCGGGATCTGAATGGGTATCTGATTGGAGTTGACGAATCCGATAGAACGGTGCTACATTCGAGAACTCGCACCGATGAATCCTCAGCTCCTCCGCCGGCTATTTCTCCCTCTGCTTTTCCTCCTCCTGCTGGCAGGCGGCCCGGCGGGCGCGGCCATCGCCCTGCGCGACGATGTCCCCGACCCGCTGCGCAATTGGTCGTTCGAATATGGCTATGCCTACATCACCCATGACGTCGTAAGCGATGTCCTCTTGGGGCACACCAGCACCGCCGACGGCCCCTCCGGCGGCCACGTCCAACTGTTAACCGCCGCCTACCGCCTGGCGGAGCCGGATTGGCAGATTGGCGACCACCTGTTCAAACCGCTGCTGGAACTGCCGTTCACCCTGGGCATCGTCGACGAAAACGGACGCTCGCCGTTCCTCAACTACAGCACCTCGTTTGAGGTCCGGTGGCGCGATTTCCCATGGAATGATTTTATAAGCACCACCGCCGCTATGGGCCTGGGCTTGGCCTACTCCGACAAGATTTTTCTGATGGACCATCAAACTCATCCTGAGTGGCACCGCTCGCATGTGAAATTCAACTGGCCGATCGAACTCACGCTGGCCTTGCCCCAATTTCCCCAGCACCAACTCACCGTCTTCATCATGCACCAGTCCGGCGGCCATATCTTTGACCGCGGCGGCATCAATAATGTCGGATTTGGTTACCGCTTCGGCCTGTGAGCCGCCACCTGCCATCTCCGTGCAAGGCCCCCGAATCAGGACCCGGTTGTAGCGGCGGTTTGTAACCGTCGCTGCGCATGCTCAGCCCCCCCCGCCTGGCGCGGCATCACTTGGCCAGGGCAGCGGCGCAGCGGCGGAAATGGTGGCCATAGATTGCCAGCCGGACCGCCAGCGGCAGCAAGCGCGGACGCCGACAACACGTCCACGCCAGCAACTGCCAGTATTGCATCCGCTCCCGGCCGAGCACCCCCAGACCGACTGCCGAGCGCAGCATCGCGCCGAGCGCCATCAGATCGAAATGCAACCCCATCGGCGGCGGGTGAAATTCGCGCAACAAGATCCGCACCCGCCGGTAATAGGCGCGCGGGGCGTACAGCGCGGCCATCAGGTTGCGGTAGCCATCGCGTAGCGCTTGCAGATCCATCCGCGGCAAAAAGTTGGTCGTGCCATCGCCATTGTTGCCGCTCGACGGGCCGAGCAGACGCCCCTCGCGCTGCAGCCGCTCAAACAATTTGGTGCCGGGCAACGCGGTGAGCATGCCCACCATTGCCGTGACAATCCCGCTCTTCTGAATGAACTCCATCTGGCGGCGGAAAATCGACTGGGTGTCCGAATCGAACCCCACGATGAAGCCACCCTGCACTTCCAGACCAGCCCGCTGCAGCCGCTTGATGTCCGCCAACATGTCCCGCCCCCGGTTTTGACGCTTGTTGCACTCGGCCAAACCCGCCTCGTCGGGCGTCTCGATGCCGATGAACACGGCATCAAAGCCTGCTGCCACGATCGCTCGGGTCAACGCGGCGTCATCGGCCAGGTTGATCGACGCCTCTGTATAAAACGTGAACGGATGACGTTGCCGCCTCTGCCATGCGGCGAGGGCCGGCAACAATTCCGCGCACAGCTTGCGCTTGTTGCCGATGAAGTTGTCATCCACGAAAAACACCGACCCCCGCCAACCCGCTGCCGCCAGCGCGTCGAGTTCCGCTACCACCTGTCGCGCAGATTTGGTGCGGCTGCGGTGACCAAACTTCGCGGTCACGTCGCAAAATTCACAATCAAACGGGCAGCCTCGCGAATACTGCAGGCTCATCGACCCGTAGCGGCGCAGGTCCGCCAATTCCCACAACGGCACCGGCGTGGCGCTCAGCTCCGGCAGGTCTGTGGTGGCATATAATCGCCGCGGATGCCCGGCCGCCAGATCGTCCAAAAACTCCGGCAGGGTGATTTCAGCTTCATTCAGAATGAAATGGTCCACCTCGTCGAAGCTGGCGTACTCACTGGTGAACAACGGCCCGCCCGCCACCACCGTCTTGCCCGCCGCCCGGCAACGTCCAACCAGCACTCGCGCCGAGTCGCGTTGCGCTATCATGCCGCTGATCATCACCAGATCCGCCCACGCCAAATCCGCATCGCTCAGCTTGGCGACGTTCAGGTCTACCAAGCGCTTGGCCCACCCGCTCGGCAGCATCGCCGCCACCGTCAACAGCCCCAGTGGCGGCAGCGCGGCCCGCTTGCGCACAAACTTCAGCGCATACTTGAAACCCCAAAAGGTATCCGGAAATTCCGGGTAGAGCAACAACACCCTTTGCATGGATCACCCTAAGCATGCCTCGATGATTTGCAACGGAAGATTGCCGATACGGGAAATTGCCGCCCCCCCATCAGCCAATTCCCATGCATTCATAATGCCCGACAATATATAGTTACCATCGCTCACACACAGCCCGCCGTTCCCGCGACAGCGAATTTTTTTGATGTTTTCGGTTGCATCCAGCGCCCGGCACGCTAGAACTCCCGTGTCGGGGCTGCACCGGGTGCCACTTCCAGTGCCACGCAGCAGCCTCATCGTGAAACGCCTCGGTAGCTCAGTTGGTAGAGCAGTTGACTCTTAATCAATTGGTCCTAGGTTCAAGTCCTAGCCGGGGTACCAACCCACAACCCATTCATTCCCAATGGGTTCCAGCGGAAAAATCCGCTGATTTTGACACCATTTCCAGCGTCATGGAAGCACATGGCGACAAAATGGCGACAACTCAAGCGGACCTATCCAATTCGGCCAATCCGCCTCTCTGCACCCCTCACCCCAAGCGTGGCAAGCACGGCAAACCCGCCGCCACGGCCAAGTTCGGCTCGGCCAGCGTGCCCATCTATCGCTGCGACTCAGGCGGCAGGATCCGCTTCGCCATCTCCCACTACCGGGACGGCAAACGCCTGCGCCAGTTCTTCACCACCCTGGAGGCGGCCAAAAAGGAAGGCCTCCTCGTGGCGCAGCGAATCCAGGCCGGGATGCAGCACGTCACCGACCTCAAGCCCCACGAGCGCGACAACTACGCCAAGGCGCTCCAGCTCCTCGCCGACTCAGGCATCCCGCTGGTCGCCGCCATCGAGGATTACACCCGCGCCCGCAGCCTCGCCGACGGTGAACCGCTCAGCACCGTGGTCGGCGACTACCGTCGGCATTTCAAGCCGCTCACCCGCCGCGCCACGCTCCGGGAAGTAGTGGATGAACTGGTCGCCGCCCGCCAGCAGGACGGGGCCAGCCGCTCCTACGTGTCACAGCTCAAGACGGTGCTCACCCGCTTCGCCGACGCCTTCCCCGGCGAGATTCTCGACCTTGCCTCGTCCGACGTGGACGCGTGGCTGCGGGGACTGGACGTGTCGGCAGGCTCGCGCAATTCCATGTTGCTCTGCGTCAAAGTCCTCTTTTCCTTCGCCCGCGAACGCAACTACCTGCCAGCCGAGCGCATGACCGCGGCCGAGCAGATCAAGAAGGTGAAGGTCAAGAATGAC
>CAIVSK010000138.1 GCA_903908495.1 Akkermansiaceae bacterium
ACTTGCGGTGGGCGACGAAATTGCCACCGCCAAGCGCGACGGCCCGATCAAGGGCCAACCGAAAGATGGCCTCGACGTCGGCACCGACAGTGGTGCCGTCGTAGGCCCTTACACCACGGTCATTCCCTACCCGGGTAAAATCACTTCGATCGGAATCGTGATCGAGAAGAACTAACACCCTGACGTCATGGGCTTCTACCGTTATCTCGCCTCGCTCGTGGCGCTCCTTGCCCTTGGTGGGCCGATCAATACAGGCAGGGCTGCTCCTTCTGATTGGAGAACAGGCTTCCAGCCTGTGAGGGAAGATTGCGCGTCCCGCCTGTCAGTCCTTGAAACGACAGGCTGGAAGCCCGTCGTCCATGACAGGCAGGATGCCTGTCTTCCTGCTAAACAGACCCTCTTGGGCGAACCGCCGCTGCTGGCGGCCGAACCCGCCTCCGCGCGCCGGCCCAACATCGTCATGCTCCTCATCGACGACATGGGCTGGGGCGATTTTTCCTGCTTCGGCAACACTGCGGCCAAGACCCCCAACATCGATCGCATCGCCGCCGAGGGGATTCGCTTCGAGCAGTTCTACGTCGCCTCGCCGATCTGCTCGCCGTCCCGCGTCGGCCTCTCCACCGGCCAGTACCCACAGCGCTGGCGCATCACCTCGTTTCTCAATAACCGCGCCGAAAACACCGCCCGCGGGATGGCCCAGTGGCTCGATCCGCGCGCGCCGATGCTCGCCCGCACCCTCCACGACGCCGGCTACGCCACCGGCCACTTCGGCAAATGGCACATGGGCGGCCAGCGCGACGTCGGCGACGCCCCGCTCATCACCGGGTATGGCTTCGATGCCTCGCTCACCAACTTTGAGGGCCTCGGCCCCCGCGTCCTGCCGCTGCTCGATGCCCACGATGGCAAGCCGCCGCGCCTCTACGCCCTCGGGTCCGACAAACTCGGTCACGGCGAAATCATCCATCAGGACCGCTCCGAGGTCACCGCCACCTACAGCGCCGCCGCCCTCGCCTTCATTCGCAAATCCGCCGCGGCGAAGCAGCCGTTCTACGTCAATCTCTGGCCCGACGACGTTCACTCGCCGTTTTTTCCGCCGGCAGCGCTGCGCGGCGACGCCAAAAAACGCACGCTCTACCACGCCGTGCTGGCCACCATGGATCGCCAGCTCGGCGTCCTCTTCGATGCCATCCGCGCCGATCCCGCCCTCCGCGACAACACCCTCATTCTCATTTGTTCCGACAACGGCCCCGAGCCGGGCGCGGGTTCCGCCGGGATCTTCCGCGGCGGCAAGGGCATGCTCTACGAAGGCGGTATCCGCTCGCCCCTCATCGTCTGGGGCCCCGGATTTACCAACCCGCAAAAGGTGAACTCCGTCAACCGCAGATCGGTTTTTTCCACCATCGACATCGCCCCGACGTTGCTCGAATTCGCCGGCGTGCATCCGCCAGACAAGGTGGCCTTCGACGGCGTGCCGATGCGCGCCACGCTCCTCGGTCACTCCGAGGCGTCCCGCCAGCCACCGCTTTTCTTCCGCCGTCCGCCCGATCGCGCATCAGTTCCCGGAATCCCAGTCCTTCCCGATCTCGCCGTGCGCGACGGTCAGTGGAAATTCCTCTGCTCCTACGACGGCACCTCGCCCCAACTCTACGACCTCAGCGCAGATCCGGCCGAAACCAAGGACCTCGCCGCCTCCCAGCCCGCCGAGGTCGCCCGCCTGAGCGCCGCCGTCGTCGCGTGGCACCGCTCGCTGCCCGCCGACAACGGTGCCACCTATCGCGCTGCCAAGCAGGCCGACGTCTCATCACCCTGAGCAAGCCCGGCCGCAGGGGCCAGCTTTCAAAAGGAGAACGGGCGGCCCGTCCAATACTAACAATCTAACGCCCTCTGCCCGGATCACCGGTTTCCGGCGCATTTGCTGTCACTGTCCTCTCACTTGAAGACGGCGGCCGGAGGGACGCTGCCACGGCCTGCGGCGAGAGGCGCGCCGCCACTCGAAATTCATGCTTGATGCCGGCCCGGAGAAACGAGACTGTAAAGACATGACTAACGAGACACTCTACCAGCAGCGTCTGGCGCGCTACGTCACCGCGATGCGCAACGAGAAGCCGGACCGCGTCCCGATCCGGCCGTTTGTCGCGGAATTCACCGCGCGCTATGCCGGCTACACCTGCCAGGACGTGGCACACGACTATAACCGTGCGTTCGACGCCGCGGCGAAGTGCGCGCGGGAGTTCGACTGGGACGCCGTGGTGCCTAACATGGTATATGTGTGGACCGGGTTGGCGCAGGCGGTGGGTCTGCGCTACTACGGTATTCCGGGCATCCACATTCCGGCCACCACCGGCTTCAACTACATCGAGCCGGAAGAGGACCAGGCATGGATGCGCGCCGACGAATACGACGCGCTCATCGCCGATCCCACTGGCTTTCTCTACAACATATGGTTGCCGCGGGTATCCACCGAGGTCAGCAAGTTGGGCGAACCCGCCACCTATCGCAACAACCTGTCGTTCGTGAAGGGCGGCATGGCCATGTTGCAGTACTTTCAGGCGTTCGGTCCGCAGGTCGCCCGCTTGCGCCAGGAATCGGGCACCGTCTCGGCCATCGCCGGAATCTTCAAGGCTCCGTTTGACATTATCGCCGACAAATTGCGCGGCTACATCGGCCTAACCATGGATATGGTCACCCAGCCCGACAAGGTGCTGGCCGCCTGTGAGGCGCTCATGCCGCACCTGTGCCAAGTGGGGCTGACCACGGCCGACCCGGCCCGGCAAGTGCCCATCGGTTTTTGGATGCACCGCGGTTGCGTGCCGTTGGTGGCGCCGAAAACCTTTGACAGTCATTACTGGCCGACGCTCAAGCCCATCATCGAGGAGTTTTGGAAACACGGCCAGCAGACGCTGTTCTATGCCGAAGGCAAATGGAAACATCACTTCGAGAGTTTCCGCGAGCTGCCGGACCGCTCCATCGTGTTTCACTGCGACCAGGACGATATCTTCGAGGTGCACCGGCGCTTGCACGACAAGTTCGCCCTGAGCGGCGGCATACCTAACAGCCTGCTGAGTTTCGGCAAGCCGGACAAAGTGCGCGAATTCTGCCACCGCGTGATCCTCGAGGTGGCCGCCGAGGGCGGATACATCATGGACGCCGGGGCGATCATGCAGGACGACACGAGCATCGAAAACCTGCGGGTGCTAACCGATGTGACACGCGAGTATGGCGGTTACCCGGCCGGGACCTATCAAACGCCGACGCCCCAGCCGCCCGCCGAGGTGCCCGCGTCGCTGGCGGCGCGTGCCACGCTCGCCGGCATGAGCGGCCACGCCGCTCCCGGCCTGGCTCCCGGAGTATGCCGCTCGTGGGAGGAAAAGGCGGGGGAATACCCTGAAATCAGCGGTGACAAGGACCTGATTCGCCAGGTTTGGAACGACATTGAAGGTCTGGCCAACACCTACATCTGGCAGTTGCTATTGAGCTTTTGAGGAGTTGGTGTTGCGGCACATCGATCGGAATGACGACCGTCATTGCCAACGCTTATCGGCCCGCGCCCGATTGTACTGGTTTTTTTCCCCTCACCACCCACCTTCGCCGCGCTATTAACGCCCGATCCCACTGCGGGACGACAACCTCACCCTCCCCACCCAACCATGAAATACAGCATCCTGTTCGCCATCAGTCTCGCCCTCGCCCTGCCGCTCTACGCCGGCCACAAGAAGGGTGCCCACCCTAAAGCCAAGCCCACCGCCGAACAAGTTTTCACCAAAAAGGACAAGAACCACGACGGCTTCCTGTCCAAGGATGAATTCATCGGCAAGGCCAAGAAAGTCGTCAAAAAGGGCAAACGCTTTGCGAAACTCGACACCAACAATGATGGCAAGCTCTCGCTGCAGGAATTCACCGCCAAGGTTGCCAAGGGCAAACACCACGGCAAGGGCAAAGGCAAAGGCAAAGGCAAGCGCCAGAACGCTGCTCCAGTGACTCCGTCCTCTCAGAATCAGTAACTCCGGAGCCTGTGGCTTCTTTCGCGGCTTGTCCCCGGCGACAAGCCGCGCGGTAGTCAAGAGGGGCGATCTCCGAATCGCCCCAGACCATGATGGAGCAAGGCCAGGACGCTTGCACTCGAATGACTTGCTGCGAGACGCCGCCAATCACAGCCTGCCGCGTGACGCGTCGGCTACATGCAGCAGCCACGCACAGCAGCCACACGTGCGGATGGTCAGCGCGTCACTTCGGCTCGAGCAATAGCGGGCCGACGTACACCCGGTAATCCTTGATGCGTCCGCCGCCCTGGCCTTGGCGCGGCACATAGCGCATGCCGGAAATCGTCTGCGTCTTGCCGAGGTTCAAGATCAGGCGGTGCGGGTGGGCGGGCGAGGTGGTCTTCCACTGCGTGTGCCAATAATTGGCCGTCTGGCCGTCGATGGCATTTTCCGCCGAGCCGTCTTCGCCGACGCGCTCCTCGCTGTCGACATATCCGATGGTCCAGCCATCATGACTGATCGAGCGGCCTGCGGCATCGAGCAAATCGAGTTCGGCGATCGCGGCGTAGGGCTTGCCATCGTGTGCATTGAGAGATTCCAGTGCGAAAAACCTTCCGCTGACCGGGGTGGCGAACTTGATTTCCTGGGAGTCAGCGCCGGGTGCGAAGGTGCCGGCATGAACTGGCGAGGCGGCGCTCAGATTCAACTTCACCTGCGGCCGGGACGACTGGGAAAAATCCTTGTCGGGGTGCAACTCGTTGAGGATGGGCTTGTCCAATCCGGCGATGGCGGCGTGTTCCGGGCCGACGTAATCGAGCAGCACGATCTCGTTGCTGCCGGCGCGCAGCCAGCATCCGGGCGCGTAGGCGGTTTGGCTCGGGCCGATGTTCCAGAATCGACCGAGGCAGCGGCCATTCACCCACACCACGCCCTTGCTCCAGCCGCGCAGATCCAAAAACGTGTCGCCCGCTTGTGCCAACTGGAACGTGCCGCGCCAGAACGCCGGGCCGGAGTTGGTGCCGGCGGTGAATTTCAGACCGGCGAGCATTTTTTCATCCAGCGGCAGGTTGAAGATTTTCCAGCCCTGCAAGGGGGTGCCGGCCAGCTTGACCGGTGCGATGAGGCCTTTGGGATCGAGCATTTCAGGGCCGAAATTGACCCGTCCCATCGGTTCCACCAGAATGTCGAGTTGTACCGGGTGCTGGCGCGCGGGAACCTGGATTTTGGTGCTGCCGTTGCGGCGGTCGAGCACGCCGAGGCGTTTGCCATCGACAAAGACGAAGCCGAAATCGTGGATGGCCGCGGCTTCGAGCGTGGCCGCCGCGCCGGCCGGCAGGGTGCTGCGGTAGATGATGCAGCCATACCCCTGGTCGTATTTTTCCATGCTGCGGGGGGTGTCGTCGTTGCGAGCCGGCGGCAGATTGCCAAACACCGGCGCGGTTTGCGTGAGCTCCACTGATGGAAAGGTGACGACGGGATTTTGCGCGGGCGGAGGCGGCAGGGTTTCGCCGGGCAGCAGGTACTTGGCGAACAATTCGCGGGTCTGGAAAAACTTCGGCGTGGCCCAGCCGGCCTCGCTGATCGGCGCGTCGTAGTCGTAGCTCGAGGTGTCCGGCTTGAACGGGCGGTCGCAGCCGGACCACAACCCGAAGGTGGTGCCGCCGTGGGCCATGTAGATGCTGAACGAGGCACCGGCATCGAGCATGAATTTCAGGTCGGCGAGGTATTTGGCGGTGTCGCCGAAGTGATGGGTCTGGCCCCAGGTATCGAACCAGCCGGGGTAAAATTCGCTGCAGATCAGCGGTCCGGTGGGTTGCAGTTCGCGGAGCTTTTTAAAATTGGCCGCCGGGTCGCTGCCGAAATTTGCGGCTTGAAACAGGTCCGGGAGCAAGCCGTTCTTGATCACCGCAGGCGGATTGCAGGCAAATAGCGGCACGTCAAACCCGGCGTCGAGCAGGGCCTTGCGCACGTCGCCCATGTAACCGGCGTCATTGCCGAACGAGCCATATTCATTTTCCACCTGTGCCATGATGATCGGGCCGCCATGGGTGATTTGCAGCGGGCCGAGCACCCGGCCGACTTCCTTGAGGTAGGCCCTGGCCGGTTCCAGGTAGCGCGGGTCGCGGCTGCGGAGGTGCACGCCGTCCTGCTTGAGCATCCACCACGGGGTGCCGCCCATTTCCCACTCGGCGCAGGCGTACGGACCGGGCCGCAAAATCACCCACAAGCCCTCCTCTTGGGCAATGCGGCAAAACTCCGCGTCGTCGGCCTGGCCGCTCCAGTTGGATTCGCCCGGCTTGGGTTCGTGCAAATTCCAAAACAGATAGGCACAAACCGTGTTGAGGCCCATCGCCTTGGCCATCTGCAGGCGCTGGCGCCAGTATTCCTTGGGCACCCGCGCGGCGTGCATCTCCCCGCAGCGGATTTGGAACTTCTGCCCGTCGAGCAGAAAATCGTGGCTGCCGATGGCAAAGCTGTGTTTCGGTGCCTCGGCGGAAACATTGGCCGCACCCATGACGGCGGCGGTGGCGAAAATGGCAAGGCGTTGGTAGCGGGTCATAAGTTAGGTCCGGGTTGCCCGGCGGCGCGCGGGTGAGGGATTGTGGCTCATTCGACCGCCTGTGTCATTTCTAATTGCAAGCTCGGGGCGGAGACACTGTCCTCGCGTGAAAAAAGAGCCCGGAGCTGTGCGATCCGCTCAATTCTTTTACGCGGGACAGGAGTCCCCCCTCCGTTCCATCAGGTTTACGGCACAATCGCTTTGAGGCGGGCGAAGAGTTTGCCGCCGATGGCGTTGGCGGCCGGGATCGTGACGGTGACCGCGTCAGGAGTGGCAGTGGTGTCGATGACAACCTCGGGACCGGTACTGGTGGCTTCGACGGTGGCGAAGGTGGTCCACGGGCTCACCAGGTCGCTGCTGGATTCGACGAGCAGGGAGGCTTGACCGATGGATTCTTCCGCACGGTTGAAGGTGAGGATCAGCCCGCCCCCGCCAGTGGCCGTGGCATGCAGCAGCGTGGAGGCGTCTTGCACCAGCGGGTTGCCTCCCAGAATCCATTCCAAGCCGTTGGGCACGCCGTCTTTGTCGGGGTCGTCATTGAAGCCCGCTGCATGGCCGGGCGATCCGTTGAGTCCTTTGCTCATGGCCCAGGCGTCGTAGGGGGACGCCACGGTGGTGGAGGTGAGGGTTACTTTGGAGGCATCCGCATAACTCAGGGTGAATGTATTGGATCCAAGGCTGATGGACGCGCCCTCGGCATAGCCGCTGAAGGTACCGTTGAGAGTGGTTGCGCTGTAGTCGATGAGCACCAGCTTGGTGCCCGCCACGATGACGCCGCCGCCGATATCCGCAAAGGAAACACTCGCGCCGCTGATGTTAACCGCGCCGCTGGCTGCCAACTTGTCGGCGGTGGCGCTGCTGCTGTTGATTTCGATGGCCAGGGTGGATCCGCTGGCGAAGGTGGCCCCGGCACAGGCGTAGGTGCCGATGCCCGCCCCGGGGGCGAGGGTGGCCCCGGCGTCGACGCTGACCATGGAACCGGCGGCACCGGTGCCGGCCAGCGTGCCGCCAGCGACCTCGGTGGTCCCGGTGTAGCTGTTGGTTCCGCCGAGTGTGAGGGTGCCCGCCCCGGCTTTGGTTAGGCCGAAGCCGGTGCCGGTGATCCCCTTGCTCAAGCTGGCTGAGTGGCTGTTGGTGTCGATGATGCCGCCGCCGCTGCCGAGCGCGAACTGGGTTTTGTTAGTCGCGCCGTTGGTGAGGTCGGTGATGCTGGACGATAGCTTGAGGGTGCCGCCGTTGCGCAGGGTTACCAGATAGATCGTGCCGCCGACCACCGTGGTTTCGAACCCTTGCGAGGTGGTGAACATTCCATCGATGTAAAGGTAGCCGAAGCCCCCGGATCCCGGATTGATCTTGATGGTGCTGGATCCGGCGTAGGTGAAGGCGGAGCCCGCGTTGACCGACATCGTCGCGGTGTAGCCGCCTTGGCCGGCGACGGTCATGGCCCCGTTCTGAGTCCAGACGGCACCATTATTGACATTGAGGAACCCGCTGCGGCCGACGAACAGTGAGCCATCATTGGTGACCGCGCCCGCTGCATTGAAGGTCTGAGCGTTATAGGCACCAGTGCCGGAGGTGTTGCCGACCTGGATGGGTTTGCCGGAGGCCACTGCCAGCGAGGTCCCGGTGGGGAGGTTGACCGTGGTGGCCGTATTGTTAGTCAGGTGCGTGATGATGAGTCCGCCGGTGAACGTATTGGTGCCGGAGAGGTTGAGGGTGCCCCCGGCGGCCGGTACCGTGATGGTGGCGGTGCCGGCGACGGTGCCGGTGAGGTTGATCGTCTGGCCGGCCGGGTTGACCGTGAGGCTGCCGCTGGTGCTGAGGGTGCCGCTCCAAGTGCCTGCGGCGCTGCCGAGGTTGCTGAGGGTGCTGCCGGTGTTGAGGGTGACGGGGGTGGCGATGTTGCGCGCGCCGTAGGTGGCGAGTGTGCCTCCGGAATTGACCGTGACACTGCCGCTTGCGTCGCCGAATGCGAGGTCGTTGTCTTCGGCACCGACGGTGCCGCCATTGACGATGATGGGCATGTTGCTCGTCGCGCCGCGCAGCTCGACCTGGTTGGTGCCGGTCTTGGTTAGGGTATAGCCGTTGCCGTTGATCGTGCCCGACGTGCTGCCCACCCGCCCGAGGTCGAAGCGGCCGACGCCACCGACGGTAGCGTTTCCTAGCAACTCGAGGTTTTGGATTCCGGCGCTGGATGCGACGCCGACGGTCAGACTGTCGGTGAGGACGCCGCTGCCGCCGCCGTCGCCGGCGATTTTATAGGTGTAGGTGCGGGTGGTGCCGGGCGAAATGTCGTTGAAGTCGAGTTGGCCACCGGCGTTGATGGTGACGGTTTTCGAACCGGCGGCACCGAGGGCTCCGGCATTTCCCAACACGAGCTTGCCGCCATTGATGGTGACGTCGCCGCTAAATGTGTTCGGGGTGGACAGGGTGAGGCTGTTGCTGCCGTTCTTGGTCAGGGTTCCGTTCCCGCCGATGACGCCGGTGCCGGTGAGCGTGTAGGCATTGGTGGAGTTGCTAAATGTGACCGCGCTCGGGTTGACGGTGACGGCGAGGGTCGGCGCGAACGCGGTGGCGGTGTCGTCAAAGGTCACGCTGTCGAGATGATAGAACTTGTCGGCCGCCGGGGTGGCGTTGAGCCAGTTGAGGGTGCCGCTGGTGGCGGTGCTGTCGACGTCCCAGGCCGCCGAGAGATTGCCTTTCCAGGTGACTGCGCCCGCAGCGACGGTGACGGTCACGGTGCTGGGGTTGGTGGCGGTGTCGAAGCTGGCACTGCGATAACCCGGCAACGAGAAATTCGCCGGGGTGACCGTGGTGCCGCCATGGTTGAGTACGGTGAAAGTGCCAGCTGCGGTGGGCGGGTTGGAGAAGCTCACTGCCACCACGCTGCCGGTTTCAGCGACGTTGAGCGTGCCGGTGGACGTGAGAGCGCCGGGGCTGTTCGGGTCGATGGTGAGGTTGGCCGCCTTGCCGACGGCGCCGAGGGTGAGGGATCCGGCCACCGAGCCTTCACCGCTGAGGGTGGCGGGTCCGGTGCCGCTGGCGGTGGAAACCACCAGGTTGCCGCCTAACGAACCGGTCAGGTTCAGCGAGCCGTACGACACGGTGGTGGTCCCGGTCAGCGCCGAGCCGTTGCCGGAATAGGTCAACGCATACGAGAGGGTCGGCGCATTGATCTCCAGCGCGTTGGTGCCCGTCAGGCTGCCGCTGATGGTGCCCGTGCCGGTGATGCGGGCATCCGCAGCCAGCGTGATCGGACCGCTGATGCTGCCGCCGCCGACGCGGATGGCCCCGTAGTTGCCGGTTTCCGGCCAGCCGATGCCGCTGATTTGGAAGGCGTTGGTAAGGGTCCCGGCGGTCATGTACAAGCCGCCACCGGAATTCACGATCACCGCCGCATTGCCGAGGCGGGTGGCGCTGTCGATCTGGGCCCGCGCGCCGTTCTCGACCGCGAGCGTGCCGCTGAAGCCCGTGTTGTCGCCGGTGAGGGTGTAACTCGATTGGCTCGCCGTGCCGGTTCCCTTGAGGGCGAGGGTGCCGGTGCCGGAGAAACTGTGGGCCAGGGTGATGGCGCTGGTGCCGTTGGCCTGATAGAAACGCAGCGTGCCGGGAGCGCTGATGACCGCCGCACTGGGGATGGATCCCGCGGTGCTGCCGGTGCCGACCTGCAGGGTGCCGCCATTGACGGTCGACGAGCTATAGGTGTTGGTGGCGGTGAGCGTGAGGGTGGCCGGGCCGGACTTGGTGAGGGCGTACGCCCCGCTGATGGCTGTGGAAACGATGACGTCGGAGGCGGTGGTGAGGCTGCGGTTGCCGTTCATCGTCATCGCACCGGAGAGGGTGAGCACGCCGGTATCGATGGCGTTGCCGAGGGTCGGACTGCCACTCAGCAGGATGCTGTTAGAAATGTTCCGGGCCGTCACGCCGTTGCTTGACAGGGTGCCGCCGTTGAGCGTGAGGGTACCGGTGCTAAGCGCGGCATTGTCGCCCACCCGCAAGGTGCCCTGATTGAGGGTGGTGCCGCCCGAGTAGGTGTTAGGCGATGCCAGCGTGGTGATGCCGGTACCGCCCTTGACCAGGTTGGTCAGGCCGCTGATGGGCGAGCCGGAAAGCGTGTAGCCGATGCTGTTGCTGAACGAGAGGCTGCCGGGCGCGACGGTGGCGGCGATGTTGATCGTCTGATCGCTGCCGGGTGTGTCGTTAAAGGTCACTCCGTCGTTATCGTAGTAGAAATCGGTGGCCGCGCCATTTCGCCAGTCGGTACTGGTGGCGATATCCCAGGTTTGGTTGGCGGCGCCATTGTTCCAAATCAATGCGGCGCCGGTGCCGATGGTCAGTTTGATGGCATCATTGCTGCCGAGGCCCATGTCCACGCTGGCACCGCGGAAGTTGGCGCTGAAGGTACCGGTTCCGCTCAGCGCGCCGGTGTATTTCAACAGCGTGTAGGTGCCGGGCGCCGGGGCACTGACAAAGCGGACGGTGTTGACGCCGTTCAAAATAATGTTGTTAGCCGTGAAGGCGGCCGGTTCGGTGCTGAAATCCGGCCACAGGAGGGCACCGGTGGTGGTGCCGAGCGTTAGATTGGCGTTGGTGGTGGCTTCGCCGGCCAGTGCCGCGCCATCGGCCACGGTGATATTGCCGGTGAAGCCGGCCGACGCGCCCGAAAGGGTGACCACGCCGCTGCCCTTGACGTCGATGTTGCCGGTGCCGGAGAGCCCGCCGCTGAGGGTTTTGCTCGTCGTGCCGGAGAATTCCACGCTGCCCGCGGTCACCGTCACGGCCCCGCCGAGGGTGGTGGTGCCGGAGAGGCCGAGGGTGCCGGCACCGGTTTTGGCAAAGCCGTTGGCACCCGACACGGCACCCGAAATGAGGGTGTCCACAGTGCTGCCGACGATGGCGTCGGCCACCTGCAAGGTCGCGCCGGGGTTATTGAATTGGAGTTTGGCCGAGACGGTGGAGAGGGCACTGCCGCCGAAGGTCCAGGTGGAACTGGTGGCCGGCACAAAGGCGGAGGCACCGGCGCTGCCATTGGCTGACAGGGTGCCACCATTGACGGTGATGCCGGCGATGGGGCTGCACAGAATGGCATAACTCGCGGTGTTGTTCATCACCTGCAGGATGGCTCCGGCGCCCACGGTGATGGCACCGCCCGGCGCGAAGGTCCCGGACACATATGACAGCGCGGAGCCGCCGGTCCAGCCGCTGTTGTATGCGGTGGCGGCCTCGTCGCCGATGAGCACGTTGCTGCCCGCGCCGCTGAGCGAAAGGGTGCCGCTGCCCCAGCCGGAAGAATGACCGAACACCACGTAACCACCGGCGGCGGTGGAAGTGCCAATGGTCACATTGCCCGAGTACGAGGCCATGTTGCCCTTGAGATTGAGGTAGCGCGTATTCGAGGCCGCCCGGTTGAGAGTCAGGCCGCCGCTCCCGGTGAATGCGCCTTCCAAAGTGAAATTCTGCGAAAAATTGCCGCTGCCCTGGGTGATGCTGCTGGCCGCGTCGACTTGGATGGCCGTGCCGCTCGTCAATCGTTGGAATTGCGCGCCGTTGGAAGACCCGCCGTAGAGAGTGCCTCCGTTGAGGATCACCTTGGACCCGAGCGTCCAGTCCTTCACCGACGTGTACCCTCCGCTGTTGGTCTGATTGATGCTGAGGGTGCTGCCCGATCCGGTTTTGACGATCCCGCTGGTGCCGGTGAACAGGTTGGCCGAGGCCGCGCTGGTGTTGAACTGCAGCGTGCCGGCGGTGATGTCCAGGGTTGTGCTGTTAGATGTGACCTGGCCACTGGCGTTGTTCCATTGCCAGGTGCCCGCGCCCGCCTTGGTCACGGTGGCGCTGGCGGCCGCGAGGTCGGTGCCCCAGACGAGCGATTTGCCCGACGCCACGGTGACGCTCGGGGTGCTGCCGACGAAGGTGACAGTGGCGGTGTTGGTGGCGAACGTGTAAATGTTGTTGGCCGTGATCTTGTTGAGATTGTAGGCGGTGGATGCCGTCAAGGTCATGGTCAAGGAGTCCACGCCCCCGGCCAGCACCAGATTGGCGGCACTGTCGTTTTGTGGTCCGGTCGCGTTGTTATAGGCAGTCAGAGTGCCCGTGGCCGAGGCGTTGCGCCACAAAACTCCGGCTTGTGTCCAATTGCCGGTGCCGCCGGTCGCTGCGGTGGTGTCAGCGTCGGCGTCCCAATACCAGTCAACGGCGGAGGCCGCGCTGGTGAGGGCGATAAACAAGCAAGTGACGAGTGGGCGGGTGAATCTGGGTTTCATGGGGTAGGCTTAGAGGTGGATGCTGGTGGTCGGGGCGAAGCGGTAAAGGTGTGGAATGGCGATGAGGGGCCTGATTTTCATGCAAGCCACCGCAGCGGACCACACGGAAGGCGGCGCTTCCTCGAATCCTCGCCTACCCGCAACGGGTGGGCCACCCCGATGGAGTAGGCGACCTGCAACTCCAGCTTATCGGCCAGTCCGGCTGCTACGCAGTTCTTGGCGATGTAGCGCGCCA
>CAIVSK010000139.1 GCA_903908495.1 Akkermansiaceae bacterium
GCCCGCCGCGCCGCACGAGCTGGCGCGCCTGCTTCACCATTACGTTGCCGGTGTAGTTGTGGGTGAGCACGAGAACCTTTCCTGTCCTCCGGACGATCCGGCGGAGTTTGAGCGCCTCCTGGAGGTTGAAGGTCGCGGGCTTGTCGAGGACGACGTTGAAGCCTTTTTCGAGGAAGAGCTTGGCGGGTGGAAAATGCTGGTGGTTGGGCGTGACAATGATGACGAAATCGAGCCGCTGGTTCGGGGGCATGCCGGCCTCGGCCTTGGCCATCTCGGCGTAGCTGCCATAGACGCGCGCAGGATCGACGAACAAATCAGCGCCGGACGCCCGAGAGCGTGCCGGGTCGGCGGAGAAGGCGCCAGCCACGAGCTCCGCCTTGCCATCCATGACCGCCGCGAGGCGGTGCACGGCGCCGATGAATGCGCCGCGGCCGCCGCCGATCATGCCGAAACGTAGTTTTCTGTGCATAGGAATGGGGCGTGAGAATCAAGGGCGGGAATGATGTCCGGCAGAACGATACCTGTCCTCCGCGCCCCTGAACTACCGGTTTTTCTTGTCGAACGCGGCGTCGAAGGCAACGGCGCTGCGGGGAAAGTCGAGTTGGTGGACGAAGGCCGCCGCTTCGGTGGCGCCGTGCACACGGTCCATACGGATGTCCTCCCATTCGACGGAGAGCGGACCGCGATACCCGACATCATTGAGCGCGACGATAATGTCCTCAAAGCGGATGTCACCGCGGCCGGGCGAGCGGAAATCCCAATGGCGGCGCGCATCACCGAAACTCGCATGACCGCCGAACACGCCCACCGTGCCGTCGCCGTGGCCCCACCACACATCCTTCATGTGCACATGATAGATGCGGTCGCCGAACACCCGGATAAACTTCACGTAGTCGACGCCCTGGTAGCCGAGGTGAGAGGGATCGTAGTTAAAACCGAAGCGCCGGTGGTTTTTCACCGCCGCCACGGCGCGCTGGGCCGAAGCGATATCAAAGGCGATCTCGGTCGGATGCACCTCAAGGGCGAAGTTGACGTTGAGTTTTTCAAACTCGGCGAGGATGGGGCCGAAACGCCGGGCAAAATCCCGGAATCCCTTGTCCCAATAGTCCTGCGATGTCGGCGGGAAGGGATAGATCGAGTGCCAGATGCTTGAGCCCGTGAAGCCGTTGACAACCGCCGGATGATGGTTTCCGCCTTTTCGGCGGGGTTTGAGGGCGAAGAAATTCCGCGCGGCCTTTGCCGTGAGAATCATTTTTCTTGCGGCACGGCGGCGCACACCCTCGGGATCTCCGTCACCCCACACATCGGGGGGGAGGGTGGCCTGATGCCGTTCGTCGATGCGATCGCAGATGGCC
The DNA here is from genome assembly GCA_903908495.1 of Akkermansiaceae bacterium. Lineage (GTDB taxonomy): Bacteria > Verrucomicrobiota > Verrucomicrobiia > Verrucomicrobiales > Akkermansiaceae > Luteolibacter. The sequence goes on from CAIVSK010000139.1 coordinate 1,356, forward strand.
TGGCCGACCAGGTGGTTTGAGATCGCGTAGCAGGTCAGACCATGGTCGGCAAGAAGCTGCCATTTCTCCTGGCAGTATTTTTGGGAGGTGGCGGCCAGATCGACGTCGAAATGGTCACCCCAGCAGGCGAGTTCGAGGCCGTCATAACCCATCCGTTTCCCGAGCGAGGCGAGGTTGGCCAAGGGAAGGTCGGCCCACTGGCCGGTGAAGAGTGTAACAGGTCTGGGCATGGCAGTGAGGATCAGAGGTTCCGGGGCAGACAGCCGCTGAGCCTTGCGGGCGGGTCGATTCCTAGGCAACAGGAAATCCCGCACACCGCCATCTATCTTCGCCGCAGGCACCGCTTGTCACAAGGTCATCTTATGTCCAAGCAACAGGTTAGGGATATTGAATTGATCTGGCTGATCATCGGAGAAATCCTGCTGGAACCACCCGGGAGCTTGAAGGGCTCCCTGCCGGAACGGTGTTATGTTCATCGTACCATTTATCTTATGAAGACCCGGTTCATTTGGATTGTTTGCGGCGGGCTGCTCTTGGCGGGAACAACCTTCGCGCAGTTTCTGCAACCTCAGCCTGAATGGCAGTCTGTGAGCATCCTGCAGACGGTGAACCCCATCTTCCCCTATCGTCTCCAGCAATTGGCCGTGGGGACAGGAGAGGCGCGCGTGGCTATCAACACGGATGCGACAGGCAAACTCGTCGAATACCTGGTGGTTGGCTACACCCTGCCGGAGTTTGCGGACGCAGCCGTGACGGCCATCAAACAGTGGAAATTCGAGCCGGCACGGTGGCGGGGTGAGCCGGTCGGCACCACCATCGAGCTTATCTTCTCCTATGAGGCCAAGGGAGTCGTGGTGAGCACCGCGAATTTGGATGAACAGATGGAGGCGATGTTTCTGCGATTGACCGAGGGCAAATACGTGTATCGGCCCTGTTCGTTACGGGAGTTGGACCGGATTCCCACACCGGTTGTCACCGTTACGCCGCAGTATTCTGACAAGCTGGCCGCTAAAGGAGTGAGGGGCAAGGTGACGATTGATTTCTATGTTGATGAGACCGGGACGGTCCGGATGCCGGCCGTGTCAGTGAAAGACGACATCGAGTTGACCGCCCTGGCCGTCGCGGCCTTGCGCCAGTGGAAATTCGAGCCACCGACACGCAATGGCCGCCCCGTGCTCGTCAAGGCGACCCAGGTGTTCAGTTTTGGTCCCAGTAAGTAGCCGGATGGCGATCGAGGATTTGAAAGGCAAAAGACCATGGCACCCTGGTGTCATGGTTTTTGTTTGGCCGTGGACTGGCAACTATCGCGGGCGGCGCGCCAAAGAACAACTCAGGTCTCCACGGTTTCGTGCAAGAAGCCGGCCAGTTCCTCGCGAAGTCGCTGCCGCGCACGATACAGACGGGTTTCCACCCCGCGTTCCGAGCAGCCGGTGATTGCGCCGATCTCGCGGTAGGAAAGCCGCTCGAAGTGGTGGAGCAGAATCGTGGTCTTCAGGTCGTGCGGCAGACGCTCAACAGCGGCACGAACGGCGGCGAAGGCCTCGTCGTGCTCCAAGGCAATGTTAGGCAAAGGGGCATCGGAGGGCACGGCTTCGTGTGCGGAGGTCTCAGCATCATCAACCGGCGCGTCCAGGCTCACGCTGGGATGGCGTCGCCGCCAGCGGTAGTGATTGTGGCAGAGATTGGAAAGCGTGGTGAAAAGCCAGGCGGAAAC
>CAIVSK010000140.1 GCA_903908495.1 Akkermansiaceae bacterium
AGCGAACAATCAGGAAAAAGCCCAAGTGCAGCTTCCCGGTGCGCAAAGCCGGCCACAAGGTTTCGGCGAGAAAGCGTGCCGCAAAGGTAGAGGTTCAAAATGGTGCTAAGTAAACAGTATTGGGCAGGATGCCTATCCTCCCGCTAAGTCAGCAGTATTGGGCGGGATGCCGGCGCTCCCCTCCCCGCTCTAACTCTTCCGTGGGCGCAGGCCCATGACCAGGCGGATGGCGACGATGGGCAGGGCGGCGATGAGAAGGGCGGCGGCGGCGGTTTTGAGGCCCGGATAGACGCGGGCGCGATTGCTGTCGAGGGCGACCAGGGCCTCGGCGACGACTTGTGCCTTGGGCACGTTGAAGCAACGGTGGCCAGGCATTTCACGGCCTTCGCGGCCGCGGCGGGCGACCTGGCCGAATTCGGTATGCACGGGCCCGGGACACACGGCCAGGACGGGAATGCCGTGTTCTTTGAGCTCGATGCGCAAGGCTTCGGAAAAACTCGTGACGTACGCCTTGGTGGCGGCATACACGGCGAGATCCGGCAATGGCAGCAGGCTGGCCAGCGAACTGACGTTGATCACGGCACCGTGGCCGCAGCGGATCATCGCCGGCAGCAAGGCGTGGGTGAGGTGAGTGAGCGCCTCGATGTTGAGGCCGAGCATGGAGCGGATCTTCGTCCAATCGCCGGTGACAAACTCGCCGTAATCGCCCAGGCCGGCGTTGTTAACCAACAGGTCCGGAATGAAGCGCCGCAGGATCAGGTTTTCGACCAGATCCTCGCGCTCGCCGGGGTCGGTCAGATCGGCGGCATAGACGTACACCTCCACCGCGGGATGCAAGACGCGGATGCGCTCGCTGAGCTGGCGCAGCAAAGTCTCGCGGCGCGCCACGAGCACGAGCTTATCGACGCGCGATGCGAGTTGCAGGGCGAATTCCTCGCCGAGGCCGGCGGAGGCACCGGTGATGAGGGCACAAGAGTAACAGACAGGCTGGGGCATGCTGCGATGCTACACCATGCCACCGGCCTGCGCCATTACTGATTACGCCATCTGGCTTTCGCCATTCGGGCCCTGCGTGACCTGAAGGACACGCAGTGGCAGGCGCACGAGGATCTCGCCGTCGCAGCCGATATCGATGGAGAAAATGCCCATCTTTTGGAACCGCAGGCCCTGCAGGTTCATCACAATGTTGCGGGTGAGGAACGGCACGTTCTTGGGGAACTGCACTTCGAATTCCGGCTCGATGGGCATGTTGTTGGGGTCGAGCGACTCGCCGTCCTCATCGATGATGTTGATGGAGAGCTTGTGGCGACCGGCGTCTTCCGGGGTGAAGCACATCCGCATGGCCAGGGCGCACGATGGGTGCACGACGGGCACGGCACGGGCGACGAGGGTGTCGAAGGTTCCGGAAATCACGAGCTTGCCGTTGTAGTCGGCGGCAAAGTCACAGAGGGTGGCGATTTGAATATCCATAATAGGGGGGGTAGGGAATGTGAACCAGGATTATCCGGGCAGCAGGAGTTGCGCCGCGGAGCAACCTGTCTGAGGCTGGCCCCGCCAAAGGTCCAGCCTAAAATTCTCACTGCTCGCCAATGTTTTCATCCCGCACGTCGTCGTCTACCGGCTGGGCGCGCGGTGCTAGGGCCGCTTTCGGGACAAGTGAAGTTTTCGGGGGAAGTGGGGTTTTGGGGGTGGGAGGGGCTTTGGGAGCGGCCTCCTCGGCATGCAAGGGCTCGACCGGCAAGGCGCGCAACGGCCCCTCGACCGGCGAGGTATCCAGCAAGCCGCCGGGCGGGTCCTTGTCAGCGGCGGCGGCTTTGGAGGCGGGATCGGCTTCATCGACCACCACGAGGGCGCGCTTGGGCGGGGCGATAATGTCCTTGATGTCGTCTTTGATGGGCTCGAAAAAATTGCGCACCATGGGTGCTGCCATGTGACCGCCCGAGATGACTTCGCCGGGGCGCCCTTCGTAGAGCACGGCGAAGGCATAACGCGGGTTGTCCTTGGGCAGAAAGCCGGCGAACCACGCCAGGTTCTGGTTCTTCGCCTTGGGCCCCCATTGCGCGGTGCCGGTCTTACCGCACAACAAGGTGTAGCTCAGGGCCCCGCTGCCGCCGGTGCCATAACCGCTGTTGACCACATCGGCCATGCCCTCGCGAACCACCTCGACGGCCTTGGCATCCACCCCGAGCGGCTTTTTCTGCTCCGGCACATTGACTTTGACGACCCGCCCGCGGGTGTCCTGGATCTGGCTGATGAGCTGGAGCCGGGGCAGCGCGCCGCCGTTGGCAATACCCGCCATCGCTTGGGCCACCTGCAGCGGCGAGGCCAGCAGCGCGCCTTGGCCGATGGCGAGATTGGCGGTGTCGCCATCCAGAATGTGGCGGTGCTCGTTTTTGACCATCCAGGCGTCGTTGGGCACCAGCCCGGCGGTTTCGCCGATGAGCGGCAGGCCGCTGCGCTCGCCATAGCCGAGTTGCCGCGCCAAGCCGAGAAAGGCACCGGGGCCGACCTTGATGCCGATTTGGTAGAACCACGGGTTGCACGAGCGGGCCAAGGCGCGGCGCACGTTGATGGAGCCCTCGGGCGTCTTGCTCCAATTGTTAAACACGTGATTGCCGACCTGAATGGACGCCGGGCAGTAAATCTCGGAGTTTTCGGTGACGACGCCGTTATTGAGGGCGCTCAGCGCGATAATCGGCTTGAACGACGAGGCGGGCGGGTAGGCGGATTGGAAGGCGCGGCCGAACAACGGCTGCGAGGGATCGTCCTGCAGTGCCTTGAACTCCGCGTCGCTGATGCCGGGAATAAAATGGTTCAAATCAAACGACGGGCGCGAGGCCATCACCAGCACTTCGCCCGTGATCACGTCGATGACCACCATCGCACCGCGGCGGCAGCCGTTGCGGAGGACCTTTTCGGCGAGCTTCTGCCAATCGAGATTGAGCGTGGTGACGACGGTACCCCCCGGCCGCGGCCGCGACACCTGCTCTTCCAACAGCTTGTTGCCATTTTCATCAAACAACAAGCGCTTCATGCCCGGCTCGCCGGTCAGCTGGCTGTCGTACAGCTTTTCCAAGCCGGCGCGGCCCTCGCTTTCCTCCCACATCGGTTCGTTGAAATTGATCGGACCGGTGGGCAGCTTGCCGACGCTGCCGGAATAGCCGACAATGTGCGCGGCGAGCTCGCCGTACGGGTAGCTGCGGCGGTACACCGGGTGCAGAATCAGCCCGGACGGCAGCTTGGTTTCAAGCGCGCGGGCTTCCTTCTCGTCGATTTGACCGGACACCAACAGCGGCAACCAGCGCCGGTTGTGGTAGTGGTCGGCCAGCTCGGCATCGGTCTTGGGGACCGCGCTTTTAATCAATTTCTGCAGGGCATCCAGCCGAGTGCGCCCCCAGCGCACGATGAAATCCTGGTCAGCGTTCTCAAATTGCTTGTACTGCAGGCCGACTTGGTAGGCGACCCGTGTCTGGGCCAGCGGTCGTCCGCTGCGATCGGTGATCTGGCCGCGCGGGGCCGGGATTTTCAGGGTGATGGCACGCGCATCGCGGCGCGTCAGAATCGAGCCTTCGCTGGCCGACTTGCCGCCGGGCAGGGTGAGCGGCACACTCAAATCTGCGGCCGGATCCGCCGCGGTCGTCTTGGCGTTCGCCAGTTTTTGGGCAACCAGCGGCCCGCCCGCGACAGTGGCCAGCAGCAAAACCAGGCTGAAAATTCGGCGATTCACCATCATGCGGGGGCAAACCTAGCCTCATTGCCTGACCGCGGCAATCCTCAATCGCCGAAAGACGCATCGCGGCAAGCCCATTTTGGCATTGTCCGCCAGGCCCGCGCCGCGCCAGAGTCGTGCCGTCATGCCCCCCCCCTCCCCCACCCCGTTTAGCCCGCTCATCCAGCGCGTGGTCCTGCGCACGCCCAACGCCGCGCGCCTGGCCGACTTTTATCAAAAAGCGCTGGGTTTGATGGTACAGCCGGTGGCTGCCGGCCGGCCGGACCTGTCGCTGCGGCACCCAGCCACCGGCGAGACGCTGCTGACGCTGCTGGAAGACCCCGCCGCGCGCGCACCGGCCCGCGGGGCACCCGGCCTGTTCCACATCGCCTTTCTCTATCCGGAACTCGACGACTGGCGCGCCGCCGTGCAATGCTTCACCGCACAAACCGGGGGGCTGCACGGTGCCGCCGATCATGGCGTGAGCTGGGCGGTCTATGGCGCCGACCCCGATGGCAACGGCATCGAACTGGCCTGGGACAAGCCCGCCCACGAATGGCCGTGGCACGGTGAGCGGATTGCCATGGTCAGCCTGCCCCTGCCACGCAATAGCATGCTGCTCCACCCCGGCGGTAACCGCAGCGAGGTCGGCATCTTCCACATCGGCCACCTGCACCTGCAAGTCGCCGATCTGCAAGAGGCCGGCGCGCTCTGCCACAGCCTCGACCTGCACGTCACCCAGTCCGACTATGCCGGGGCGGTGTTCATGGCCCGCGACGCCTATCATCACCATTTAGCGGTCAACGTCTGGAACACCCGCCCGAATCTCGCCTGGCCCCAGCAGACCGTGGGCCTGGTCGGCTGGGACACCACCCTGCGCGATGGCAGCACGCTCTTCAGCACAGGATCCCAGGGGGGATTGTAGCGGCGGTCTGTGACCGTCGCCGCGCAGGCGCTGGCCAATGGCTGCGACAGAGACGCTGGCGGCGGGACGCCGCAGCCACCTGCGCGGGCAGCCTCCGCAGGCCTGAAGCGCGGGCTTGTCGGGCGGGGGGCGGCGGTGCATCATGGCGCGGATGAGCGATTGGAATTTCATGACGGTGATAATAGTGATGGGCGTGTTTGCGCTGTGGAACCTGGAACTGGCCGCCACCTTGCTCAATCTCAAAACCTTCCCCACCGCCGTTCCGCCCGACCTCGCCGACCTGATGGACACGGAGAAACTCGACAAGGCACGCGACTACCTGCGCGTCAATGCCCGCTTCGGCATCCTCCAGTCGAGCGCCTCACTAACCGTGTTGCTGATGTTCTGGGTGCTGGGCGGGTTTGCCTGGTTAGACGGGGCGGCGCGCGACGTGGCCCACGCGTGGGGCGGCGCGGAACTGACCAGCGGCCTGCTTTTCCTGACGGCGCTGCTGCTCGGCCAGGCACTGCTCGGACTGCCGTTTGCGGTGTACGACACCTTTGGCATCGAGGCGGAATTCGGCTTCAACCGCGCCACGCCACGCACGTTCGTGCTGGATCGCGCCAAGGGCTTGCTGCTCGCCGCGCTGCTGGGACTGCCGCTGCTGGCCGCCGTGTTGTGGATCTTCAGCAACGTCGCCCACGCCTGGCTGTGGGCCTGGGCGGTGGTCACCGGCTTCCAACTCGTGCTGACCTATCTGGCACCGTCGTGGATCATGCCGCTGTTCAACAAGTTCACCCCGATGCCGGAAGGCGAACTCAAACAATCCATCGAAGCGTTGGGCGAACGCTGCCAGTTCCCCCTCTCCGGCGTGTTCGTGATGGACGGCTCGAAACGCTCGACCAAGGCCAACGCGTTTTTCACCGGACTGGGCAAACGCAAGAAAATCGCGCTCTTCGACACCCTGATCGACAAGAGCAGCCCGGCCGAGTTGTTAGGCGTGCTGGCCCATGAAATCGGCCACTTCCGCTGCGGCCACATCAAGCAACGGCTGGCGGTGGGCATCCTGCAAAGCGCGGTGATCTTTTTCCTGCTCGGCCTCGCCACCAACCCTCATGGTGCCTTCGCCCGCCTGCTGTTCGATGCCTTTAGTGTTAGACATATCTCACCGCATGTCGGGCTGGTGCTCTTCACCATCCTGCTGGAACCCGTCAGTAAAATGTTAGGAGTACTGGCCAACGCCTGGTCGCGCAAGCACGAGTTCGAGGCCGATGCCTACGCCGCCGGGGCCACCGGCGACGGCGCCGCCCTCGGCGAGGCACTCAAAAAGCTTTCAGTCGATCACCTGTCCCATCCCACCCCTGCCGCCCTGCGGGTATGGCTGGATTATTCGCATCCGCCGCTGCTGCAGCGCATCGCGGCACTGCGGCAGACACCGTGATCTGTGCGCAATCCACACTTCGGCTCGCGCAGCGGCCGCGCAGGTGTGGACTGCGCGTGGCAAGCGCCAGCGCGACACCGCTTTGGCTAAATCCCGGCCCTCACGCGGGCCAAATTGAGGTCCGGCCCGCCATCACGATACCACGTTGACGGCCTGCGAGATGCCTAACCTCAGGCGTCGTATTGCAGCGGACCTCGTCGAATTCTTCGGCGAGGACGTCATCAGGCGTCTGCTCGATGGCAAGCGTCCGGGCTCTATTGCTGGCGTATGGCCGGACTGGTCCCCTATTACAAAATCGGCCGGGCGGTGCGATTCAGGAAAGCCGAGCTGGACGCCGCGCTGGAACGGATGCGGATGGGTTGATGGCCGCCCAAGGCGTCAAGGTTCGGCGGCATCGCGGGGAAACGATCGTCCTTGAGAATCGACAATTCCTTGGTATAACGCCGCTGTTGCCAGATGATCACAAACAAGACAGCGAAACCGAAGGAGAGGCGCGAAAGCTGCCTGGACCGGATCAGGACCGCTCGCTCGAAGCCGTGTCGGATGACTTCCGAAGAGTTTTATCAGCAGATGGAACGCTCGATGGGGACGAAGACCCCTTGGATCACCTCCGGGAGCAAGTGAGCGGAGCGTGACCACACCTGCCGCTTCATTTGTGGCCTGCACTTTTTTCCTTGGCGCACGGACAAACTGGATTACTTTCCACCCGTGATCCTGACACTCCCAGATGAACCAGCATTGGCTTCTTTCAACGAGTCCGAGCTAAAGCTCGAACTGGCAGTGGCTTTGTTCTCAAGTGGACGCGTCTCTAGGTCCGTTGCTACGGGAATCGCCGGTTTGGATCGTTTTGCGTTCGACGAAGAATTGTTCCGGCGCCGGATCCCTACTTTCACCCCCGAGATGGTGGAACAAGACCTTGTTTCAATTCGTTCTGCGCGAATCGCGTGATTGTCGTCACTGACACCTCTGTGATTTTGAACCTCTGCCTGCTCGGATTGCAGGACCTTTTGCCAACGCTTTTTGTGGAAAGGTACACGCACCTCATGCGGTTCGGGATGAATTTGCCCGCCTCACAAATATCGACCCCAGATTCACTGGCTTGAGGTTTCCGGATTTTATTGAGGTTCATCATGTCTCCAATATTCACCCCTGCTGCAAACACCGCGCTTGGACCGAGGAGAATGCGAGGCGCTTTCGCTTGCTCTCGAACTCAGGGCCGGGAGGGTGCTCATGGACGAGAGAGCGGGACGCTCTGCCGCGGCCAATCTCGGAATCGAGTGTCTGGGGCTACTTGGGATCCTGATCACCGCAAAGCGCCGCAACCTCATCCCCCTCCTGTTACCCTATCTGGATCAACTGCAATTCGAAGCGCGATTCTGGTTTTCTCAGAATCTTCGCATTCAGGTACTCCAATTGGCCGGAGAAATCCCATAGGCGGGAACAAAGCGCAGTTCCACCTTCCGACCGAGGGCGGCGGCGGCTTTGCCAAGGCTGGCCACGGTGAGTGATGGATTCTGGGGATCGAGGATACGGTCCAGCGATGCCCTGCTTGTTTTCATCCTGGAAGCGAGCCGAGTCTTGCTGACACACTCTTGTTCCAGGATTTGCTGGAGCTGGAGGGCGACCACCCGCTTGAGCGCGAGGATTTCCACTTCGGGGAGAATTCCTTCCTCGGCGAGAAAATCAGCGAAGTAACTCCCGCGGTGGGCGTTATGATGTGCTTTTGGTTTCATTTCTTTCGGTTTTGATGTGCTTTCATATAGCTGGCCTGCCGCTTGCGGGCGGTGTCCAGTTCCTGTTTCGGTGCCGTTCGGGCCCTCTTGATAATGCCGTGGAGCAGAATGATCTCCTCATCAACCACGATGAAGAAAACCCGCGCAATCCGGTCGCCAAGCGAAGATCTCACTTCCTACAGCCCTCCGCCCATCGAATCAACCAACGGCTTTCCCACCGGCCATTTCCACTGAACGGCGAGGAGCGATTTAAGCAAAGTGAAAGAATCGATAATGAAGGCAGGTTGTACGACGGACACCGCACAGAAAGCCAAAGAGACAAGTAACAGCGAGGATAAGGGCATTTGGAGCACAATCTCTCAGCCCGCCAAGAAAAAAAAGGAGATTCGCCCCTCTGAAGAACGTGATTTTCTTTCGCATTAATATGGCTATCGAGACGTCAAGCATTCGACATGCTACGATCACCAGGCTTTCGGTCTGGCTTGAGAGCGTCCCACTGGGGGTGGTGACACTCGATGGTGGTTGCGCCGGCGACACGTGGATCCGATGCCCTGCCTTCTGCGGGCCGCTCTGGTAAGAGTATGGGGCAGCAGCGCTGTGGCCGCGGACCCGCTCTCGTCTGCTGCGATGATACTGACGGTCACCGGCGGCATTGCCGGGAATGTGATGCGCCTGAACGCGCCGATGGTTGGCGAGGTGGGGCCAGATCTCCAGATCGGGGTGGCCCGCGACACAGCCCCCGCCCTGCGCCGAGGGCATCCGCTGGTTCGCGGGCATCCAGGTGCTGCCTGGCGGGAACATCTTCGTCTGCAACGCCGGCGGCAAGGTGCCCTTCCTCGAAGTATCGCGGGCGAAAAAAATCGTCTGGCAGAGCCCGCCTGGTGAGCCACTCTTTCCGTTGGGCCACGGCGTGCAGCGCTTGGATGTAGCGGGCCGTGCGTGCAAGTAGGCGGCCCCGAACCCGGCAACGAGCACCAGGACGCCGCCGCTAAGGGCCGGCAGCCGCCCTAGGCCGACACCGTCGCCAGACCGGAGGGTGTATCGGTTTGGCAGACCCGGTCCCGCCCGAAAGGTTCGTAGGGCCGCGCATCCAGCCCTACGAAATTTGCGCCCTTCATTATAGGATCGTCGAACCCGGCAAGTGGGGTTGTCTCACCTAT
>CAIVSK010000141.1 GCA_903908495.1 Akkermansiaceae bacterium
CCGCACTCACGGAGAGGTGGCGTCCCGCCGCCATGGCCCATGCGCAGGGCAAGGGTAGCCGCCAGGCTGCCTTTTCTTGCTCATCTCATGGGCAAATGTGGGCAGGATGCCCACTCTCCTTGACGGGGACACTCGCCAGCAAGCGGGCCGCCTGCTTCCTACCTGGCTCCCGCTCTGCCTAATTGACGCACCGCTAACAATGCCACTCGGCGGACTTGCACTCACTTCGTGCTGCCCGTATACTCCGCGCATGGCCATTGAGAATTTCCTCGAGTTTTCCCCTTCCATCCACCCCAGCGTCTTCATCGCCGCCAGCGCCGATGTGATCGGGCGCGTCACCCTGCATGAAGAAGCCAGCATCTGGTACCACGTCACCCTGCGTGGCGATATCAACGAGATCGTGGTCGGCCCCCGCTCTAACATCCAGGACAACGCCGTCATCCACCTCGCCGACAACTACGGCTGCTATGTGGGCGAAATGGTCACCGTCGGCCACTCCGCCATCCTGCATGCCTGCACCGTCAAAAACGAGGTGCTTGTCGGCATGGGCGCCATCATTCTGGATGGCGCGGTCATCGGTGAGCGCTCGATCATCGGGGCCGGCGCGTTGGTCACCGGCGGCACCATCATTCCGCCCGGCTCGCTGGTCCTCGGCTCGCCGGCCAAGGTCGTGCGCACCCTGCCGCTCGACGAACAGGCGAAAATCAAAGGCTGGGCGATCAAATACGTCGCCGGATCCCGCAAGTACATGTTGGAGCGCCGGCTTCAGCCGACGTCTGCATCTTCTCTTCCCAATAACTAATAACCCATAACCCATAACCCATAACCCATAACCCATAACCCATAACCCATAACCCATAACCCATCCCCCCCTCCCCCATGCCCCATCTCGTCCGCGTCGAACCCATCGCCCTGCTGCCCACCCAAGCCGGCTGCGCCGTGTTTTTGGGCGATGGCAGCAAGGCGATTGTCTTTTACATCGACCCCGCCATCGGCGCTTCGATCAACACGATTCTCAGTGGCCAGTCTGCGCCGCGTCCACTCACCCACGACCTGTTTCTGCTCACCCTGCAAGCCTTCGGTGCCACCGTCTCGCGCGCCGTGATCCTGCGCGTGGAAAATGAAATCTACTACGCCCGGCTCATCCTGGAAGCGCAAAACGAAATCATGGAACGCAAGATCGTCGAACTGGACGCGCGCCCCTCCGATTGCATCGCACTCGCGGTGCGCTGCGGCGCGCCACTCTATGTCATTCGCACGCTGTGGGACTCGCTCGAAGACATGTCCGGCGTGCTCGAGGAAATGCGCAAGCAAGGCCAGGGCGGCGAAGACGCCTGAACCAGGCCACATCCACATCCACGTCCGCCGCCGCCGCCGCAGCCGCCGCTGGGGGAGCGCGTCGCTGGTTCGCGAATTAGCCACTGGATTCGCAGAATGGCCATTGTTCCCCTGGGATCGATGATGTTTGATCGATTACCGGTCCGACCATTCAAGCAGACGCCATCAGCCACAGAAATGAATTCGACTAGCAAAACGAGCCGCACCGCTACTCTGCTGTGCATGGTGTTAGGAATCTCCGCGGCGGGGTCAGCTGCGGCAGCCCCCACCGCAGGGGCGACCCGGCCGGGACCGCGCCAGACGGTGGACTTTGATTTCGACTGGCGCTTTGCCAAGGGCGCGAAGGCCGCCGCGCAAGAGTCGGGGTTCGATGACTCGGGCTGGCGCGAAGTCACAGTGCCCCACGATTGGAGCATCGAAGATCTGCCGGGGCTGCCGGCCACCACCCCGTTGGTGGCCGTCACCAAGGGCAGTTGGCGCTTCGCCAAGGGCGACGACTTAACATGGAAAACCCCCGGATTCGACGATTCCAAATGGGCCGAGGTCGTGCTGCCAGCCGCGTGGGAGGAGCATTCGGCCTACAAGGAGGATAAAACCTACGGCTGGTTCCGCCGGAAATTTGTTATACCTGCGGCGGTCAAGGGCCGGGAGTTTTTGTTAGCCGTGGGCTGGGTCAAGGACGCCGACCAGACGTTTGTCAATGGCGTGTTGGTCGGCAGCAGCGGCAGCTTCCCTCCCGACTTCCGTGGCGCGGAAACCGACGATCGCTATTACAAAGTCGCGCCGGACCTGGTCAAGGGCGATGGCTCCGACGTGGTCGCGGTGCGGGTCTACCGCCACGCCGGCTACGGTGGCGGGATTTTCCGCGAGCAGATGCCTCATACCCGCTCCGGCCCCTTTGATACCAAGGCCATCAACGGTGCCTCGCTCGGCTACACTCTTGCCGGCACGGCATGGTACCGCAAACACTTCAATCTCAGCGGGATGCAGCCCGGTGAGCGGGTGCGGATCCAATTCGACGGGGTCTATCAGGATGCCGACGTCTGGATCAACGGCGTCCACCTCGGAAACCACCCATTTGGATACACCCCCTTCGGCTATGACCTAACCGACAAGCTGCGGCCCGGGGGCGACAACGTGATCGCCGTCGAGGTGAAGAACGAGGGGGCTAACAGCCGCTGGTATTCCGGGTCCGGGATCTATCGGCACGTGCAGCTCATCCGCAACGGCGAGGTGCACGTCCCGCAGTGGGGGACGTGCGTCACCACGCCAGAGGTGTCCGAGCACCGCGCGCTGCTGCGCCTCCAAACCCAGGTGGCCAACACGTCCGGACACGAGGCCGCGGTGCAGGTGCGCAGCAAGATTCTAGCGACTGATGGGCGGGTGGTGGCGTCGGGTGAAGCGGCGCAAGACGTCGCAACCGCCGGCACACATGATTTCAGCCAGCAATTCAGCGTGGCCGATCCGGCGCTATGGTCGGTGATGGCGCCCCACCTCTACACCGCGGTCTCCGAAGTCTGGGTCAAAGGCAAGCTGGTGGATTGTGTCAGCCAGCGCTTCGGCATCCGCTCGATTGCCTTCGACGCGAAGGATGGTTTCAAACTCAATGGCCACCCGCTCAAACTCCAGGGGTCTTGCATGCACCACGACAACGGCCCGTTAGGCGCAGCCGCCCACGACGACGCCGAATACCGCCGCGTGCGTCTCACCAAGGAGGCCGGATTCAATGCGATCCGCTGTTCGCATAACCCACCATCCGAGGCGTTTCTCAATGCTTGCGATGAACTGGGCGTGCTGGTCATCGATGAGGCGTTCGACATCTGGAAGCATGGCAAGGGCGGCAGTGATTTCTACGCGCGCAAATTCGACGAATGGTGCATCCAGGACCTGGATGCCATGCTGCTGCGGGATCGCAATCATCCATCTATCATCATGTGGAGCATCGGCAACGAAATTCCGCTAAACGACACCCCGCCGGTGGCCGCCACAGCGCGAATGCTGGCCGAACACACCCGCCAAATCGATCCCACCCGCCCGGTCACCTCGGGCGTGCAGGGCGTCAATCCCAAAAAGGACGAATTCATGGCGGCGCTCGATGTGGCAGGCTATAACTACGCCCTCAAATGGAATGAGGGCCACCCGTATACCACCAACGCCTATGTGGACGACCACCAACGGCAGCCCGCACGGGTCGTCGTCGGCACCGAATCGTTCGCCTCCCAGGCATTCGATTACTGGATGGCCGCGCTGGATCATCCGTGGGTGGCCGGTGACTTCGTCTGGACCGGATGGGATTACCTCGGCGAGTCGTCGATCGGCTGGATCGGCTTCGGCTACCCGGTCTACTGGCCGGTGGCCTATTGCGGCGATATTGATATCACCGGCCTGCGCCGCCCCCAGTCATACTATCGGGCGGCCTTGTTCGGCGATGATAAGGTGGCGGCCTTCGTCAACCGCCCCACCCCCTCGTTCGATGATATCCGGCGCTACGACTGGGGATTTGACGACGTGCAGGCGAGCTGGACCTGGCGCGGACAGGAGGGGAAAAACCTAACAGTATGCGTGTTCTCCTCCTGTGACGAGGTTGAATTGTTCCTATCCGACAAGAGCCTGGGACGACGTCCGACCACCCGCGCCCAACGGTTCCGTGCCGACTTCGGTGTGGTCTATCAGCCGGGGATTCTCAAGGCCGTCGGCTACAAAAATGGCAAGGCGATCGCGGAATGGACGCTCGAGACGGCTGGCAAACCCGCCGCCCTGCGCCTGCAGCCCGAGCGCAAGGTCATGGCGGCCGACGGCAAGGCCCTGACGTATGTGCCGTTTGAAGTGGTGGATGCCGCGGGTCGGGTTCAGCCGGACGCCGCGCCGCTGGTGCATTTCCAAATCGATGGGCCCGGGGTGCTCGCCGCCGTTGGCAACGGGGATCCCTCCAGTCTGGAGAGTTTCCAGCAACCGCAGCGCAAGGCGTGGCGCGGGCGCGGACTCATCATCCTCAGGTCCACCCGCGAGACGGGTCACATCCGCCTGACAGCCACCAGTGAGGGCCTGACTTCGGCCACGCTTGACATCGAAACCCGGTGATCCAGACTGCCCTCGCGATCCAGCACTTTCACCACCAACGAGATGTTAAAACAAAACCAAGTGAGTCATATGAAACGAACAGCAACAGGGATGGCTTCAATCCTGATGGCGTGCGGCATCGCAGGCGCGGCCCAAAGCAGCATCACCGTCAACGTCAATAAACCCGGCATCAAGGTGAGCCCCACGCTGTGGGGGATTTTCTTCGAGGACATCAACCTATCGGCGGATGGCGGACTCTACGCCGAACTCGTCAGAAACCGCTCGTTCGAGGACTCGGCCCAACCGGAAAGCTGGACCGCCAGGAACACCACCGCCTCAAAAGCCGAAATGAGCATCGATGCGGACAAGCCGATGAGCGCCAAAAACCCGCACTCGCTCAAGGTCACGGTGACGGGCTCCGGCACTGCGGGAGTTGCCAACAACGGCTATTACGGCATGTCAGTCGTCAAGGGCGACTCCTACAACCTCTCCATCAATGCACGCGGCGCTGCCGACTTCGGCGGCCCGCTGACCGTCACGCTTGAGGGGGCTGACGGGACGGTGCGCGCCAGCGGGCAAGTCGACGGCCTCACGCCGGAGTGGAAACACTACGGTCTGTCACTCAAGGCGGATGCCACCGACTCCAAGGCGCGCCTGGTCATCAGCACCGGCAAACCCGGAACATTCTGGCTAGACATGGTTTCCCTGTTTCCCGAGAAAACGTGGAAGGGCCATGGCTTCCGCAGCGACCTGTTCGAAATGCTGCTCGCCCTCAAACCGGCTTTCGTTAGATTTCCGGGCGGCTGCTGGGTCGAGGGCGACACCATGAAGGAAGCCTATCGTTGGAAGCAGACCATCGGTGATATCGCCGAACGCCGGACCCAAAATAACATCTGGGGCTACAAGGCCACCCACGGCATCGGCTACTATGAATACCTGGTGATGTGTGAGGACCTCGGTGCCGAACCTCTGTTTGACATCAATTGCGGCATGTCTCACAAGGAAAACGTCCCGATGGACAAGATGCAGGAATACGTCCAGGACGCGCTCGACGCCATCGAGTATGCCAATGGCCCGGCCACCAGCACCTGGGGTGCCCTCCGCGCCAAGGCCGGCCACCCTGAGCCGTTTCACCTCAAACTCATGGAAATCGGCAACGAAAACGGCGGCGCGGCCTACAACGAACGCTACGCCTTGTTTCATGATGCCATCAAGGCCAAGTACCCGGACATGCGGCTCATCGCCAACGTCTGGGGCGGCATGCCAGGCACCCGGGAACTCGCCATCGTCGACGAACATTACTATAGCAACCCGGAATTCTTTATCACCAACTCGCACAAGTATGACAGCTACGACCGCGACAAGTTCAAGGTATTCGTAGGTGAATACGCGGTGACCGAGGGCACCGGCCAGGGCAGCCTGCGCGGTGCCGTTGGCGAGGCAGCCTTCATGACCGGAATGGAACGCAACTCCGACGTGGTGGTGCTGGCGTCGTATGCACCGCTTTTCGTCAACGTCGATCACAAACGCTGGAACCCCGACCTCATCAATTTCGATAGCTCGCGCGCTTATGGAATCCCCTCGTACTATGTCCAGAAAATGTTCGCCGAAAACCGCGGCGCGGTCGTCCTGCCGACCGAAGTCACCTCGACCGACTCGGTGCAACCGATCAGCGGAATGGTTGGAGTCGGCACTTGGAACACCCAGGCCGAATACAAGGATATCAAGGTGGTGCGCGGCAACGAAACACTCCTCAAGGCGGATTTTGCCGATGGCACCAAGGGCTGGAAGCTCCATGGCGGCGACTGGAAAGTTCAGGGTGGCGCGCTCGCACAGCATGCCGGCGGCACCGACTTCCGGGCGGTTACGGGCGACAAGAATTGGAGCAATTACACCTACACCCTCAAGGCCCGCAAGACCGGCGGCGACGAAGGGTTCCTCATCATCTTCGGGGCGCAGAACGAAACCGAAAAATCGTGGTGGAACATCGGCGGATGGTCGAATTCTAAAAATGCCATCGAATTGACGGGCGGGGAGAGCAGCAACGTGAATGGCCACATCGAAACCGGCCGCTGGTATGACATCAAGGTGGAAGTCATGGGCTCCGGTGTGAAGTGCTATCTGGACGGCAAGTTGGTGCAGCAAACCAAGAGACAGCCGGCCGCAGCGCTGCATGTCTCGTCAACCCTCTCCGCCGATGGCAGCGAGATCATCCTCAAGGTCGCAAACGCTTCAGCCGGCGACCTCGCCACCAGCATCAAACTCGACGGAGCAGGCAATATCGCCGCCACCGCAAAAGTGATCACCCTGACCTCCAAGGGCGCGATGGACGAGAACTCGATTGCGGAACCCACCAAAATCGCCCCCGTGGAAAGCAAAATCACCAACGCGGCGGCGACCTTCACCCACACATTCCCCGGCAACTCGGTGACCGTCCTCAGGCTCAAAATGCCGGTAAATCGCTGAACGTGGCCGGATCGCGGAGGGATTGACAAGAGGGCACGGCCAGGCCGCCCAATACTGCTAATTTGGCGCGCTCTGATTGGAAAACAGCATCCTGCCTGTGAGGGAAGACAGCGCGTCCCGCCTGTCTGCGCTTGAGACGACAGGCTGGAAGCCCGTCGTCCATGACAGGCAAGATGTCTGTCCTCCTGCTAAATTGACACTATTGGGCGGGCCGCCCGTGCCGCTCTGGCAGAAGCCCCAGCGCCATCTGGGAGGTCCCGCCGCGCGCAATAAAAGCGCGGGAAATTGCTTGCCAACTGGCGCTACGCGAATTAACTGTCCCGACCCTTGCGCGTCGCCGCGCTCGTCAATCAGATGAATAGGGAGCTTTACCCCCTCCATTCCCCCCGTCCTCTGATCCGGTCCAAGGCTTTTTCAGCAATCTCCCATAGAAAACCAAATCCCTGCAATCAAAACCATGAAACAAAAACTCACGTCCCGCT
Source organism: Akkermansiaceae bacterium (assembly GCA_903908495.1). Taxonomy (GTDB): domain Bacteria; phylum Verrucomicrobiota; class Verrucomicrobiia; order Verrucomicrobiales; family Akkermansiaceae; genus Luteolibacter. The sequence goes on from CAIVSK010000141.1 coordinate 7,347, forward strand.
TCTTCGTCAAGAGCGTCTTCCCCCTCGTCGCCGTCGGCGCGTTTGCCAATATCTCGTATGCCGCCACCACTCGCACGTGGGATGGCGGCGGCGTCGCAGGCACCAACATGGAGACGGCCGCCAACTGGAGTGGCGACGTCCTGCCGAATGGCACCAACGGTGACACGGCGCAATGGGATGGCACAGTCACAGGGGCGCTCTCGCTGACCTACACGGCCGCTACCGCGAACGGCCTCGGGGCCGGCAACGGAAATTTCTTGAGCATCCTCGGCACGCAGACCGGTTCGCTCACGCTCAATCAGGCGAGCGGGACGACGGCGCTGCGCGTCCAAAACATCACCATCGCAAGCGGCGCGGGGGCGTTCACGTTCGGCAGTTCGAACGGGACGCCCGACCTCATCACGCTGGGCAGCGGGACGGTGAGCGCGCACGTTTTCACCAACAACTCGTCGAACATGGCGACTTTCGGAACGGATGTGAAGTTCGCATTTGGCGGCGGCGTGGCGAAGACGACAACATTCACCGGGTCGGGAAACTGGACTTTGGGGGCTAAATACGGGAATGGCGGCACGGGGTCGATCTCGTCGGTCATAAAATCGGGCTCGGGCACGCTCACGATCAACAACAACATTCAGGGCACAAATTCGGGCCCTGTCGCGGTAAATCCCACCAGCGTTTTCGTCAACGCGGGCACGGTGGTCGTCGATACCAGCGGCGTGGTGACGACCAGCGGCTTCAGCAGCGTCGGCCAGACAGGAACCGATGTGGGCACGATGACCCTGAAAGGCAACGGCGCATTTATTTCCGGCACCGACTTCAATGCCGGCGATGTCGGCAGCAGCTCCGGCACGCTCAACGTCCAGGATACGGCGAGTCTCACGGTGGGCACTGGCGGCGGGCTCTTCATCGCCTCGGCGAATGGAGCCGGCTCGACGGCCAGCGGCACCGTCAATCACGGTGCCGGCACGGTGACGGTGAATGCAACAGGCGACCGCTTGGTCATCGGCGGTCGCAGCTCCGCCGCGGGCACTGGTGCCTCCGGCACCTACAACCTGAGCGGTACCGGCGTGCTCACGAACGCGGGCAATGCGTGGATCGGCGGCTACGGAACGGGTTCGCTTGTTCAGACCGGCGGCACTTTCAATAACACCGGCTGGGTTTCCGTTGGCCGCCAAACCGGCAGCACCGGCACCTACACCATCAGCAGCGGCCAGCTCAATCAGACCGGCGCGGGTGCGGGGATCGTCGTCGGTGAACTCGGGACGGGCACGCTGACCGTCAGTGGCGGCACCGTGGCGACCGCGAACACGGGCACCTTGCGCGTCGGCATCGGCGGCAATGGCACCGTCAACCTCAATGGCGGCTCCATCTCCACGCCGAAGGTGGACACCGGCGGCGGCACAAGCGCCTTTAATTTCAATGGTGGCACCTTGAGGGTCAACGGGGTCGGCACGCCTTTCTTCCAGGGCCTCACCACCACCAACGTGCGCAACGGCGGCGCGCTGATCGACACGAACGGCAACGACGTCACGATCGGCCAGGCGCTCCTCCACAGCAGCATCGGCGGCGACGCGGCCACCGACGGCGGCCTTGCCAAGAGCGGCGCCGGCATCCTCACCCTGAGCGGCGCGAACACCTACACCGGGCGGACAACCGCCAACAACGGCACACTCGTTTTCGCGGGCTCGTCGACGACTGGAAACATCTCGGTGGCCGACGGCGCCACGCTCGGCGGCAAGGTGACGAACATCACAGCCAGCGCAATTTCGAACACGAACAACCCCAACCTGACCCTCGGCACTGCCGGCGCGTCGGGCGTCGCGCTGGATTTCAACACCCTCGGCAATCCGACCGTGCCGGTCCTCAATCTCGGCAGCGGCGTGGTGACCTTGAACGGCGTGGTCGATGTCTCGCTCGCGAATACGACCTCGCTGGCGACAACCCCGAACAGCACGACGCTCACTCTCCTCAGCTACGGCTCGCAGGGCGGTGCCGGCTCGTGGAACCTGACGACCCCCACCGCCGGGCACACAATCTTCGCGCTCAATCCCACGGCCAACGCCTTGTATTTGAACATCAGTGCCAACCCGGTAACGTGGACCGGCGCACTGAGCGACGCTTGGAATAACGACGAGTTGGGAGCACCGCATAACTGGAAACTGCCGGATACCTCGGGGACCGACTACATCAACGGCGACACGGTGAATTTCACCAACACCGCGGCCAATTTCGCGCTCGACATCACGGAAAACATCGCTCCGGGCATCGTCACCTTTTCCAACACCAGCAATGAATACACCATCGGCAGTATCGGCGGCTTTGGCATCGCGTCAGGCTCGATGAACCTGACTGGCAGTGGCACCGTGACGATCAACAACAGCAACGACTACGCGGGTGCGACCACGATCAACGCGGGCACCCTCACGCTCAATGGTGCGCTTACGACCTCGCCGATCACGCTCAACTCCGCCGCGCTCAATATCAACAGCGCCAGCGCCATTGGTACCGGAACACTCACGATTAACAGCGGCACCCTCGACAGCACCTATGCCACCGTCACCCTCTCGGCCAGCCCGGCCCAAAACTGGAACGGCGACTTCACATTTACCGGCACCAATAACCTCGACATGGGCAGCGGCGCGGTAAGCCTCGGCGGCACGGGCGATCGCACCGTCACCGTCGTCGGAGGCACGCTCGGAGTCGGCGAAATCAGGAGCGTCATCGCGCAGGGCTTCACCAAGCAGGGCGCGGGCACGCTGGTGGTTTCCAGCGATGGCACCAATCCGACGGGAAGCCTCATCAACGGCATCCTCAACGTGGCAAATGGAACCTTGCAGATCAACCGCGCCAGTGGCACCACCGGTGATTTTGTCGCGGCGGGCATCATCGGCAGCGGCAACATCACCAATGGCGCGGCCACGGAGCGCTGGCTCTTTTCCAACGCAGCCACCGGCACCTTCACCTTCTCCGGCACGCTCTCCAACGGTGCCGCCGGTGCGCTCGGTTTCAATAAATCCGGGGCCAGCACGCAGACTCTAACGGGCAACAACACCTACTCGGGCACGACCTCGGCCGCCGGCGGAACGCTCATCGTCACTGGTGCTAACACCCTCTCCGGTGCAACCAACGTCACTGGCGGCACGCTCAGCATCACAGGGACGAACTCGGCCGGCGGCGCTGTGAGCGTCAACGGCTCTGCCGCAACCCCTGCCATTCTCAACCTGCAAAACAGCAACGCGCTCGGCACCAGCGTGGTGACCTCCAATAGTCGCAACTCAGGCATCCAATTGCAGGGCGGCATCGCCTTGCCGAACACCGTCAGCTTCGTCACCAGCAACGACGGCACGTCCGGAGCCACGGTGCCCTACGCCATCGACAGCCTCGGCGGCGACAACACGATCCACGGCACCATCACACTGGTGGTTGGTGGCGGCGGCTCGGTCATCCAATGCGACAGCGGCTCGCTGACGCTGACGGGCAACATCACCATCGGAGCCGCGCAAAGCTCGCGCGGCATCATCCTCCAGGGTGCATCCACCGGCGCGAACACCTTCAGCGGCGTACTGTCCGATCTGAGCACCGCTGCGATCGCCAGCATCGCCAAGAATGGAACCGGCACCTGGACGATCACCGGCGCGAACACCTACACCGGCGCAACCACCGTCAATGCTGGAACGCTCGTCATCAGCGGCAACAACTCCGCCGCGACCGGGGCCGTGACGGTGGCCGCCAATGCCACCCTCGCCGGCAATGGCCATCTCGGCGGCAACGTCACCATCGCCGCCAACGGCATCCACGCGCTCACCCTGGCCGCCACTCCCGGCGCGCAGGTGACCCGGATCATCGGCGGCGCGCTGACCCATATGACCGACAGCGTCCTGAACCTGACTGCGGCCACCGCGCCGGCAGAGGGAGTTTATACGCTGGTAACGGCTACCGGAGGCATCTCCGCCCTGCCCACGACGATCACCGGATTCACCGGTGGGGTGGTATCCATCGCCGGCAATAGCTTGATTCTCACCATTTCAACCCACCCGCTTTACGATGCTTGGGCCACCTTGAAGGGCCTCACTGCCGCCAACAATGGAGCAACCCAGGATCCCGATTCCGACGGCATTTCCAACCTCCTCGAATTCGTTCTCAATGGCGACCCGCTGGCCTCCGATACCGGCAAGCTGCCGATTACCAGTCAGGACGCCACCAACTTCTACTTCGATTTCAACCGCAGGGATGATTCGGTGACCGAAGTGCCCCTGACGTTCGAATACGGCACGACACTGGAGGTCTGGCCGTCCTCCGTGGCGATCCCGTCAGACAACACCCTCATCGACGGCCCTCCGGTGACCATCACCGACAATGGCGATGGCACCCACCATCTGAAACTCACCGTGGCGAAAGATGGCAACACCAGCCTGTTCGGCCGCCTCAAGGCGGAAAAATAACCGGTGGTGGCCGGAATATCTGCAACCTTGGACGTCCAATGCCGAACGTCCAAGGTTGATCTGAAGAGACCGTATTGGGCGGGCTGCCCGTGCCCCTCTGGCAAAGGCCCCGGCGCGAGGCGTGAGTGGGAAGCCCCGCATTTCGCAAAATGAACACAGGATTCGCAAAATGCATGATGCCACAACTCTCACAATGATGTCTCATCAACGGGCAGACCGGGCAGGCAAATTGTCCGTTGCGCAGCCCCCACCGCCATGCCCCCCAAACACCTCCTGCTTCTATCCGCCATTGCCCTGACTTTGGGTGCCCGGGCCGCCACCGCCGATAGCGTGGCAGTCGTCGAGCGGCCCGACGCCAGCGGGGCCAACCCGTATTACCCCGGCAACAAGGCACCGCTGTTGGCGAGTCCGTATATCCGCCTGCCGCTGTGTGCGGTCAAGCCGCAGGGCTGGCTGCTCAAACAACTGCAACTCCAGGCCAATGGTTTCCACGGCCATCTCGGCGAGATCAGCCCATTCCTCAACAAGAAAAACAACGCCTGGCTCGATCCCGCCGGCAAGGGCGATAATTTCTGGGAGGAAGTGCCGTACTGGCTGCGCGGTTACGCCGCCTCGGCATTCCTGCTGGATGACCCGAAGCTGGTGGCCGAGGCCAAGACCTGGCTCGAACCGTCGCTGGCCGGCCAGCGGCCCAACGGGTACTTCGGCACCGAGGCGCTGTCCGGCCTCAACGGCCAGGAACCCGACCTCATGCCGCATTTGAACATGATGTATGCCTACCGGTTCTACTATGATTATAGTGGCGACAAGCGTGTGATCGACCTGCTGACGAAGTTCTGCCACTACGAGCTCACGCTGGATGATAGCAAGTTCTTCCGCGGCGGCTGGGGCGTATCGCGCAACAGCGACAACATGGACATGGTCTACTGGCTGTACAACCGCACGGGCGACCCCAAGCTGCTGGAACTCGGCGAGAAACTCATGCGCACCGGCCAGAAGTGGATGGATTCCATCGGTGGCGGCCACAACGTGCAGACCAGCCAGGGGTTCCGCAAGCCTGCCGTTTTCTATCAGCAAAACAAGGACCCGAAATACCTCGCCATCGCCGATAACAACTGGACGGCGCTCTACGACCAATACGGCCAGGTTCCCGGCGGCATGTTCGGCGGCGACGAATTCGCCCGTCCGGGCTACGGCGATCCGAAACAGGCGATCGAGACTTGCGGTGCGGTGGAAATGATGTTTTCCGAACAAATCCTCTTCCGCATCACCGGCGACCTCAAATGGATGGATCGCTGCGAAAACATCGCATTCAATACCTTTCCCGCCACCATGACCGCGGATTGCAAGGCGCTGCGCTATCTAACCAGCCCTAACCAGTCCAACTCCGATGCCCGCAGCAAGGCACCATCGCTGTGCAATGACGGCGAGATGCAGGTGATGGATCCGCACAACCACCGCTGCTGCCAGCACAATGTGGGCGTCGGCTGGCCGCATTTCGTCGAGAGCCTCTATCAAGCGACGCCCGACCGCGGCCTGGCCGCCGTGATGTATGCGCCCTGCACGGTGAGCGCGCAGGTGGGCGACGGCACCAAGGTGACGATTGAGGAAGTGACCAAGTACCCGTTCGAGGAAGCCATCCAACTCAACATCAAGCTGGCCAAGAGCGTCGCATTCCCGCTCTATCTGCGCATTCCCGCGTGGTGCGAGGCCCCGGCCATCAAGATCAACGGCAGCCCCGCCACGCTTGCGGCCAAGGGCGGGCAACTGGTGTGCGTCAAACGCAGCTGGAAGGATGGCGACAAGCTCACCCTTGAACTGCCGATGAGTGTGAAACTCACCCGCTGGGCCAAGAACAAGGACAGCGTATCGGTCAACCGCGGTCCCCTCACCTATTCTATCAAAATCGGCGAGAATTATGTACGCCACGGCAACCAGGACCCGAAGGCAGCGTGGCCGGCCTGGGAGATTTTGCCAACCACGCCGTGGAATTACGGGCTGGTGGTGGATGCGGCGCAACCTGGCAAATCCATCACGCTGGAGAAAAAAGCCTGGCCCGCCGACGACCAGCCATTTGCGCTGGAGAGCGCGCCGTTGGAGTTGAAGGCCAGCGCCCGCAGGATTCCCACCTGGGGCGAGAACTATTGGGGCACGGTCGACCGGCTGCAACCGTCGCCGGTGAAAGTGACCACCAAGACCGAGACGGTGACGATGCTGCCGATGGGCGCGTGCCGGCTGCGTCTATCCGCCTTGCCGGTCATCGGCGACGGGCCTGACGCCAAGCCGTGGCCCAAATATCAGGAACCGGTGTCATCATGGTCGGAAGACGTGGGCATTTTAAAGACCATCACCGATGCCAGCGATCCGCGCAATTCCAGAGGCGACGGCAAGGTGTTCCTGATGTACGGCTCGAGCCTCGGCGGATCCAAACAATGGATCATCATGCCCTTCGATAAACCGCGCACTCTAACGAAAAGCCGGACCTACTGGATGGACGAGCAATATCCCAACGGCGGCGTGCGCGTGCCGCAGTCCATCGCCCTGTTCTACAAGGACGGCGACGCATGGAAGCCGGTCCCCAACCCGAAGGGACTGGCTTGCGAGATGGACAAGTACAACGACGCCACGTTTGCGCCGGTCACCACCACCGCTATCAAGATGGAGATCCAGTTCCAGCCGACCCGCTGCGGCGGCCTCATGCGCTGGCGCCTGGATTGACCGTCTCCCTTCTCTAATCGCTGTCCGAAGGGTCTGGATTTTGGCTATCTGGTGGCATCTCGCCCTCAGGGGATAAGTGGGGCGGCCGAGGCCGTCCGCCCCTACCGACTCCCGACTCCTCTGGGCTGCGACGGTCACAGACCGCCGCTACAATCCAACTCTGCGTTTAGCACTCATTTTCTTTAACCTCCCGCCCCCCCCCCGCCATGCACCACCGCCTGACCGCCGCGATTCTCCCACTTATGACCGGGTGCCTGATCGCCGGTCAGGCCGCCCCGCCTGAGCGCGGATTCATCAGCCGCAAGTCGGCCGACAACTGGGAACAAGCCCTGGTCACAGGCAACGGCAAGCTCGGAGCCATGGTCTTCGGCGTGCCGCTCGACGAAACAATCATCGTCAACCACGGCCGGCTCTATCTGCCGCTCAACCCGCCCTTGCCGCCACCGGCCACCGCGCCGCTGCTGCCCGAAATGCGCCGGCTGATGGCCGGGGGGGCCTATCAGAAAGCCGCCGATTTGGTAGTGGCCACCGCCGACCAAGCCGGCTACGGCGGCAAGCGCTGGACCGATCCCTTCATTCCCGCCTGCGACCTGAAGCTGCGCATGGAGGCGCGCGGTGAGGTTAGGGAATACCAACGCTCGGTCGATTTCGCCAGTGGAGTGGCGGCTGTCCATTGGAATGATGAGCGCGGTGAGCTCAGTCGCCGGGTGTTTGCATCACGCGCCGACGACTTGATCGCCGTCTCGCTCACAGCGGCCACCAAAGGCTCGCTCGATTGCCGCCTGCAACTCGCGCCCCGCCCACTGGAAGGCCAGGGCGGTTGGAACCCGGAACAGATGGTCAAGATTGGTATCAAGGACACGAGTGTCTCCGCCAGTGACGGATTTCTAACCTATAGGTGTTCGTTCCGCCGGAGCTGGAAGGGCAGCTTGCAGGGCTATGAAGTCGCGGCACGGGTGATCACCCGCGGCGGCCACGCCACTCCTGAGGGAGGCTCCATTCAGGTCACCGGTGCCGACGAGGTGATCGTGCTGATGCGGGTCGAGTTGGTGGATGATTTCGCCAAGTCGCGCCTGCCTGCAATGCAAGCCGCCCTCGGCGGCATCGACGCGGATTTCACGAAATTGCTGGACCGGCACGCGGCCATCCATCGGCCGATGTTCGAGCGCGTCCGGCTCGACCTCGGCGGTGGCGCCGAGCGCGCGCTGGCGTCGGAGGAATTGCTGGAGAAATCGGCCGTCGGCAGCCTCTCGCCGGCTCTGTTGGAAAAGGTGTTTGATGCCGCCCGGTACGCGGTGCTATCTAGCAGCGGGGATGTTTTTCCTAACTTGCAGGGGATTTGGACCGGCACGTCAAGCCCGCCATGGTCGGCGGACTTCACCCTCAACGGCAACGTCCAATGCGCGCTGTCTGCGGATCTGACGGGTAACCTGGCCGAATGCCTGGTGCCGTTTTTCCGCTTTTTGGATACGCACATGGCGGAATTCCGCGACAACGCGCGGCTGCTCTACGGCTGCCGCGGCATCCACGTGCCATCGCGTGCCAGCAGCCACGGGCTCAATAATCACTTCGACGCCACCTGGCCGATGACGTTCTGGACCGCCGGCGCGGCGTGGGCGGCGCGCTTCTACTATGACTATGCGCTCTACACCGGCGACCGCGGGTTTCTGGCGCAACGCGCGCTGCCGTTCATGAAAGAAGCCGCCCTGTTTTATGAGGATTTTCTGATAGAAGGCGCGGATGGCAAGTTGCTGTTCAGCCCGAGTTACTCGCCGGAGAACAATCCGGCTAACAGCCCATCACAGGCCTGCATCAACGCCACCATGGACGTGGCCGCCGCCCGCGAATTGCTCACCAACCTGATCGCCGCCTGTGAATCGCTCGGCTGTGATGCCGATGGCGTGCGCCGCTGGCAGGCGATGCTGAAGCGCCTGCCTGCCTATCAAATCAACCCGGATGGAGCCGTCAAGGAATGGACCACTCCCCTGCTGGATGACAACTACGCCCACCGTCATGTATCGCACCTGTATGCATTGTATGCGGGCATGCCGGCCGATATTGCTGCGGAACCGGCCCTGCGCAAGGCGTTCCTGGTAGCGCTGCAAAAGCGGATGGAAGTGCGGCGGCGCGAAAATGGCGGGGAGATGGCCTTCGGGCTGGTCCAGATGGGGCTGGCTGCCGATTCGCTGCACGACGCGGGCATGGCCTATGAAATCGTCGACTGGCTGACCAACAACTTCTGGCGTTCCAATTTGGTATCGACCCACAACCCGCACAGTCTTTTCAACACTGATATCTGTGGCGGCTTGCCCGCCGTCGTGCTGCGAATGCTGGTGGACTCCCGCCCCGGCCATATCGACCTGTTGCCCGCGCTGCCACCGCAGTGGCCGGCGGGATCCATCGCCGGTGCCCGCTGCGTGGGCAACATCGAAGTCCGCATGCTGCGCTGGTCAGCCGGCGAAATCACCGCCACCCTGCGCTCCGCCACCAGCCAAACCCTGGAGGTGGCGTTTCCTAACGAGCCAGCCGCGCGCCGGGTCACGCTGCCCGCCGGTCAGGATGTCACGCTCACGGCCAAGCGCGCCACGCCGTGAGTCATTACCCTCACCAGATGCGCACCCGGTCCTCGGGTTTCAGATAGAGTTTGTCGCCGGGCTTGATATCAAACGCGGAGTACCAAGCGTCGATGTTGCGCACCACGCCGTTGACGCGGGCTTGGGCCGGCGAGTGAGGGTCGGTGTGAATCTGTTTGCGCTGGGCCTCGTCGCGCATTTTCTGGCGCCAGACCTGGGCCCAGCCGAAGAACACGCGTTGCACGCCGGTGACTCCATCGAGCACCGGGGCGGCGGCACCGCGCAGCGACACTTGATAGGCGTCGAGAGCGAAGGTCAAGCCGCCCATATCGCCGATATTTTCGCCCATGGTGAGTTTGCCATTGATATGTTCTCCGGGCATAATCTCGATGCCCTCGTATTGGGTGCCGAGGCGCTCGGCGCGCGCGTTGAAGTTGGCCGAGTCCTCGCTCGTCCACCAATCCTTGAGCACACCGTCGCCATTGGACTTGCGGCCCTGGTCATCGAAGCCATGGCTGATTTCATGCGCGATCACACCGCCGATGCCGCCGTAGTTGACTGCGGCATCTGCCTTCGGGTCGAAAAACGGCGGCTGCAGGATGGCGGCGGGGAACACGATCTCGTTGAAAGATGAGTTATAGTATGCATTGACCTTTTGCGGCGGCATCCCCCATTCCTTGCGGTCCACCGGCTTGTCCAGCCGATCGAGTTCGCGCTGCCAGGAGAACTTGCCGGCGCGGATCAGGTTGCCGTAGAGGTCGCCGGGCACCACGGTGAGCGCCGAGTAGTCGCGGAACTCATCCGGATAGCCGATTTTGACGGTGAAGCGGGCCAATTTTTGTTGGGCTGCCTTTTTGGTATCATCGCCCATCCAGTCGAGCCGGTTGATGCGCTCCGCCAGCACGGTTCTCACGTTGTTGACCAGCTCCAACATCTGGCGTTTGGATTCCGCCGGGAAAAACCGTGCCACATAGATCTGGCCAACCGCCTCGCCGAGCACCTCGTCGGTGAGCACCACGCCGCGTTTCCAGCGTGCCCGCTGCTCGGGCTGGCCGGAGAGCGTCTTGGCGCGGAATCCGAAGCTGGCATCGACAAATGCCTTTGATAGATAGGGGGCCGAGGCATCGGCGATGCCAAACGCCATCCACGCCTGCAGCGTCTCAAGGGGGGTCTCGGCGAAGATGGCCGCCTTCTTGGGAAAGGCGGTGTTGTCCCCGACGATGAGGCGCGGCACCTTGCCGAGGCCGCGCGCACCTAACAACGCAGCGAAATCGAAGCCCGGCGCGTAAGCAGCCAGCTCGGCGGGCGACATCGGGTTATAGGTTTTGTCGCGATCGCGGTGTTCGGCGCGTTCCCAACTGGCGGCGGCGAGGCGGCTTTCGAAGGCGACGATCTCGGTGGCGCAGCGGGCGGCATCAGGCCAGGCGATCAATGATAGAAGATCCGCCACATAGGTCTGGTATTTTGCCTTGGTTTCGGCGAACGCCGGCTTGAGGAAATAGTCATTGTCCGGCATGCCGAGGCCGCCGGAGCCGATGTGTACCACGTAGCGCGTCGGGTCTTTGGCGTCGGCGGTGATACCTGCGCCGAACACGCCGCGGCCCATGCTGGCGGGATCGCCCATGATGGCGGCCAGCGCCTCCCGCGAGGTGGCGGCCTTGACCTTGGCGAGATCGGCCGCAAGCGGCTGCGCGCCGAGTTGTTCGACCTTCGCCTCGTCCATGTAGGCGGCATAGAAACAACCGATCTTGGTGGTGGCCTCCGATGGATGCTTCACCGCCTCGTCGAGGATCTCATGCACGCGGTTTTCCGATAGAATGGTCAGCACATCGAAATTACCGAAGCGCACCAGATCCTCCGGAATGACCGTCCGGTCCAGATAGGCACCATTGGCAAATTTGAAGAAATCGTCGCCCGGCTTCACCGCGGCGTCCTTGCCACTCAGGTCAAACCCCCAAGTGCCGAAATGCGGCGCGACGGTCGATGTGTCGGTCTGCGCGACGACCAAGCCGGCAGTCACTCCAGCTGCGATCAACGAGGTGGCGGCAGTGGCTGCCAGCGGAAATGGGAATTTCATGGATGTTTTTTTGGGGGGGGCCGGTAGGGTAGGGTTGCCGGGCCACGCTGCAGGGCGGGCACTCGGCGGGCACAGACATGCACCCTCGCCCCGCCACATTCAAGCCCAACCTTGTCGCGCTCGACAATTGTGCGCTTGCACGGCGTCACGCACCGGCACCACGCTGATACCAAGCGCGCGAGGCATTGCAGAGGCGGCAGACCGAGAGCATCACGGGCACCTCGACGAGCACCCCCACGACGCAGGCCAGCGCGGCCCCCGAACTCGGCCCAAACAACGTGATGGCCACCGCCACCGCCAGCTCGAAGAAATTGCTGGCACCGATCAGGGCACCGGGGGAGGCGATGTTGTGAGGCACTTTGAACCAGCGCATCAGCAGGTAGGTTAGGCTCGAGTTGAAATACACCTGCACCATGATTGGCACGGCCAGCAGAATGACGGCCATCCATCGACTCGTAAGATTTTCCGCCTGGAAGGCGAAAATGAGCACCAGAGTGGCGAGCAAAGCCACCACCGTCACGGGTTGGAAGCGAGGCAGGAACGAAGATTCGAACCACTCGAGTCCGTGGGATTTGAGCAACACCTTGCGGGTGAGAAATCCCGCCACCAGCGGAATGACAATAAACACAACGACCGAGGTGACGAGCACATTGGACGGCACAATCACGTCGGCCACGCCACACAGGTACATCACGATCGGCGCGAAAGCCACCAGCATGATGAGATCGTTGACGGCCACCTGCACCAGCGTGTAGGCCGCGTCACCATCGGTTAGATAACTCCACACAAACACCATCGCCGTGCAGGGCGCTGCGGCCAGAATGATGAGGCCGGCAGTGTAGTTTTTGGCCATCTCCGGCTCGATCCATGAGGCGAACAGCCCTTGCAGGAAAACCCACGCCAGCAGTGCCATGCTGAAGGGTTTGACCAGCCAGTTGACGAACAAGGTGATGAAGAGCCCCTTGGGCCGCTTCGCGATGCTGCCTAACGAACCGAAGTCGATCTTGAGCATCATCGGGAAAATCATCAGCCAGATGAGCACGGCGATGGGGATGTTCACCTGCGAGCCACGGCTGAATTCCAGCTTGCTCAATGCGGCAATGACGCCCGGCAGCAGTTTGCCCAGCGCCACGCCGACAATCATGCAGACCAGGACCCATAGCGAGAGATAGCGCTCGAAAAAGTTCAGCCGCTTGGGTGCGGCCGGGGGCAGGGTGATCAGGGAGGGAGTTGGCGTGTTCACGATTTGATGGATGTTAGACTTGAGGCAGCCAACCGCGCGAGGGGTTCGGGGCCGGTGGGTTCCTGCGCTTGCCAGGGCAGCCAGGCGGTGCGGGTGGCATGTTTGGCCACCACCTCGCTGAGGTAGCGGTGCTCGGATTGTTCGCGGCGTTGCAGCAGCCAATCGCAGGACCCGCAGTGCAGCAGGCTCTGGTTGATGACCCAGGCAAATGGTTCGATGCCCGCCCGCCGCAGGTCATCCTGCAACCCGGCCGCCTCGTGCACCGGGGTGGCTTCCGGCAAGGTGACTAACAGGATGCGGGTGAACGCCGGATCGCGCAGCCGCTCGAGCAATTTGAGGACCGCCTCCGGCTGGCTGCTGCGGGCTTGCCGCTCCAACTCGCGCTGATAGGCCTCGCTCGCATCCAGCAACAAAAGCGTGTGGCCGGTGGGCGCGGTGTCGAGCACCACGAAGCGCTGGCTGCCTTGCCCGACTTCACGGGCAAAAGCCCGGAACACGGCAATCTCCTCGGTGCAAGGTGAGCGCAGGTCTTCTTCTAGCAACTCGCGGCCCGCCGCGTCCAGTGCGGCACCCTGGGCGAGCATGACTTCCGCTTGATAGGCAGCGGTCTCCGCCGCGGGATCGATCTTGCTGAGCGTGAGTCCGGGCACCTGGCCCGCCAATGTCTGCGCCACATGCGCGGCAGGGTCGGTGGTGCTCAAATGGACGGCGTGGCCGCGTTGTGCCAGCATCACGGCGATGGCAGCGGCAATCGTGGTCTTGCCCACGCCGCCCTTGCCCATCGTCATGATCACGCCGTTGCCCTGCCGTTCGATATCGGCGACCAGACTCGCCAGGCTTTCCATCGCCGGCGCGCTCCACTCGTCTGGCGGCGGCGAGGTCAGGCTGGGCGTTGCATCATCTAGCAAGCCACGCAACCCTTGGATGCCGAGGATATTCATCGCCCGCAAGGGCAAGCTCGATGTTGGCAGGCTGTTGATAAAGGTGGCGGCGGCCTCGATGGCGGCCATGCCCCGGCGTTGCAGCGCGACGGCGGTTAGATCATCCGGGCAGTCGGTTGCAAACACGCCATTGATGATGAGGCGCTGATTGCCGACACCCAGCGCGCGCAATTCGTCCGAGCTGCGTTGCGCCTCATGCAGCGCGGCGGCCTGGGGGCGGCTGACGAGCACCAGCGTGGTTGCGCTGGCATCGGCCAGGGTATTGACGGTGGCTTCATAAATGGCGCGTTGTTTTGCCAGACCGGCCAGCGGGCCGAGGCACGAGCTGCCACTGGTGTTGGCGTCGAGGAACTGGTCCCACGCCTTGGCCAAACTCATCAACCGCAGCGTGTGGCCGGTGGGCGCCGTGTCAAACACCACGTGATCGTAGTTCTGCGCCGCCGCCGGGTTGCCGATCAAGCCGGCAAACTCGTCAAAGGCCGCGATTTCAACCGTGCACGATCCCGACAGCTGTTCGGCCATGTTGCGCAACGCCGCCTCCGGCAGCAGGCCGCGCATCGGGCCGATCAGGCGTTCTCGATAGGCTGCGGCGGCCTCGACCGGGTCGATGTTCATCGCGTCAAGGCCCGCTGCGCCTGCCACTGGCGTCGGCTGGTTGGTGATTGCGGTTTGCAGCACCTCGACCAGGTTGGACGCGGGGTCGGTGCTTACTAACAACACCCGCTTGCCGGCCGCCGCCAGGTGCAAGGCGGTGGCACAGGATAGCGAGGTTTTGCCCACGCCTCCCTTGCCGGTGAAAAACAGATAGCGTGTGGCGGCGGCCGGATCTATCCGGTAGGTAGGCGGTTTCATGATGCCAGCACCTCGTTGCCAAGCGCCGCGCGGATCCACTCCGGGCGTTCTGTGCGGGTCGGGTAGCGGCCTTTGAGGTGGACCTCGCCATCCCAGAAAATCATTGGCAACCCATCGGTGCCCTCATTTTCCAACAGGGCCCTGACCATTGGGTTTTTAACAAACTCAGCCGGTTGCTGGCCCAGGTTGAAGCGCTCGATGGTGATGCCACTGTGGCCGAGCTGTGCGAGCATGGTGGCGAAGCTGATCAAATCGAGATCGATATTGCTGCCACAAATGCCCGTCGAACAGCACATCGGTGGATCATAAACTTGAATGGTTTTCATCGTTGGACGGGGTGAGTGGTTTAAGTGCAGGGAGTAGCGGTGGTTTTTGCCTGATCGCGCCGACCATCGGCGTAAGCCTCGAAAACCCGCTTGATTTCGTCGCGCACGCGGCGGAAGACGGCCAATTGCGCGGCTTCGTCGCCTGTGGCATGGGCCGGATCGTCGAACCCCCAGTGGTGGCGGTTGAGTTGGCCGGGGAAAACCGGGCAGGCTTGGTCGGCATTGCCGCAGACGGTGATGACCGTCTCCACGTCCTGTTGGAGAAACTCATCCATGTGTTTGCTGTGGTGGCCGGAGATATCGATGCCAAGCTCGGCCATGGCTTTGATGGCAAGCGGGTGGACGTAGCCGGCGGGCTTGGAGCCGGCGCTGCGGACGTCGAGGAAGTCCCCGGCGGCGTGGCGCAGGATGGCTTCCGCCAAATGGCTGCGGCATGAATTGCCGGTACACAGGATCAGGACAACGGGTGCTGGGGTGTGGTGCATGAGGGCTGGTGTTGGATGTTAGATGGGTTTGGGACCGCACAGGTTGCGGTGGATGGTCTTCAGGCGTGCCAGGTCGTCCCGGAAAACCTTGCCTTCAAAAACGCAGTCCTGCAGGCAGGCGAGATTGGCCGCGAGTTCCGGGCAGGGAGCGGCGGGCAGCGAATACACCCGCCAGGTGCCGCGGATCTCGACCTCGACCATTTGGTGGCGGCGCAGGTAGGCGAGTTGCTGAGAAGTCCTCACCGCACCGATGCCGAGCACTTTCTCAATGTGGCAAACACACTGCGGACCCATCCGCAGCAGGTTGAGAATGCGCAGACGGTTCACGTCGCAAAGGCACTTGTAGATCGCGACGACCTGTTCTGAATTGTTGCGTGTGACAGCCATGACGGGGGTTATTTAAGCAAACATTTAAATAAGCGCAAGCAATAATAGCAATTATTTTGGCAAGCTGACAAGCGGGGTTTCCAAGTTGGCGAGGGCTGTGCTAGCGTCGCCGCCGCATGAGCCTGAGCCCAGAGACCGATTTCCAGCATTCACCCGGCGCGGGGGTGAAATCCGCGCGTTACCGCAACCTTGCGCTGATCATGGGTTTCGGGGTGTTCGCGAGCACCTTCGCCCAGGCCGGGGTCTTGGGGTTGTATCCATTTCGCTTTCTGCTCAAGGATCAATTGCACGAAGGCCCGTTCCGCGTCGCGTTGTTCATGCAACTGGCGGCGATGCCGTGGAATCTCAAAATCATCGCCGGCATCATCTGTGACGGCCTGCCGCTCTTCGGCAGCCGGCGGCGCTACTACCTGCTTTTGAGCACCCTGCTCAGCGGCCTGTTGTGGCTGGCGGTGGCCTGCGTCCCGCCCGCGTTCAATTCGCTGGTGGTGATGGCCACCATCATGAACATCGCGCTGGTGTTTGTCAGCACGGTGGCGGGCGGCCTCCTCGTCGAGGCCGGCCAGACGTTTCAAGCGAGCGGACGGCTGAGCGTCTGGCGGGTTGTCGCGATGAATGTTGCGAGCCTGGGGGTTCCGCTCGGGGCGTTTATCGCGACCCGATCATTGGCCATCACCGCGGTGGCGGCCGCGCTGCCGCTGTTTGCGGTGTGCGCGATCACGTTTTTCCATTACCGCGAGCAACCGGTCGTGCGGCGGGATCCGCGGGTGTGGACCGGCATCAGGGAACAATTCAGGGTTGCTGTGCGTTCACGCGCACTGTGGGCGGCAGCGGGATTGCTGTTTTTGGTGCAGTTTGCGCCCGGGTTTTCCACCCCGCTGATGTTCTATCAAACCGACAACCTGCATTTCTCGGAAAACACCATCGGCGTGCTCACCTTGGTGGACGCCATCGCGGGAATCGCCGGCGCGTTTTTCTACGGCTACTTTTGCAGACGCTTCTCGCTACGACCGCTGCTCTACGGCGGCATCCTGTTTACCGGGCTGATCTCACTGCTCTATCTCGGATACAACGATTTCCACTCCGCGCTGGTCATCGAGGCGGCGTACTACTTCGGCTATGCTCTGGTGCAAATGCCGCTGTACGACCTGGCGGTCCGCGCCACGCCCAAAGGCAGCGAAGCGCTGGGTTACTCGATCATCATCAGCGTCTGGAACTGGGGCATTTTGTGTTCCGACCTGATCGGCTCGGCCCTCTACGAGAACAAACATTGCGACTTCAAACAACTCGTCTGGCTCAATTCCGCCACCACCCTGGCAGTTCTCATCGCGGTGCCATTCCTGCCCAAACTGCTGGTGGACCGCCGGGAGGAGGAAATCCCACTCCACGCGCCGTAACCGTCTCGTGGAAAAGCGCCATCTTAGGCGGCTGTGAATGGACGCTGGCGGCAGCGGCAGATTGGTTAGTTCGGGGCTGCGAACTTCAACGTCCATCGGACCGGGCGGCTTTGGGGCGAGGCGATGACCAGCCGCAGCCAGCCGTCCTCGCCGGGCACGGCCGGCAGCGCGGTGAGGGTCACCCCAGCGGCTTGGTCTGCCGGGGCCAACGTGGCGGTGGCGAATTTCCACGCCCCCTCGGCCAGGCCCGCGACGCGCAATTCGCAGGGGTCGCCGCCGACCACCTGGCTGGTGGCGGCCAGTTCCCGCGAGTCGGCGTTCCAGATTTCGGCGCTGACATCCACGATGCCTTGGGTGACGTGGCGCGAGGTGCTCACCAACACCGGATGGCCCGCCGCCGCACGCACCGCGATGACCCGGCACGACTGGCAGGGCACGGCGAACTTGAACGCGCCGCAAAACGACGGCAGCGGCCGCTTGTCCCAAAAATCGAAGGCGTGGTAGGTCGCGCTCGGGTCGAGTCCGGCCTTGGCCGCCGTGCATCCAATCGACTGATCCTTGTCGTCCCAATTGAACAGCCCGAGCACGTCGCGCCGCGGAGTCTGGCGCGTGTCGCTGACCAGCCACATCGTAGGCATCGGCGCATCGAAGTAGTCGACGGGCCGGGCGGTGACGCCGTGGGCCGGCAGGGTGCGCTTGATGATGTCGAGGCGTTCGGCGGGCAGGACGGGAAGCCAATCGCTGTTGAGGTTGAACGCGCCGCTGAGCGCCACCCACGAAGGCAGAAACCGGGCATGATTCAACGGGATGCTGGCACGCACATAGGACGGGTCAGGGTCGTTCCACCACACCCGGCCGTTGAGGAAATAGAGCCGCGAGCCACGGATCGGTCCGGTGCTGAGGCCTTTCCAGTTAGTCCCGTTGTCGGGCCCGATGCGCATCGAGTCTAGCAACCCCAGCGAGCCGCCGAGACTCCGCATGTTCTGGCTGACGTTGCAGCCGGAAAAAAACACGTCGGGACCGGCCGCCTGGCGCAGCAGTTTGAGCCCGTCACGATACGCCTCAATGTTAGTCTTGGCCGGGTCGTGAAATGGCGCGTTGTTGCCGATGTGGTCGTCGTGATAGCCGTCGTTGACATAGATTTGCTCGGTGGCGGTGCCGGTCCACAGCCCGTCCATCTTGAAGTAGTTGTAGCCCCAGCCATGAATCGTCTTGATGAGCTGCACCAGGTGCGCCTTGACCTCGGGCTGGGTGAGGTCGAGCGAGGTGCCGCCCCAGTCGGTTTCGTAGGGCTTGCCGTTGTCACGTTGGACAAACCAATGCTGGCGGTCCTTGTATTCGGGATCCTGATAGTTGCGGGCAAACGGCATGAACCAGATCCCTGTGGTTAGGCCAAGCTGTTGGATCTTTTCCGCCACCGGCTTCATCCCGTGCGCATAACCACCGCCGGGTGCCACGCGCTCGAACCCGCGGGTCGGCCCGTTGAAGTTGCCCCCGTCCTGCCATTTGTCGTCGATCTGGACGAACCCGAACCCGAACGGCTTGAGTTCCTTGGCGGCAAACCCGGCCAGTTCGACGATGGACTTTTCGTCGCCCGCGCCGCTGTTGCGGTCGCTATACCAGGTGCAGTACCCAGCCACCTGTGGCCGCAAATGAATCTTATATTGCCTGGCGATGGCGTCGGCGTATTGCTCCTGGCCGAGCCGCGCGTCGTCAAACAGGCCGATGGCGAGGGTTTCGAGCGTGGCGGACTGGCCGGCGGCAATCTGCAGATGGCCGTGGTCGAGCTGCGCCCGGAACCCGACCTGGCCGTCCTTGATGCCGGAAAACACCACGCCGCTGCCGCGATCCTGGGTCAGCCAACCGGCAACCACGCCGCGGCGGGTCGCCGGGTCGGCCAGCGTTAGAAACAGATAGCTGCCGGGATGCTTGTCGGGCGCGGTCAGTCCGGCGGTGCCCATGGTGCGCAGTTCGGCGGCCGGTTTGCCCAGATCCAGGGTGAAGGTGGCCGGCACCACCTTCGACACGTCGATGTTCTCCTTGGTATTGTTATGAAGTTGGCCGCGGATCAGCACAAACGGCAGCTTCTGATACAATTCCAGCGAGCTGGATCCGCCGTCGGCCCGGCCCACCACAATGCGCTTGCCGCTGCCGAAGGTGGGATCAGTGGCCGTTTCAACAAGCACCGTGGTTGCGGAGCCCTCCAGGCGGCCCTCCTTGAGAAACACCGCGCCGACGGCCTTGTCGGCCACCGTGAACGTGCCTGAGGATGGATCATAACTCACCGCCAGCTGCCCGTTGTCGATGCTGTGGGTGGCGGCTCTAACAGCCTGGACGCTGACGACGGCAAGCACCAGCGCCCCAAGACCTGTCCCAGCCCAATGCAGGCGGCATTTTCCTGAATGAAACATGCCACGCCTACGCGCGGACCTGCCAATATTGTTCAAACGATTTGCTTCAACCCGTGACCCACCGCCTGGGACCGAATTACATGGTGACAGATAAATTGTGAAGAATCGTAGAGCTTCCTCATGAATCCGACCGCAACCCACCCTCCCTTGCCCAAATCCGCCGTTTGGAGGTGCCCGTCTCATCTTTTTGCCGAAACACCGAACACCGGTGTTTCGGTGCTTCGGAAGAGCGGTGTTTCGGTAAGAGCGGAAGAAATCAGCGCGCAACACGGCTCTTCCTCTCTCCTCTTACCGAAACACCGAAACACC
>CAIVSK010000142.1 GCA_903908495.1 Akkermansiaceae bacterium
CGCACTCTGCCGCGAACTGAAGGCGGCGCCCCAAATCACCACACGTTTCAACGTGGGCCTCCCGGCTGGGCAGGAGTGGCTCGATCCGCTTGTTGCCGAAGCCGGTGGCATGCTGTCTCAGGTCCAGGTCGGATTCTATTTTGGCGATGCCACTCACGAGGTGGCCCTGTCCGACGTTGTCAACACCCCCACAGCGGTCATATTGCCGCAACTCAAGTCATTGCGGCAATTGCTAGACCGCGGCGCTCCGGCCGGGAAGCGCTTGGGAATCGGCTATTGCGAGTGGAACGTCAACTGGGACAGCTGATCTCAAACAACAGTGACCATTGACATCCGGGCCCGGGTTGGCAGAATCAACGGACAAAACATGAAACAACAAATTCTTCTCACCGCCATTGTTCTCGCCGGCGCGGCAGGATCGGGAGTTGCCGCCGAGCCAGCCGCCTACGCAGACGGCCGCCCGCAGGCCAGTCTTCGGCTCGAAGCCAAGGATCAGGGTGTGGTTCTCAAGCATGGTGGCGGGCCGGGTGATTGCGATCGCTTGGGCGCGCGTGAAGCGATCGTGTTTGAGGACAAGGGTGCTTACTATTTGCATTACGATGGTGCCGGGCCGAAGGGCTGGCTCGCCAGCCTGGCCACGAGCCATGATTTAGTTCATTGGGAGAAGATCGGTCCGATTCTTGATTTCGGCAAGCCCGGCAGCCCGGACTCCGCCAGCGCCTCTTCGCCGTGGGTCATCCGCGACGGCGATTGGTGGCACATGTTTTACCTCGGCACCCCCAATGTCACGCCAGCGCCGGATTTCATTCCCTCGTTCCCGTACCTCACACTCAAGGCGCGCAGCCATTCGCCGGAGGGGCCGTGGGAGAAGCAATATGCCGCCGCGCCATTCACCGCACAGCCCGGAACTTATTATTCAGCCACCGCCAGCCCTGGTGCCATCGAGAAATGGAAGGGTGAATTTCTGATGTTCTTCAGCGCCTCGACTGCGGGACCGGATATCAAGCGCACCTTGAGCATTGCCCGCGCCAAGAATCTGGATGGGCCGTGGGTGGTGCAGGCCGATCCCATCGTGCCGTCGGCGGAGCAAGTTGAAAACAGCTCGCTCTACTACGAGCCCAAGATCGACCAGTGGTTTCTCTTCACCAATCACATCGGCATCAACGAGCGCAAAGAGGAGTTCACCGATGCTGTCTGGGTTTATTGGAGCAAGGATTTGAACCATTGGAATCCGCAGGACAAGGCCGTGGTTCTCGATGGCCGGAACTGCGCGTGGTCGCATAACTGCATCGGTATGCCGTCCGTGGTGAAGGTCGGCAAACGGCTCGCGGTCTTTTATGACGCGCCCGGCGGCGAGAGCACCAGCCACATGAATCGGGACATCGGCCTGGCGTGGCTGGAGCTGCCGCTGGAAGTTCCGGTCGCGGCGAAATGAGCGAGTGACATCTTTTAGGGCAAAAGGAATTGGAGATAGACACGTAGCAACGACGATACCACGAACATGAAACACGGATTCCTATTTGCAGCCTTAATTTCGCTACCTTTGGTCTCGTTGTTGGCGCTGGCCGGTGAGAACGCGACGCCACTCCAAGATAAATCCCTCGTGGCGTGGGTTGCGCCCGCCAACCTTGACCAGCGCGGTGGCAGCGTTCTGACCCTGGCTGAAGGAACGGAGAATTTTGACGGCATCGTCTTCGGCGAAATCGCGCCGGCGAGATGGATGGCTGGCAGCGATCATTGGAAACGCACGGCAAAGCATCCGGAGGATCGTCTTGATCCCGACGGTGTCTTTTACAAAAACGAGCGTCAGCGCGATTTTCGCGATCCGTATGTGTTATGGATGGAGCCCGAGCAGCAATACTGGATGGTGTTGTGTGCCAATGCGCTCAAGGGCGGGGGCCCGGGCCTTTATGTCTCGAAGGATCTCAAGTCGTGGACACCGGACGGAGCGCTCAAGGCTCCGCCGCAGGAATGTCCCGACCTCTTCAAGATCGGCGATATTTGGTATCTTATCGGCGGCGACACGTATCACTGGTGCAGGGATCCGCGCCGCATCGAACTGGACACCACCCGGCCAATCACCCTCCAGGTGTTCGTCCAGGGCACGATGTTCGAGTGCTTCATCAACGATGCCTATGCTCTGAGTTTTCGCGGCTACGACTACAAGGACGGCAAGCTGGGACTGAACGTTACCGGCGGCAAAGCGAACATGCTGGACCTCAAGATCAAAACCCATGCGGACGGGAAGTGAACCAAGAACATGAAACTGATGATAACATGCTATTTATGAATATGATATATTTTCCGAAGACATCGCGCTTGAAACATGACGGTGACGCACTTGGATCGCGGCGTTTGAAATGGCTTGGAGCGGTATGCGGCTTATGCGGATTGCAGGCCGTGCAACTCGACGCGCAGGACTTGTCATTCAGTGATCCGGCGAATGTCATCGCGCCGCCGGCCGGGGCCGTGGGTCAGGCCGTGCGGACGGCGGACCTTGATGTGGCACCAGGATTTCAGAAGCCACCGGCTGGATTTGGCGTGGTGCCGTTTTTTTGGTGGCTGGGCGATCCGCTGACGAAGGAGCGCCTGAGCTGGGAACTCGAACAGATGAAAGGCATGGGTGTTGCCGGTTACCAGATCAACTACGCCCATTCCGACAAGGGTGGCCGCAGCTATGGATTGACGATGCCGAGCGATCCGGCACTCTTCTCGGAGGATTGGTGGAAACTGACCGGCTGGTTCATGGACGCAGCGAAGAAGCAGGGAGCCGGCATCAGCCTAAGTGACTATACGCTCGGCATCGGCCAAGGCTGGTGCGTCGATGAGATGCTGCGTGAACACCCGGACGTCGTCGGCTCGGTTTTGCAACTGGTCACAGGCGATGCGCCTGCGGATGCGCTCGTCGTCACGAAGGTGACGGGTGCGGACGGCAAACCCCAGAGCGTAGCGGTGCGCGCCGCGAAAGTCCCGTTCTCGATCGATCCGATGAATCCCATCTCGGGCCCGGAGTATGCGAAACATTTTTTCGGCAAGTTTGAAGATCATTTTCCGGGATCCGGCGGCAATGGCTTGAATTTCTTTTTCTCTGACGAGCTAGGATTCGGCGTCAGCGGGAATCTCTGGACTGCCCGGTTTGCCGATGAGTTCAAGAAGCGGAAAGGCTACGACATTGTGCCGGAGTTGGCTGCGCTGTTCATGGATATCGGACCGCGCACGCCCAAGGTGCGGCTGGATTACAGTGATGTAAAAGTGGCGTTGACGGAAGACGGATTCTTCAAGCCGGTGTTCGACTGGCACCAACAGCGTGGCATGACGATGGGCTGTGACCATGGGGGACGCGGCAGGGATGTGACTGAGTTCGGCGATTATTTCAGGACCCAGCGCTGGAATCAGGGTCCGGGTGCCGACCAGCCTGGTTTGGGCAAGGACCTCATCAAGGCCAAGGTGGCGAGTTCCATCGCGCATCTTTACCAGCGGCCGCGCGTCTGGCTCGAGGGTTGGTACGGCAGCGGTTGGGGGACAACGTCGTCCGGGGCCGTCGATGCGTGCTTCGCCGATTTTGTGATGGGTTACAATCTCCTGTCGTTTCACGGGATGTATTATGCAACTCATGGTGGCTGGTGGGAGTGGGCACCGCCGGACAATACGTTTCGCATGCCATACTGGAAGCACATGCGCGGCTTCATGGACTGTGTGCAGCGTCTCAGTTATCTATTGACTCAGGGATATCACCGCTGTGACGTCGCGATTCTGTACCCGGTCGCGCCGATGGAAGCGGGCATGGGGGGAAAGGAGGCGGTTAACGCGGCGTTTGGCACTGGCGCGCAACTATACGCCAAGTCCATCGATTTCGATTTCATGGATTTCGAATCACTGGCCCGCGCAAAAGTTGTCGGCAAGGAACTGCACGTCTCCGGCGAAGTCTATCGAGTGCTGGTGCTGCCTGCCATGAAGGCGCTGCGGCACTCCACGCTGCTCAAGGCGCTTGAGTTTCGGCGTGCGGGGGGTGTTGTGCTGGCTGTCGGTGCCTTGCCGGAAGCCAGCGACCGAATCGGCCGCGACGATCCCGAGGTAGCTGCGATGGTGAGGGAATTGTTCCCGGATGGACTCGTCACCGACGTTGCCGCGAGTGTGCCGGGCCGCGATTATGAAGGACCCGGTTATATCCAGCATCGCAAGTTAGGTCCACGTGATCTCTATTCCGTCTACAACGCGCCGAAAGATACTGTGTGCTTTTTCCGTGCCACCGGCAAGGTGGAACTCTGGGATCCGTGGACCGGCACAACGCGCCCGCTTGCCGTGATGGAGCAGACAGCCGCCGGTACGAAACTCAAGTTACCACTAACAGAAAGTGAAATCCAGTTGATTGTTTTCTCGCCGGGTCAGCCGCAGTTTGAAATGCCTCCAGCGGCAGGGACGCTTCGTCCTGCGATCGTCCTCGATGGTGGCTGGGAGTTTGAATTGAAGCCCAGCTGCGACAATCGATTCGGTGATTTCCGCTGGCCTGCGTATAATGGTATGATCGCTGCGGAGATGAGGCAGGTCAAATATGCCGAGGAAACGACACCCAGTCCGGGCTGGCAGGATCCCAAGCTCGATGATTCGACGTGGGGACATGTGACATATTCCTACGGTCCGAAGTTTTGGAAGCTCGGTCCGCTGTCTGAGTCTGCGGATGTGAGCTTGCTGGAAAGCCAGCTAGCAAGTCTGCGGCGGGTTGACCCTGCGGTTCCGGTGGAAGTGGGCGGCCGGAAGTATCACTGGATGCCGTACGAGTTTTCATGGCGCTTTGGCATGGAGAACGATGTGGCGCATCAGGGTTATCACGGCTTGAAGGAACAAGTGGCCGATGATTTCATCGGACTCGGCTCTGTCAGTAGCGGAATGCCGAGTTACAAGCGGGGGAATGAAGCCGGTGGTACAAGATATTACCTCTGGACGGCAGTGATATCCGGGGGAATTACACAACCGCGGGTTCTTACCGGAGGGTTGCGTCCGACTGCCGTGTGGCTGAATAACATGCGCGTTGAGAAGATTCCGGAGTCGGTCAAACTTGCCGATGGAGCCAATCCGGTTTTGCTGCGCTACGACACTATCGGACGCGGGTACTTTGTTTTTGATAGGGCAAAGGCGGCGGAGACGGAGGATGGGATTGCCGGCGTTGCCGTATTCTCCGACGCGGCGTCGTGGATTTGGTGTCCAGGTAACAAGGACGGGACCATTGACCGGTATTTCAGGAAGAAGATCGAGATCGCGAAAATGCCGCTGAAGGCCCGCATCAGGATTACGTGCGACGATGCCTACACCCTTTTTGTCAACGGGAAAGAAATCGGAAGCGGCACCAATTGGCAAAGCGTGCAGCAATACGATCTTGCCAAGGCACTGGTTGCCGGTGCCAATGTCATTGCGATCAAGGCGCATAACGGCGGCGGCGCCATGGGGCTGATCGCCGAATACGTCGCGGGCGAGCAACGCGTCGGGACGGATGCCACCTGGCTGAGCACGAAGGAAGAGGTGAAAGGCTGGCA
Organism: Akkermansiaceae bacterium; assembly: GCA_903908495.1. GTDB lineage: Bacteria > Verrucomicrobiota > Verrucomicrobiia > Verrucomicrobiales > Akkermansiaceae > Luteolibacter. The sequence continues at coordinate 5,532 of CAIVSK010000142.1, forward strand.
GGACATGGCGTTCAATGCAACGGACTGGCAGCAGGCGGAGAAGATTGCAAATTTCCCCGAGAGTTTGTGGGCGAAGCATCCGAACGGGCCTCCGAAGCTGGATGAGCCAGGCGGCGCGGCCGATGCCGGTCAGCCGATATTCAAGCCCAACGAGCTTGCGATGCGCTGGTATAACAAGGATGAAGTATTGAAATTTGATACGCGGCCCGGTGAAAAACAGCCGAGCGGCTGGTACCGGTTTGTTTCGCCGCCCGGATTGAAGGGGCTGACCATCACCGCGCGCGGCAAGGTGGCGGTGTGGGTGGACGGCAAGCAACTAGCGGCGAAGATTGGCAAAGCGGCATACCCAGGAGATGCCAGCGAGAGCGCGGTGACGTACCGGGTTGAGATCGAAAGGCCGGCCGCAGTACCGGTGCATGTCGCGCTGAGAATTGAACAGGCCAGGGGGTGTTACGGCGGGGCGGCCTTGCCGGAGCCCATCCTGCTGGATTGCGGAGTCGGGCGGATTCCGCTCGGCGACTGGTCGAAAATTGACGGGCTGGCCAGTTATTCCGGCGGCGGATGGTACCGGAAGACGGTTGCGCTCACCAAGGAACAAGCGGATGGGCGCGTGACCATCGACCTCGGTTCAGTTGCCGCCTCGGCTGAAGTGCGGGTGAACGGGAAATTGGCCGGGGTGAAGGTGTCGCCGCCGTGGAAGGTGGATATCTCCGGGCTTGTTAGGAGCGGGGATAACAAGGTTGAAGTTCTGGTGTACAACACGCTGGCCAATCATTACAGCACGGTTCCGACGATGTATCGAGGCTCGCCGGTCTCAGGATTGATCGGTCCGGTCAGGCTCGAATTTCGGTAAGAGGCTATTTTCTCCGTCACTTACCAAGACATTTGCGGCGGCCAGGTTTTTTTTGTCGGCACCATTCATGACATTGGCCAGCAACTCGCGGCGCGCGCTTTCCACCAGCACATTCGTCGCTCAGGATCAGCGCTGAGGTGTTGTAGAGTGCCAGCGAGGACTCCTCGGTGGCGGGATTTGGCGATGAGCCGGGACCATGCGTTGATGGCGTTCTGAAACTCCTATGCTGTTAGATCCGCCGCCGCCGCGATCGCCTCGTCTTGTTGGCCGGCCAGGTGGAGACTCAGCGCCTTGAGGAATGCCGCGTATCCCGGGGCACCGGCGTCCGCCGGCAGGGCACCAAGCGCAGTGGCCGCCGCAGGGAATTTCCGCGATTGCAACAGTGCCACCGCATCATCGATTGGCGCGGCACACAGCGGACTGATCAACACCAGCAGGGAGAGGGCTACGGAAGCTTTCATAACTGGTTAGGGGCCTGGGGTAGCCGCGCCCGGGTAGTCAAGCATGCGTAAAACTCATTTCCGCGCTTGCGGGTTGCCGCGCAGGACGCTAGCAATGGGCATGGATTCAGCAATCGGCGTCATCGGCGGCAGCGGGCTTTACGAATTGGAAGGCTTTGAAAAATCTGCGGAGCGGGTGGTGGAGACGCCCTTTGGCGAGCCCTCGGACGTGCTGGTGGGCGGCCGCTTGGCAGGACGTCAGGTGTGGTTTTTGCCGCGGCACGGGCGGGGCCACCGCTTGCTGCCTGGCGAGATCAACCATCGGGCGAACCTGTGGGCGCTGCGCAGCCTCAACGTGCGCTGGCTCATTTGCGTCACGGCGGTGGGCAGTTTGCGCGAGCAATACCGGCCGCGCGACGTGGTGTTGCCGGACCAGTATTTTGACCGCATGAGCAGCCGCGAGCAGCACACGTTTTTCGGCAAGGGCATCGTCGCCCATGTCGGGTTTGCCGAACCGGTGAGTGCCGGCTTGCGCTCGATTTTGCACGAGTGCGTCATTGGAGATGGACTCGTCTGCCACGATGGCGGCACCTACGTGAACATGGACGGCCCGGCGTTTTCCACCCGCGCCGAAAGCCGGGTCAACCGCCAGCTCGGCTTCGACGTCATCGGCATGACCAATCTGCCCGAGGCCAAGCTGGCGCGGGAGGCAGAGATCGCGCTCGCCACCCTCGCCATGATCACCGACTACGATTGCTGGAAAACCGAGGAGGAACCGGTCAGCGCCGGCGCCATCATCGGCCACCTGCATGCCAACGTCGCGGCCGCCAGACGGATTCTGGCCGCCGCCATCGCGCGGATTCCCGCCGTGCCCGACTGGCCCGAACACCGCTCGCTGGACGGCGCGATCATGACCCCGCAGGCGTTGTGGCCGGCCGCCACCGTGGCCGCCTTGCGGCCGTTGCTCGAGCGCTTCGCCGCGTGTGGACAAATCGAGGCGTGACAAATCGCATTGCTGGTCGATATTGGGGTCCTACTCCCGCATGCGCACCGCACTGAATTCCCCGATGAAACGTCTGATTGCTGTCTTAGGTTTGGTTTTGCTCTCGGCCTCGCTGGGCAGTTGCGGATCCGACAAACCCAAACCGCCCACGCCTCCGGCGACGGCCTATGGGCCGGTGAAAACGACCAATAACAGGGCCTACCACACCCCCGAGTTGCACGGTCCGGTGCCCCGCAATCCGGACATGGACTTGGGTTCGGACTTTTCCAAGGGGGCCGGGATTTCGTTTTCGCGGGTGCCGGTGCATGACAAGTACATTGCCATGACCTTTGACGATGGCCCGCATCCGCAAAATACCCCGCGTTTGCTAGACATGCTGCGCGCCCGCAACATCAAGGCCACGTTCTATATGGTGGGCAGCAACGCTGAACTCTATCCGCAAGTGGTGCGCCGCGTGGTGGCGGAAGGCCATGAAATCGGCAATCACAGCTACTCTCACAAGCTGTTCTCAAAAATGAGCGACTCGGAAATCCGCCTCGAACTCACCCGCACCCGCGACGCCGTGGTCCGCGCCGCCGGGGTGCAGCCCCGCACCCTGCGCCCGCCCTACGGCGGCATGCTGCAACGCCAGCGCGAGTGGGTGAACGCCGAATTCGGCTACCCCATCATCCTGTGGTCGGTCGATCCCTTGGATTGGAAGCGGCCCGGTCCCAGCGTGGTGTGCTCCCGCATTCTCAGCGGCACCACCGCAGGCAGCATCGTGCTGGCCCACGATTTGCACTCCCAAACCGTCGATGCCATGCCCGCCACTCTGGATGGGCTGCTGCAGCGCGGCTTTAAATTCGTCACCGTCTCGCAGTTGCTGGCGATGAAGGCCGAGTCGGCCACCGCTCACACGGCGGTGGAAGTGCCTGCACCTTAATCCCCGCCACCCCGACCCAATCGCATGCTCGGCGAGCGTTACTTCGCAGCCCGCGAACGCTTGTCCGACGTGATGGCGGACATTGCCGCGCTCGCCGCGGAAACCGGCACCCATCTCGACGGGCTGTTGCCGCTGGCCGAGGTGGCCCGGGGCTTGGGCCCGCCGTTTCTTTTCGTGGTCTGCGGCGAGGTCAATGCCGGCAAATCCACCTTTCTCAACGGACTGTTCGGCACCGAGCTGTGCAGCGTGAGCCGCTTGCCGGAAACTAAAAAAGTGATCCACTATCGCCACGGCGGGCGCGCCAGCGAGACTGCGGTCGCCGGGCTGCTGGAGGAGCGCTGCCGGCCGTTGGATTTCCTGCGCGACTTCCAACTCGTCGACACGCCGGGGACCAATGCGGCCAGCACCGAGTGGCAGCCGCAGGCCGACGGCCTGGTGGCGGCAGCCGAAGTGATTTTCGTGGTGTTTCCGGTGTCCAACCCGTGGGGCGCGGCCACTTGGAACTTTGTCTCGCGCCTGCCCCGGCAGGCACTTGGGCAGGTCGTGTTTATTCTCCAGCAAATCGATCAACGTGCGCCCGCTGACATTGCGGTGATTCTCGGCCACCTGCGCGATTTGGCACTCAAGCGCATCGGCCAGGTCCCGCCGCTCTTTGCCGTGTCCGCCAAGCTCGCCTGCGACGCCAAGTTCGCCACCCCGCCGGGTGCCGCGGCGCTGGCTGAGCTGGTGGCCAGCGGCTATCCGGCGCTCGAGGAGTTCATTTCCCGCCACGTTTGTTCCGCCCCGGCCCGCTGTGATTTGTTGGAAAAATGGCGGGCCCAGGCCGCCGCCGCCTTGCGCCGCGTCGATGAGCAAATCGACAGCCAAACCCGCGGCATCCATTCCCACGGCAGCCTGTTGGAAACCATCGAACGCGAAATTGACGGCATGCGAGAGCAATTCCTCAGCCGCCTGCCGCGCCACCTCACAGGAGTGGCGGAGGTCTTCCAAACCGAGTCGGTGGGCGTGGCGAAATTGCTCGGAAAACGTCTCGGGGTGGCCCGCTCGGTGTGGCGCCTCTTCGTCGGCGATCGCACCAGCCAGGAGATGGAAGCAGTGATCATCGCCCGCCTGCAGGCCACCGTGGAAGCCGTGGCCCAGACCGATGGCGGCGAAGTCGCCGATGCCTGCCGCAGCCACTGGGACGACGTCGCCGCCCGCGTGCGCCAGGCCCTGGGCGTGGATCTGGGCGACGCAGTGCACCTCGACGACACGCTGGCCGTCGCGCGGCGGCGCTTCGTGCAACGCCTCGGCAGCGCGGCCAGCCAAGGCATCGGTAACTTGAACCTCCGTCACCAGCTGGGCAAGGACCTGTTGCGCCGCAACGTAGCCTTGAAATCGTTCACCTTCATGACCTTGTTCTTGTTGGCTGCGGGTGCCACCTGTGGTGCCTTGGCGCTGCCGTGGGCACCGCTGGCGCTCTGCGGTCTGTCGGCGGCTTTCTGCATCGCCGGCCTGCTCATCGGCCGTCTCACCCGCAAGTCCCTGATCGCGGAGTTCCACGAGAGGTTGCTAGATACCTGTGGAGCCTATGCCAGCACCCTGCGCTCCGACTACGAGGAAGCGCTGCGCATCGTGTTCCAGGATTACGCGGATTCGCTGGCGGCCATCCGCCGCCATCTGGCGGCCGAGAAACGCGCGCTCGAGCCGCGCCTGCGCCGCTGGAACGAGGTGTTCCTGACGCTCAAGGCGATCGAGCAGGATTTGCCAGTCTCCGTTACGGGGCAAACCACCGAGTGGTGAGCCGGATGCGGGAGCTCCGCCCGGCCGGACCCGACGAGGGAGCGGCACAAATCAATATGCCGTCCCTATATCTATCAGCGCCCGCCGCGGCCGGTGTCTCACAGGCTATCGCCCAAATCCAGCCGGAACTTGGCCACGAGCTTGTCGACCCAATTGCCGATCGGCTTGAGTTTGCCGACAAAGAAGCGCAGCACGGGGGGTTCTTCGGTCCATTCGAGGCCGCCGATGAGGTGGCGGTTATCGTAGAGCCACTGGGTGCGGTCTTCGACGTACTTGATTTGCGATAGGGTGAAGACCCGGCGCGGGAAGGCCAGGCGGAGCAATTCCACATCCGCGAGCACATCGTTGCCGTCGGCGTCGCGCACGCTGGAGATGGTGCCGCGCTCCATGCCGCGCACCCCGGCGGCTATGTACAGGGCCGCCGCGAGTGCGCCGGCCGGATACTGGGTTTGGGGCAAGTGCGAGACAAACGCGCGGGCGTCGAGGTGGCAACCCAGGCCGCCGGCAGGAGTGATGACCGGAATGCCCCGGCGGTCGAGTGAATCAACCAGATACTTGATGAACGTGGGTGAATGACTGATGACGTCGAAATCGAGGGTCTCATACAGGCCGACGGCCATCGCCTCGATTTCGCGCACGCTCATGCCGCCGTAGGTGAGGAAGCCCTCGAAGAGCGGCACCAGGTCGCGCATCTGCATGTAGATGTCATGGTTGTTGGTGCAGATGCCGCCGCCGCGCGTGCAGGTGACCTTGCGGCCCGAGAAGTACGAGAAGTCGGTATAACTGAGCATCTCATGCAGGATTTCCTTGAGGGGTTTGTCTTGATAGCCCTGCTCGCGGATCTTGATGAAATAGAGGTTCTCGTTGATCAGGCTGGTATCCATCAACAGCTTGATGCCATGGGTCCTGGCAATCGCGGAAACCTCGCGCAGGTTCTGCATCGAGAACGGCTGGCCGCCAATCAGATTGGTGCCGGCCTCAAAGCGGATGAAGGCCACATTTTGGGCGCCCCATTTTGCGATCACCGCGTTGAGCTTGGCGATATCCATATTCCCCTTGAACGGGAACGAACTCTTGATCTTGAGCGCCTCGTCGGTGTAGATCTCCTCGACCACGCCGCCGGCCATCTCGAAATGGGCCTTGGTGGTGGTGAAGTGGTAATTCATCGGAATGACCTTGCCCGGTTGCACAAACACCTTGGAAATAATGTGCTCCGCAGCCCGTCCCTGATGCACCGGCAGGAAGTACTTCTGGTTGAACACCTCCTTGATGGCCTTCTCGAGTTTGTAGTAACTGGCAGAGCCCGCATACGAGTCGTCGGCAACGCTCATGGCCGCCACCTGATTGTCGCTCATCGCGTTGGTCCCGGAATCCGTCAGCATGTCCAGATAGACGTCCTTGTTCTGCAGCAGGAAGGTGTTGAAACCGGCTCCGAAAATAGCCTGCTTGCGCTCCTCAATCGGCAAAAGTGTTAGCTTCTGCACCACCCGCACCTTGTGCATTTCAAGTGGCGTTACTTCTCCGCTGTAAAATTTGACTGTCTTCAATTGCTCTGTCGTTTGCATGGTTCTACTGTATTGATTGTTTTCCTAACTGATTAGACACACCGCTACGGCTTGTGCGGCTTACTTTTTCCAGCCATTGGCATCGATGATCTTGTCGATCTCGGACTTGGTCGGGTTGCTATCGGGGAGGAATTTGAAATGGGTCATGTAGTCAACGGCCTCGCGCATTTGCATGATCTCGCCCTTTTTGGCTTCCATGCCGGAGGCGGGTGTCTGCTTCACCGAGGCGAGCCAAGCGGTGAGGCTGGCCTCGACGCGGAACAGGGTGGCGGTATCGGGCTCATAGCAGAGCGACTCCATTTGGCGGCGCAGTTTGGCCAGGCCTTGCAGCTTGTCGGCATCGCCGCGGATCGTCCTGGCGATGGCCTGTTTCTTGGCAGTCGCGGCCTCCGGGGTCATCGCTCCCATGTCGCCGCCATCGATGGCGCGCGCGGGCAGCGGCCGGTACCAGATGTTGCGATAGCGCACCGGGTTGCCGTGGTCTTGCAATTTGAGCGGTCCCTTGTCAGGCATGGCATGATCCTGGGTGCGGGCCTTGTGGCCGCCGCCGCCTTCCAGCGGAGTGGCTTCCTGCACCACCACGCCGTTCATCATCACGGTGAGGCGGCCGCCGTCGAGCACCTTGCCGTCCTTGCAAATGGGCCGCCGGAAGATGATATCATAGACCTGCCATTCGCCGGGCTTGCGCAGGGCGTTGGCAAACGGCGGATTGACGCCATAGACCGAGCCGGCAGTGCCGTCTGGATAGGTTGGGTTCTCATAGTTATCGAGCACCTGGACTTCGGTCTGGCCCATCAGGAAAATGCCGCTGTTGCCACGGCCCTGGCTGTTGCCCTCGACTTTGAGCGGGGCGGCCCACTCGACGTGGAGTTGGCAATCGCCGAATTCCGCCTTGGTGCGGATGTAGCCGGATCCCGGCACACATTGCAAGGAGCCGTCCTTGACGATCCATCTGGTCGGTTCGGGGGGATTTTTGTCAGCCTCCCATTTACCGAGCGTGGCGTCGGTGCCGTCGAAGAGGATGATCGCATCGGAGGGCGGGCGGCCGGGTTGCTCGGTGGTGCTGAAGCTGCCCGGTGTGACCAGCGGCGGTTGCGGCCGGTTCATGTCATGAAGTGCCCACGGATGGGTGGCGTCGGGCGGATCGCCGTAAAACGGGCCGTCCGCAAAGACTGCGGGCGCAGTGAAGGCGAACGCACAAAATGGAACGATGGCTGCTGCGGGTCGGGTGAACATGACGGTCCGTTTACAGCCGATTGGCACCCGACGTCAAGTGCCTGCCGTAAAAAACAACTCGGATTTGGCGGCTGTCTCTATCCGCACGGATCCGCCGCACACAGCACGGTTCACCGGCGTGCCGGCCATGCCGCCACCGCAGGGTGTGGGATGTCCAAGGGTTGTACATGCGGCCGGGGTTGGAACCGGCTGTGCGGGCGGGCTCTGGCACGCTAGGCTGCCGTGCCGCGTGATGGACCACGCCAACCTGTGAGAGAATCCAATGACCATGAGCAAGACAATATCGATCATCGCGCTGCTTCTAACGGCAGCACTTCAGTTGCTAGCCCCGGCGCAGGGCGGGGCATCGGCAGCGGAACCCGCCGCCCTGTCGGCAGCTAACGAACTGATCCGGCGGGTGCTGCCGCAGCAGGCGGATCGCTTCGGGGTGGAGTTGATGCCTGCAGAGGACGGCAAGGACGTGTTTGAGATTGAGCCGGCAGCGGGCAGGATTGTGTTGCGCGGTAACAACGGGCTGAGCCTGGCGATGGCCTTCAACTGGTACTTGCGCCACGAGGCGAAGATTGATTTCGACTGGCAGGCGGCCGGCCCGCTGCACTTTGAGGGCGAGTTGCCGCTGCCCGCCGCCAAGGTCCATCAGGCATGCGCCGCCGCCGAGCGCTTCTTTTTGAATTACTGCACCTACGGCTACACGATGCCGTGGTGGAATTGGGACCAATGGCAGCGCTTCATCGACTGGATGGCGATGAACGGCATCAACCGGCCACTGCTGCAATGCGGACAGGAGGCGGTTTGGCTGGAAGTTTGGAAATCGTATGGTCTAACCGACGAGCAGATCCGCGGCTACTTCACCGCGCCGGCCCACCTGCCGTGGCACCGCATGGCCAATCTCGACAAGTGGGGCGGGCCGCTGCCCATGTCCTACATCGAGGGGCAGCGCAAACTCCAGCAACGGATTCTCGGTCAGGCCCGCGCGCTGGGCATGAAGCCCATCCTCGGCGGGTTCGCGGGGCATGTGCCGGAAGCGCTCAAATCCGTCAAACCCGATGCCAGGATCACCGGCATCACCCCCGGTTGGGGCGATATGGACGCCCGCTACGCCACCTGGTTCATCGATCCGACCGACCCGTTGTTCGGCGAGATCCAGGTGCGATATCTCAAACAACAGAGCGCGCTTTACGGCAGCGACCATCTGTATGGGGCGGATCCGTTCAATGAGATCCCGCCGCCGAGTTGGGAACCCGCATATCTGGCCAGTGTGAGCCGCTCGATCTATTCCGGCATGGCCGAGGCGGATCCGGAGGCCGTCTGGTATCAGATGTCATGGACGTTTTACTATGACGAGAAATGGACCGCGCCGCGACTTGCCGCGATGACCCATGCGGTGCCACCCGGCAAGCTGGTTTATCTGGATTATGTGTGCGAGGAGGCGGAGTTTTTCCGGCGCAGCGATAACTTCTATGGGGCCCCGTTCATCTGGTGTTATCTCGCCAACTTCGGCGGCAGCACCCAGTTGGTAGGCCCGATCCACAAGCTCTCCAGCCGTCTCACACAAGCCCTAACGGTCGCCAACTGCCGGGGTGTGGGCTCCACCCTCGAGGGCCTCAGCGTCAATCCGCTCGCCTACGATTTGCTCCTGGAGCAACCGTGGCACTCCGCCGCCGCCGTTGATCTCAAGGCGTGGGTGGCCGACTACGCCACGCGGCGCGGCGGGCGGGCCGATGCGGCGGTGCTGCATGCCTGGGAGATCCTGGCGGAAAAAGTGCTGCTCGACCAGGCGGTCGGCATCTGGGGCCACGGCACGATTTTCCAAGGCCTGCCGCAGGACGACTACAAGTCCGCCCCCAGCAATCGTTGGAGCGACCACACCTATCCCTATCAGCAGAGCGACCTCGTGGCCGCCGTCTACCAAATGGCCAAGGCCGCGCCGGCCTGCCGGCAGGCGGATGGCTATCAATTCGACATGGTCAATCTCACGCGCCAGGCGCTCAGCAACCAGGCCGCCATCGTGCAGGCCCGGATGCAGGTGGCCGCGGAGGCCAAGCATCTGGCGGATTTCCGTCGTGAGGCGGGGTTGTTTCTGGGGATCGGCCGGGACCTTGACGAGTTGCTGGGAACCCGCCACGAGTTTTTGCTCGGCCGGTGGCTTGCGGATGCCCGGGCGTGGGGTGCGACGGCGGCCGAACAGGCGTATTACGAGCACGACGCGCGGCAGATCATCACCACCTGGCACACCGCGGGTGCCTGTCTGGACGATTACGGCAACCGGCAGTGGAACGGCCTGATGCGGAGCTATTACCTTGAGCGATGGAGTGAATACATCAAGCGCATGGACACAGCACTGGTTGAGGCCAAACCGCTGGACAAGGCGGCCTTCACCGAGTGGCGCACCGCTTTCGAAGAGCGCTGGTTGGCCGCAAGTGCCGACCCGGGGTTCGCCACCACCCCGCGGGGCGATGCCTGGGAACTGGCCAACCGCCTGCTCACCAAATACCGCGCCGAACTCGTGCCCTAACAATGCTGTGGCTTCACTGGGTCCTGAAGTTGCGCGAGGCGGAGAGGGCGAATTGGGACGGGTCGTACATTGACTCGACCTTGGCAGGCGGGGCGGTGGAGGCGCCGGCGAGGGTGCAGCGGACCAGATAGGTGAGGGTGTAGGTGCCGCGGTGGCCGACTTCATCGAGGAAGAACACGGCCCGGTCGGAGCGCAGTTCGGAGTGGCTGACGGTCCAGTTGTTATCGCTGGTGGCGATGCCGAGGGCGGAGCTCTGGGACTTGAAGGCACTGTTGACGGTCTCAAACAGCGCTGCGAGCGGGTCTTCGATGACCAGATAACGGGTGTCGTCCTTGGGCAGCGTGACGCGCAACGAGACGCGGATGAGATCGCCAACGGCCGGCTCGGTTAGGACCTCCAAGGTGCCGTTGGCATTGACGCGCTCGTAGAATCGGTCGATGGACAGGCCATTGGTGGCGACGGGTTTGAGCGGGGCGATCTGGGGTTTGGCGGCGAGCTGCAGGCGGACGAAGGCCGGCTTGTCATCGGTGAGGGCGAGCTGGAGGCCGGCGCTGAGGGTGAACGCGGCGGCGGCGCTTGGCTTGCTAGGAGTGAGTTGGATGGTCTGGGTAGCGTCCGGGGTTTCGAGGGTGAGAGTGGAGGGGCTGGCATCGGCGTTGTCGCGGCCGGCGTAGGACGAGATGGCCAACAGGCTCCAGCTGTTGACCCAGGTGTTGTGCCAGTGGCCGTACGGGTTGCGGTCATTGAGCAGGCGATCGAGGGCGGCGGTGGTGGTTTTGGTTTTGAAATCCACCGCCGTCCAGGCGAGGAGCTTGAGAGCATCATCGGTCGAGTAGGGCATCCAGTCATCGGGGGCGAGGGTGGCTGGCTTTTTCGAGTTGAGGATTTGCTTGGCGGTGGCGATATCGGCCTTGGTGCCGGAGTTGACGATGGCGAGGGCGAGCAGGCAGCGCGCGGCGGGCGATAACTCGGCGAGGCGCTGCTCCATGAGGTTTTGATAGGCCGGCTGCGGCTTGCCGGCCAAGGCGAGCACCCACAGCGAGCGGGCGGCCTCATCGAGGTCGCTGGACGACTTGACTTTGGACAGGCCGCGCAGTGAGGTTGCTAGATAGGTGGTGATTTTCTCAAGCGCGGAGGCGGGGACGTTGGCGCCATGCTTGCTGGCGAGGAGCAGGCCGAGGCTGGCATACGAGTTGGCCCATTTGGCCGTCTCGGTGCCGCCAGCCCAATAGGCGAACGATCCATCGGCGAGTTGCATGGAGAGCAAGCGGTTGGCGCCGGCCTGAATGGCGGCTTTGACCTTTTCTGGTGGGATGTTGGCAAAGGCGGGAACGACGGCGTGCAGCGGGCCGACGGTGAACCAGGGCATGAGCGACGAGGTGGTTTGCTCGACACAACCGTACGGGTAGGTGAGGAGGTAATCGACGGCGCCGGAGGCCTGGGTGAGGGGCGAGGTGGAAAGCTCGAGGTTGAGCTCGCCGCGGCCGTCGAGGAGGGTTGGGTCGAGACTTTCTAGCAGGTTCCGCTTGGTGCCCGGTTGGTCATATTTGACGAATTGGTATTGGCGGAGCAGCGGCATCGGATAGGTCACCGGGTAGCGGGCCTCCACCGAGTCGGACAGGGATCGGGTCAGTTCGGGTGTTAGCTCCTTGCCGGAAAGCGAGACGGGGACCGCCTGCCAGGACGAGACCGCCTCGCCGGTATTCTCCAACACACTGGGAAAGACCAGGGTGGCGGAGGCGCCGGCGGCGAGGTTGACGGTTTGGGTGGCCGGCGCGAGCGAGCGGCACACGGGGGTGCCGGTGGCGGCGTGGGCGGTGTAGGTGACTGACCAGGTGCCGCTGAGTTGGGAAGCATTGTGGACGAGCACCTGTGGCTTGAGCGAGTCTCCCTGATAGGCGAAGCGCGGGGTTTGGGGTTCCAACATCAGCGGCTTGTTGACGATGATGGAGGACTCGGTGCTGCCGAAGTGCGCGGCTTGGTGCTGGGCAATGGCGATGAGGCGATAGCGGGTGAGGGTGTCGGGCACCTTGAAGGAGTGGCTGAATTTGCCTGCGGCATCAGCGGTGACGACAGGGGCCCAGGTGGCGCAGGGGTCGAAGTTCTTGCGCATGAGTTCGGCGAGTTTGCTCAGGTCGTCGCCGCCGCCGATGAAGAAGCCCTTGTTAAAGAATTGTTGGAGTTCGGGGTTTTCCGAGATGAAGGTGGAAAACGAGGTGCCGGTATCCACGCTCAGAAAGCGCGGGGCATAGAAGAAGGCCATCGGGTCGGGCGTGTTGTAGCCCATCACCGCGAGGGTGCCTTCGTCTTCGGCATAGAGGGTCAGTTCGGCATTGGCGGCGGGGGAACCGTCGGGCAGGCTCACTGTTCCTGTTAGGGTCACCATGTCGCCGGGGCGGAAAGTAGGCACGGTGGCGGCGGCATCGGTGGTGATGGATTGGGTGGGGGCGGCAGGGGTGTTGGCGGTGACGGCGAGGGTGACGGCGAGGCGGTCGCGGAGGTCGTCGACGAGCAGTTCGCAATAGCCGAGGCGGAGTTGGGGTTCCTTGTGCTCGCGGGCGGATTCCCGTGCGCCCTTGATGATGAGGACGGACACGCAGGCATTGGGCGCATCGTCCTGGCCGAGGGGGATTTCAATGACCGGGTTGTCGGCCTTTAGTTCTGTTAGGAACGAGCGCAGGACTTTTTCGCGTTCGATGGTGACCAGCGCGGTGCCTTCGATGGGTGAGAGGACCAGCAAGCGGGCAGTTTCGCCGGGGCGGTAGGATTTTTTCTCGGCGACGAGTTTCACGCGCAGGCCGTCCTCATAGAGCCAGGGGAATTCCTTGGTGCCATAGACATGGAAACTGGTGACGGTGGCAAACGCATGGCCCTCGGCATCGGTGCCGCGCAGCGTGAGAAAATGCAGGCCGCTATCGCGCGGGGTGACGGTGAATGTCTGGCCTTTGGCGGCGGAGGCGCCAGCCTCGATGGTGAGGTCGGCGCTGCTCACGGTTTCCTCGTGCACGTCGTTGCGGGTGGTGGTGGCTCCGCTGTCGGTTTGGGCCTTGACGGCATTGTTGACTTCGCGGGTGAGGGTGGCCTTGACGGTGGTGGCAGTGGTCAGCGGCTTGCCGTCCGAGGTGATCGCCACGACTTGCAGCGGCACATGCTCGCCGGCGCGCACGAGGGTATCGACGCGCGAGATGCCGATGTAGATGGCGGCGGGATGGACGGTGGTGGTGGTTCTGGCGGTCAGGGTCTGGTTGTTGGCGTCGGTGACTTCCGAGGCGACGAGCACTTCGCGGGCGGTGGGAAAATCCGTCTGTGGCAGGGGGATGGAGACTGCGGTTTGGCCATCTGCAGAGAGCATGGTTTCGCCCTGCGATTGGGTGACTGCCACACCGGCGTTGCCGTCGCCCTCGTCGCCTTCGTCGTTCCAGCGGCAGCCGAAGTAGTGATACCAGTAGCGCCAGTCCTCGCTGCGATGGTTGCCGAAGAGGAAATCGCGGAAGCGGTCCGGATACGGGTTGGTGTCGGTGATGCGCGAGTTGTACTTGACCTTGCCGGCGGCGACCGGCTGGCCCTGATAGTAGCGGGCGTTGAGTGCGGCTTGCACGCTGGTGGCGGCGGTGGCCGGAGGGGCGAGGGTCTGGGTGATTTCAAACGCGTTGCGGCGGAATTCCTCGACCCGGAGGGGGATTTCAAAGCTGGCATTGTTCGACAGGGCTTCCTTTACCTCCCAATCCTCGGTGGCTTTGGCGGCGGCGAGGTCGGCGGGGAATTCGAGCCGGATGAGGTGGGTGCCGGTTTGGGAGGCGGGCAGCGTGTAGCTCAGGTCAAACGCGCCGCTGGCGGATAGGGTCACCGGCTGGGTGAAAATTTCTTTTTCGGTGGGATCGATGACGACGATGCGGGCGGCGGCGGGCGGGCACGGTTCGATGGTGTTGCCGCGCAGTGAGCGGACGATGCCTTTGAGGCGGACGGTTTCGCCGGGCCGATACAGCGAGCGATCCGTGAACAGGAAGGCGCGGCGGGCGGCCTCCGGCAGCTTTTCCCAGGTGTAATGGACCGGGAAATGCCACAGCCCGACGATGGCCAGCGAGGCATCGAAGGCGGTGATGAACGTGTCCTGGCCGAGCGAGGCGCGGAGGTGGCGGGCGGCTTTGGGGCGGGCGACGCTGACGAGGCCTGAGGCATCGGTGGCGGCGGCTGATAGATGGGCGGCGTCCTCGCCGAAAATCTCGATGTTCACGCCGGGCAGCGGTTTGCCGGTGGCGCAGGAAAACGCATAGATGAACGCCTCGTTGGCGGTGGTTTTCCAGGCGAGGCCGATGTCGGTGAGCTGAATGATGGCTTGGGCCGAGCAGTGGCCGGATTTTTTCAAGGCGGGGTGGGGTGAGCCGGTGGCGTCGAGGAAGAGAATGGCGTTGGGGGCCTTGTCGGGCAGCAGTTCGTCCCAGTTGAGGGTGATTTCCTTGGCGGTATCGACCGGGTTGCCGAGGGCGATGTTGCGTTCCGGCAGGGCGGTGCCGGCGACCAGCGAGAAGGGCAGGGGGGCGGCTTTTGGCGTGCCGTTGGCGTCGGCTTCGCCGCCGGAATAGCTGCGGTATCCCTGATAGGCGCGGATCGCATCGAGACCGCTGAGTTGTTTGACGCGGATGTGAAGGTCGGTGAGGTTGACGGTTTGAAGCCGGTAGCTGCGGCTGCCACTGGCGAGCTGCGCTTGATCGTGACTGGGCAGAATGAGTTCTGGGTCGAGCCGCTCAAACGCCAGTTCCTTGGTCATGGCCGCAGCGAGCGGATGGCCGACCTTGGAGGCGAACGGCGGCTTGAGGGTCAGGGTGAAGTGGTCGGTGTCGGCAAAATTCCCGTGAAGATGGATTTCGCGGTCCTCCACCGTGGCGCTGAGGTCGGCGGGGCGGGGGGTGAGGGACACGCAGGTGGCCAGGAAATCGGCTGGCAGCGGTTTTGGGACGAGTTGATTGAAGGTGACGATGATTTCGCGCGGGCTCTCGGTGGTGACGCGAGGGGCGAGGGCCTCGACTTGGAACGGCTCGATGGTGCCGATTTGATAGGAGGAATCGGCGAGCGCGCGGGTATCGGCCGCAGTGTTGGGCAGGCCTTTTTTGACGATGAAATTCCATTCTTCACCGGGCGGCAGCGGGGTGAGAGGGCTGGCGACGATGGCGTTGGGAACAGGCGTATCGGGGGCGGGGGAGGGGGCTGCCGCGGCGGGCATGGGGACCTTTTGGCCACGCTGCGCCCACGAACGGTAACTGGAGAGGTCCATGCCGGTGCGGGCGACGGTGGCCTGCACGAGTTTGGCTGCGACTTGCTGGCCGGACTTGGAGACGAATCCCATGAAGGGGGTGGCGGTGGCCGCAGTGACGTCATCGTTGAAAAAGACCAACCACTCGGCGGTGGCCGGCGAGAACTCCGGAGACCAGCGGTTCTGGGTGGTGGCGGACCTGACTTGCAGCGGCTCGCTGGCAAAGGACGCGAAAGGCCCCGCAGGAATCGGCGAGGCATCGAGATGATGCTGGTCGCGGGCGATGGAAAATTGATAGGTGGTGCCCATCGTCGGGACTTGCTCCGGCACGAACTGAGCGATGTTCTGGGCCTTCCAGATGAGTTTGCCGGGCAGGGCGGGGCTGACTTCGAGCAAGGTGTTAGGCACGGTTTTCCCCAGCCCTGCGGGCGGGGTGACCGGCACATCGAAGATGACCTGGATATCGCATTCAGGAGTGATCGATGGCGTGGAAACCAGCAACCGCGGGGCGGCAGCGGCGGTGAAGGCGAGGGCCAAACTCGCGGCGACGGCGTTGCGGAGCGTTTTCATAATGAACGGGGCTAGTGCCAATACGGAGTAAGTATCAATTTTTTTGAAAAAAGCAAGCCTGATCGTGGGATCTGGTCGTGGGCGAGGCGGGGCGCTTATTGTCCGGCCTCGCGGATGGCTTGGGCCAGCGCCCCGGCATGATCTTGCTGGATCGTATTGTGGCTGGCGCGGTCAATTTCGCGGAGTTCGACCACGGCGGGGTAGCGTGCGGCGAGTTGGCGGCTCATGGCGATGGGGATGACTTCGTCCTGAATGCCATGGAGGATGGTGATTTTGGCGGGGCCGTGGCGGGCCAGGTCGGCGAGGCGCGCGCAGTTGTCAAAGCGGTGCCAGAGGAGACATCCGAGCGGCAGGCCGGTGACCTCGCGGGTCATGTCCATGGTGCTGGTGAATGGCGCGAGCAACACGCCGCGCTGGATGTGCTCATCGGCCGCCGCAATCAAACAGGCGGCCGCGCCCAGGCTGTGGCCGAAAATGCGGAGGCGGGCCGCGTCGGTGTCCGGCGACCAGCCGAGTTGGTGCATGGCCAGGGGCACGAGCTGGTGGAAGGACTCGCGGATGGTCGCCGGACTCGGCGAACCGTGGCAGTCGCCGTAGCCGGGGAAATCCACCAGCAGCCAGGCATCCTCGCGCGGGCCGTGCGCCAGCAGCCAGTCCGACCAGTCGAGGGCGACGCTGCCATTGCCGCCACAGACGAGCCAGAGGCGGCGTGGGTGGTGGCGCTCGCCTTGGAGAAACGCCCGCTGCCGGCCTTGCGAGGTGGTGAAATCGATGGCTTGGCCGGAGGTCGCCGAGGCCCACTTCGCCGCCGCCCCCGGTGAATAGGGGCGCGGGAAATAGATCAGCCGGCTTTGGCAGCCGGTGACCAGGGCCAGCGCTAGTAAGACCAGTGCGAGGCAAGCCAGCGCCAACCCGCTGATGAGGCGGCGGCAGCGCGGGCGGGTGGGGGCAATGCGGGCCATGGCCGGAGGGGCGTGGATAGCGGAGGATCCGCGGATCGACTATCCACGCGGCTGGGCGGCCCGCGCGTCGCGGCGTTGACTATTGGTAGGACGATTCGACGCGCTCGGCGACATCGCGGTAGCTGTAATCGACCTCATAGATTTGCTTGAAGCAATCGAGGGCCAGGTCCTTGACGCCCATTTCGGTGTGCAGGATGCCCTTTTCGTAGAGGACTTCCTTCTTGGTGTTGTCCATGGCGTGGAGGTCGGCGAGGGCGTCTGACAACTGTTTGATGGAGAGGTCGAACATGCCCTTGGCCTTGAACGTGCGGCCCAGCAGCAGCAGCACCTTGGTGCGGATGTGGGGATTGCGGGTCGCCTGTTGGAGATGGAGGATGGCGCCGGAGAGGTCGCCGGCCTGATAGAGGGCGTTGCCCAGTTCGAAGCGCAGTTGGGGATCGGTGGGGTTTTGATCCACCCGGCGTTTGGCTTCGGTGACCACCAGCGCCAGGCGCTCGGCCTTGTGCGCGGCGAGGGCGGCTTGCAGCTCGACGTTGTCGGGATCGGTGGCGGCGGCGGTCTCGAGGTCGCGCATGTCTGCCTCAGCGGCGCGGTCCTTCATTTGGCCGGCCTTGAGGCTGAGGGCGACGTCGCCGGTGCTGAGGGTGTGGGCCCAATCAAAGAACGTTTGGGCGTTGTGCCAGTCTTCGAGTTGTTCGTAGATGGCGGCCAAATCCTTGACGGTGGTGAGGTGGTTGGGATCGGCGTTGTATTTCTCGATGGTGCGGTCGCGGCGCTCTTCAAGTTGTTCCTTCGTGAGACCGGTGCGGGTGGCTTTTTCGAGTTCCTCGGCTTCTGCAGCGTTGTGCTTGAGGGCGCTGAAATCGGCGTTTTCGTCCCACTTTTGTTTTTGCATCGAGGCGCGGGCCGATGCGTCCTTGGACCCCTTGATGGCGGCGGAGTCGGTGGGATGGTGCTTGATGATGTCGTTGAAGACATCAGAGGCGGTGAGATGCTGTTCGCGGGTCAGGTAGAAGTCGGCGAGCTTGTGGAGGAGCTTGGCGTTTTCGGGATAGCCTTTGCGGACGGTTTCGAGGGCGAAGGCGGCAGACTCAAACAACTCCAGGCGCAGCAGCGTATCAAACAGCAATTCGCTGGCGGCCTCGTTATACGGGTCCTTTTCGAGTTCCTTTTCGATGAGCGGCAGGCTGCCCGCCGGATCCTTCTTGGCCTGGCTGGAAATTTTCATCAGGCCCATGCCGCCGGTCTGCAAGCCGAAGAGTCCGCCCTTTTTCTTGGGCGCGCCGCAGAGTTGGATCTCGCAGCTGCGCAGCAGCTTGCGGCCGTCAAGAAACCCCGGACTGTCCTTGAGGACGGCCTGCAGGATGCTGACCGCGTAAGCCAAGTTGGTGGTTTGAACCGCGGTGATGGCCTTGAGCCAAAGGGGTTTGAGGTTTTGCGGGAGTTCTTTTTCGGTGATCTCAGGCATGGCTGGGGGACGGGCTGGGTATTGGCGGGAATTGCGGAAATCGCGGGAATCGCGGGTGCCTGTGACGGCGGGCGCTCAACTTGCCGCGTGTCCGCCAGCTTGGCAAGCGTGCGTTGCAATTGTGGCAAAACTTCTGCAAATTTCAGATTTGTGAAAAAACCCGTGATTTCCGGATTGACACCCCCGTGGCCGCTCCCTAGATTGCGCCCCCCTTCGCCTGCGACGGTGGCCGTTCGCCGCGCTCGAAGACCTCAAATACAAGCACATGAAGACGTTTTCCGCCAAGCCGCACGAAGTCGAGCGCAAATGGTATGTGATCGACGCCAAGGACAAAGTCCTCGGCCAGGTCGCCGTGGATGCAGCCCGCCTGCTCCGTGGCAAGCACAAGCCGATATTCACCACCCATGTTGACACCGGCGATTTTGTCGTGGTGATCAATGCCGACAAGGTTGTCCTCAGCGGCAACAAGGAACAAGCCAAGATCTACACCCGCTTCTCCGGCTACGTCGGTGGCAAGCATGTGGAAACCCCGCGCCAAGTGCGCGAGCGGCGGCCAATCCTGCTGGTCGAGCGTGCGGTGTGGGGCATGCTCCCCAAGACCCGTCTCGGCCGTGCCCAATATGGCAAACTCAAGGTTTATGCCGGTGAGAACCACCCGCATGAAGCCCAGCAACCCGCCCTCCACGAAGTCCGCTAATTTAACGAATACTCCCCCATGACCGCCACTCCCACCACCAGCGCCACCGGCCGCCGCAAAACCGCCGTCGCCCGCGTTTGGATGACCGAAGGCACCGGCCAAATCGTCATCAATGGCCGCCACTTCGAGGAATACCTCCCCACCGCCGAGTTGCAGAACAGCATTCTCGCTCCCTTCCAGCAGCTCGCGCTGGTCAATAAGTTCGACCTCCGCGTCGTGGTCAAGGGCGGGGGCATTCACGCCCAAGCCATCGCCATCCGCCATGCAATCAGCCGCTCGCTGACCCAAGTGGACCCGGAAAACCGCAAGGTCATCAAGCCGTTGGGCTTCCTGACCCGCGACCCGCGGATGAAGGAACGCAAGAAGTCCGGCCAGCCCGGTGCCCGCAAGCGCTTCCAGTTCTCCAAGCGTTAAGCGCCCTCTGCGGAGATTCCCCGCTCTATCAAAAAACCGCAGCTGCTTGCCAGCTGCGGTTTTGTTGTTGTTGGGCGGGCCTGTGGCGGCGCTCTGTGAGCGTCGCTGCCAATGGGTTGCGCCCTGCGGCGATTCCTGCGCTGCGGCGGTCATAGACGCGCCGCTACAAATGCCTGCGCTGTCGCTCTGTGTACGTCGCTACAAAGCTTGGCATGGTGTCGATCATTGGTTATGCTTCGGCCGTGGCGGATGCAATTTCTCTAACATTTCTCGGCACGGGCACCTCGGTGGGGGTGCCGGTGATTGGCTGTGGCTGTGCGGTGTGCCGCTCGGACGATCCGAAGAACCGGCGTTTGCGCTCGTCGGTGCTGCTGCGGATGGGGGAGCTGAGTTTGTTGGTGGATTCCGGGCCGGACTTGCGGCAGCAGGCGCTGCGCGAAGGGCTGCGCGAGCTCGACGGGGTGCTCTACACCCACGCGCACTTGGACCATGTGGCGGGTTTCGACGATCTGCGGGCATTTTGCTGGCACCGCAACGGGCCGCTGCCGATGCATGCGACGGCCGCCTGCCTGATGAGCTTGAAGCAGATGTTCGGTTGGGCGTTTGCCCCGGCCAACGTCCACCAAGGCTACGTCAAGCCGGATGCCCGGGTGGTCGACGGTGCCTTCAACTATGGGGCGTTGCGCATCACGCCGCTGCCCGTCGAGCATGCGGCGTTGGAGACCATCGGCTATTTGTTTGAGGCGCCCGGGGCCCGCAGCCTGGCCTATCTGCCGGATGTGAAACGGATTCCGCCGGCCACCATGGCATTGCTCCGGGGGGTGGATGTGCTGGTGCTCGACGCGTTGCGGCCGGCCCCTCACGACACCCATTTTTCGCTCGGCGAGGCGCTGGCTGCGGCGGCCGAGAGCGGGGCAGGGGAGACCTGGCTGACCCATCTGGGCCATGAAAACGAGCACACCGGGTTGACCCGCAGTCTGCCGCCCGGGGTGCGGGTGGCGTGGGACGGCCTGAAGGTTTCGTTGGCGGGTCTGTCGGCGGGTCTTGCATGATTTGAATTTCCGGCCATGCTTTCGCGCATGAGGTATTTCGCGCTGCTGTTGATGGGGCTGACCGGGCTGGCACCGCTGCCCGCCGCCGCTCTCGGACCCGACGAGGTGGTGGTGCTTTTCAACACCGCCGTGCCCGATTCCGTGAAACTCGCCGCGATCTACCGCGAGTCGCGCAATATCCCTGCCGGCAACCTCATCGGCCTGAAAATGCCGGTCACCGCCGATATCTCGCGCGCCGATTACGTCGCAACCCTCCAGAACCCGCTGCGCCTGGAGTTTGAAAAACGCCGGTTTTGGGAGCGGGGCAGGGACGGCAACAATGTCATCCTGCCTGTTTCCAATAAAATCCGCGTGCTCGTCACGATGCGCGGAGTGCCCTTGCGGATCCAGCCGGAGCCCGAGACCAAACCCGCCAAGGACGCACCCGCAGATCCCATCAGCGGCCGCGACGACGCGGCGGTCGATTCCGAGTTGGCCATGTTCGGCGTTGAAGGCCTCCCGATCAAGGGGGTCTTGGCCAACAAGTATTTCAAGAGCGAAACCCCCATCACCAAGGCAAATCTGCCGTTTCTGCTGCTCACCGCGCGGATCGACGCGGCGAGCATGGCCACCTCCGAGCGGATGATTCACGACGCCGTGGAAACCGAGGCCAACGGCCTGTGGGGACGGGCGTATGTGGATATAGCTAACAAATATCCCGACGGCGACAAGTGGCTGGAAAACATCGTGACGGAGAACCTGCGCGTCGGCATCCCCACCGTGGTGGACCGCTTTAACGACACCCTGCCAAAAAACTATCCGATGTCCGAGGCCGCGCTCTATTACGGCTGGTACGATTGGAATGTGAGCGGGCCGTTCCTCAATCCGAAGTTCCGCTTCCGCAAGGGCGCCGTGGCCATTCACCTGCATTCATTCAGCGCCCAGCAATTGACCAACGCCAACCAGAATTGGAGCGCTCCGTTGTTAGAGAGAGGCGCCGCCGTCACCATCGGCAACGTCTATGAGCCCTATCTGCAACTGACCCACCAGTTTGATATCCTCCACCAGCGCCTGCTGGCCGGCTTTACCTGGGTGGAAGCCGCGTGGATGGCGATGCCGGTGACTTCGTGGCAGGGCATTGTGCTGGGCGATCCGCTGTATCGGCCGTTCCTGCACTTCGATTGCCACGGCAAGCGGGTGCAAGCGGACAGTGATTTTGTGGCGCTGCGCGAGGCCTCCATCAAATTGGGCGACTCCCCGGAGGCACTGCGCAAGGAATTGCAGGACGCCTCCGAGCGGATGAAAAGCGGTACGCTGTCGGAGGCGGTGGGACTGCGCTTGGTCGAGGCCGCCAACCCGGCCGGTGCCGCCGTGTGGTTCCGCAATGCCAGGGACCTCTTCAGCAAGCCAGAGGACAAGCTGCGCCAGGATTTCAACCTCATCGCCATCCAGCGGGCGTCTGCTAACGGGAAAATCCAGGCCATCCAGGCATTGCGCGAGGCCAAGGCCCGCTACGGGCTCATCCCGGAGGCCGAAGCGCTGTCCGCTTGGCTGGACATTCTCGACCCCCCGGCGCCGCCGCACGCGGTGCCGTCCGCGGCACCACCCGCAGTGCCGCCACCCGCCAAGGGAGCGGGCGGCGCGGGCACCAAGGCCGCGGCGGTGGTGCCGGTGCCGGTCGTCCCGTTGCGGGTCATCCAGGTACCGGTCGTTCCGGTGCCTCCCCCGGCTCCTGCCAAGCCGAAAACGCCACCCAATTCCAACATCCGCTGAGCCTCAACGAACCATGACCTATCTGTTTTTGATGGAAACCATTTGGCACCCGCCGCTGGCGTTTGAGGAGCGCGCGCAGGCGGTTTTGCCGGGTGAATTGGAATTACAGGCCCTGTGGTTCGGCGGGGCTTTCGGCCGGGACTTTCGCAGCACCGACGGCCGCAGCGTCCGAATCGTGCAATTTGGCGAGTGGAACCGCAGTGCCGGCCCGGATTTCTTCCAAGCCGCGGTGGAGCTCGATGGCGTGGTCAAGACCGGGGCCTTGGAGCTCGATCCGGATGCGGCGGCCTGGGAAGCCCACGGCCACGCGGCCAATCCGGCGTTTCGAGACGTCGTGTTGCACGTGCTGTTTCAAGCCGATGCACGCAAAACCTTCACTCGTACCTGCGAGCACCGCGATGTCCCGCAAGTGGTCATTTCAGAAAACCAGCTCGCTGATGCCCTCAACCGCCCGCCGCGTGAGGTCGCCATCGCCCATCCAGGGCGTTGCGTCTATCCACTCAAAAACCTGTCGGCCGGGGCGCTCGCCGGCTTGTTGGATGAGGCGGCGCGCTTCCGGGCCGCCGCCAAGGCTCGCCGCTGGTTGCGCACCGCCGACGCCCACGGCCGCGATGCCGCGCTGTTCCAGTCCACCGCCGAGACCCTCGGCTACGGCGGCAATGCCTGGGCCTTGCGCCTGTTGGCACAGCGCCTGCCGCTGGCTGTTTTGAAGGCAGACCCCGCGGCGGCCGAGGCAATCTTGTTTGGGGCGGCCGGGTTTCTCGCGCCGGACCTGCACGAACAAGCACCGCCGGATACCCGCGACTACTTGCGCGGCTTGTGGGACACCTGGTGGAAGCACCGCTCTCATTTCGAGGTCACCCCGGAGCGCGCCATTCCCTGGAAACTCCACGGCCAGCGCCCGGCCAATCACCCTCACCGGCGCATCGGCGCGCTCGCCGCCGTGCTCGCGGTCTGGCCGCAATACCGCCGCCTCGCCCTCGCCCGGCCTTTCAAGGTCAAGCCGCTGCTGGATTTCCTGCAGGCCCTGGAGCACCCGTTTTGGTCGCGCCGACACACCCTCACCTCGGCTCAGACCGCTCAACGGCTCGCCTTGTTTGGCCGCAACCAAGGCTTGGAGCTCGTCGCCAACCAACTCGCTCCTCTCGCCATCCACGAGGACGCCATGACCTTCAAGGACTTTCACAAGCTCCGCCACTCCGCGCCCAACGAAAAAGTCCGGCGCTGCGCCATCCGCCTGTTCGGCTCGCTCGCCCTCGCCCAACCGTGGTTGCGCCGCGTCGCCCACCACCAGGCCATGTTGCAGATCTATCACGATTTCTGCCTCGAGGATTTCTCCGACTGCCACCAATGCCCGTTTCCCGAGCAACTCACCCAGTGGAAATGACCCCATGGAAATGACCCCGATCTCCATCCTGCTCAATGGCAGCCTGCGGCCTCTGCCCGGCCCGCTCTCTCTTGCCGCCTTGCTCGAATCCCTCGGCCTCACCGGCAAACCCGTCGTCGTCGAACTCAACCAATCCGTCGTCTTCCCCCGCGATTACCCCCTCACTCTCGTCTCCGACGGGGCCCGCCTCGAAGTGGTCACCCTCGCTGCTGGCGGCTGAGTCCACGCCGATTCCGCAAGCCGCCAATTTATTTGTCCGCTTGTGGTATTTTTCCCTTGCCACGACCGCCACCGCCAAGCCATCTTCCCGCCGCGCGCCGCAACTCGGCGCGCTTGTCCTTCCGGTGTAGCTCAGCGGCAGAGCGGGTGACTGTTAATCACTAGGTCGTAGGTTCGATCCCTACCGCCGGAGCCATTTGGCCGATTGTCCGGGACCGTGTCTGAGTGTGTCAGAACGTAGCTAAACCCCTGTGTTTCAGGGCTTTCTGTAGGGTTCCAACAAGCCGCCACTGTGTCAGCCTGTGCCCCCGTGTAGCC
>CAIVSK010000143.1 GCA_903908495.1 Akkermansiaceae bacterium
CAGTCCGTCAACGGCGTGAAAACCTCCGGCTCAAAAGTTTCCGGCTCAGTGGTGACCAACCAGTGGTATGACGTCAGGATCGTCACCCAGGGAACCACAGTGAGTTGTTATCTCAACAACGTGCTGACGCAGACGTTCACCACCGCAACTGCTCTTGCGGGCGGCATTGGTCTATCCACCTGGAACACCCAGGCAGAATTCAGGAACATTGTGGTCACCGGCCAGGACTCGCGCATCTTATACCAAAGTGATTTCAATGCGGCCGGGAGTATCGCCGGGCAAATCAGCGTGGATGCCTCCAAGCCGCTGAATGCCAGCCATCCCGCATCGCTCAAACTTGCGATGAATGCCACCGGCGGCAGCGTCGGCGCGGCCAACCCAGGGTTTTGGGGCATTGCGCTCCAAGCCGGCGCAGCCTATGATCTTACATTCCATGCTTGCGACGATGGTGGATTGAGCGGGCCGCTCACAGCGCGACTGGAGAGCGCTGACGGCGGCACGGTCTATGCGCAAACGACCTTCAGCGGACTCACCGCGCAGTGGCAGGCATTCGGCGCGACCCTGGTTGCGAGCGCCAGCGCGACCAATGCCCGGCTCGTCATCAGCATCGGCCAGGCGGGGACCGTATGGTTGAATGTCGTCTCGCTCGTCCCCCAGCTCTGCTTCAAAAACCACAGCAATGGCATGCGGCCGGATCTCGCCACTGCGGTGGCCGATATGAAGCCCGCGTTCCTGCGCTTTCCCGGCGGTTGCTATGTCGAGGGCAATTTGCTGGCTAACGCGTTCCGCTGGAAAAAATCCATTGGCGACGTCAGCGAGCGGCCCGGTCATTGGAATCTGTGGGGGTACACATCGAGCGACGGCCTCGGCTATCATGAGTACCTCCAGTATTGTGAGGACATCGGTGCCGAACCGCTGTTCTGCATTAACGCCGGCATTTCCCATGGCGACGTCGTCGCGCTGGCTCAAATGGGCGAATTCGTCCAGGATGCGCTCGATGCCATCGAGTATGCCAACGGCGATATCACCACCACTTGGGGCGCTAAACGCGCCGCCAACGGGCACCCCGCACCCTTCAACCTGAAAACCTTGGAAATCGGCAATGAAAATGGCGGAACCAATTACAATGACCGCTATGCGTTGTTTTACGATGCCATCAAGACGGCCTATCCGGACATCAAGCTGGTGGCCTGCGTGTGGGGCGGCACGCCGACGTCGCGCCCGTTCGACCTGATGGACGAGCATTACTACACCGATCCGGCCACGATGGCCTCCTATGCCACGAAATATGACAACTACAGCCGCTCCGGGGCGAAGGTGTTTGTGGGCGAGTATGCCGTGACCACCGGCTACGGCACTTATGGCAATCTCACCGCCGCACTGGGTGAGGCGGCATTCATGACAGGCATCGAACGCAACTGCGACGTGGTCGCCATGGCGTCCTACGCCCCCCTGTTTGCCCATGTCAACATGACCACCTGGAAGCCTGACGCAATCTATTTCGATAACTCCAAGTGGTTCGGTACTCCAGCATATCACATGCAAAAGTTGTTCGCTAACAACATGGGCAGCGTCCTGCTGCCGCTAACCCAGGACTTCAGTGCCAACTACGGCGGCAGCATCGGCTTGTCAACGTGGAACACCCAGGCCGAGTTCAGAAACATCGTGGTGACCAGCGCGGACTCACAACTTCTCTATCAAAGCAACCTCGATGCCGTCGGGGCCGCCGGTTGGACGGCAACCAGCGGCACTTGGAGCATCAATGCCGGTGTGAGTCCCTCCGCCTACCGGCAAACCGCCAACGGCAGCGACTACCGATCCACCTACACCGTGGCCGGCAGCACGGCTTGGAAGGACTATACGCTCACCCTGCAAGCGCGCAAACGCAGCGGCAGCGAGGGATTCCTCGTCATGTTCCATGTGGCGGACTCTGGCAACTGGGTGTGGTGGAACCTCGGCGGGTGGACCAATACGAATCATGCGGTGGAATATTGCATCAACGGCTCGAAGGTTTCAGGCCCGAAGGTGGCGGGCTCCATCACCACCAACCAGTGGTATGATATCAAAATCGCCATTCAAGGGCTCACGGTGAACTGCTATCTCAACAACGTGCTCACGCAGACGTTCACCCTGCCGTCCACGGCACCGGTTTACTCCGTCGCCAGCATGCAGGAGAGTACCCGCGAGATCATCCTGAAGTCGGTCAATCCCAGTGCGGCACCCGTCACCGCCAACATCGAACTCAACGGAGTTGGGGCGATCGCGCCGAGCGCCCAAAGGACCATTCTAACATCCAGCAGTCCGGCGGACGAGAACTCGTTGGCCGCGCCGACCCATGTGGTGCCAGTGACCAGCTCCACCAGCACCCCATCGCCACGATTCGCGCTCAACCTTCCCGCCTATTCCGCGACCATCCTGCGGGTGCAGGCCCTGGCCGTCGCGCCTGCCAACCTCGCTGTCACCCCCGGCAACCAACAGGCCGTCCTGAGCTGGACCCATGCCGCCGGAGCCGCGTCATACACACTGCTGCGCGCCACCTCGAGCAGCGGTCCGTTTACCGCAGTGGCCACCGGCTTGACCGATCCCGGCTTCGTCGACGCCGGGCTGACCAACAGCACCACTTACTACTATCTCGTCGCGGCGGTCAATTCGGCTGGCGAGACGACCGCCGCGTCCGCCGTGGCGGTGGTGCCTGTCGCGCCGCCAATCGCTTTCTATGAGATGATCGGCCCGGCGGTGCTGCTAGGGCCTGGTAGTGTCCAGCTAACGGTAAAGTCCTCGGTCGCAGGTCGCGTCTACACGCTTCAACGCAGCAATGAGTTGCCGGGTGCCGCTTGGCAGGATATCGGTACTCCACAGGCGGGCACGGGTGCCGACCTGAGTTTCATCGACGGCTATGATGTCACACTGCCCAGGCGGTTCTACCGGGTGCGTCTAACATCTCAGTGAGGCGGCCGGCGCGTGAATCCCCGCTGGTTGGCGGCGCCACCGGGCCTCACTCCACCGCCCTTACCACCAACTGGCGGGCGGTGAACAGGCTGCCCTGGGCGTCTTCCCGCAGTGCCCGCGCGCCGCTCGTTCGTTTCGGCCCGAACTGCCCGCGAAACTGTACAAACACCTCGTCCACGTAGGACTTCGTGCCGATCACCAACCCATCTGTGAAATACCGCAGCCGGCAGCGCAGTAATGCCGCGCGCCCCAATTTTCCTTGCCGTTGTTTCTCCGCAGCGGTCGTTTCGCTGGAAAATCCCGCCCGCTTCTTCGCTCTGCCGCCGCTGCCACCGCTGCCGACGGCACCGCTTGCCGCGTCCGTGGGCTGGCGGCCGTCCTCAAACAACCAGCAGCGGTACACCTCCGCGGCGCTCATCCCTGC
>CAIVSK010000144.1 GCA_903908495.1 Akkermansiaceae bacterium
GCAAAGCAGGCTGCGGCGAGGCCGAGGAGGAGGCAA
Source organism: Akkermansiaceae bacterium (assembly GCA_903908495.1). GTDB lineage: Bacteria > Verrucomicrobiota > Verrucomicrobiia > Verrucomicrobiales > Akkermansiaceae > Luteolibacter. Next base: position 37 of record CAIVSK010000144.1, read on the forward strand.
ACAGTGGAGATGGGCGCGGAGGATTTCATGGTGATGGTGGTGGCGTGGACTTGATCGGCTGGGTGCACGAGGCAAATCATGGAGTTGGCCGGAGACGAAACAGGCGGGCACCGTGGAAGGGGACTTCGGGAGCGAAGTCGGCGTTGGCGGGAGCGAGGGTTTTTTTCGCCCACAGATCGCGCACGCTCACCGGGCTGTTGAGGCCGAGTTCGGCGAGGTGCACGGCGACTGCGGCGCTCGCGTCTGCCGGCGCGCCCTTGGCTGCGTCGCGGGTGTTGAAAACGGCGAGGTACTTGTCGGCGGAGCCGGGTACATCGGCGACCCATGCGATGAGGCCGGCGTCGTTGCGGAACACCTGATGGTTGTTAGAACTGTGCTGGTCGACGGCGAGGACCTCGTCGTTGGTGAGCAGCGACAGCGTGAAGTCGTCGGTTTTTGTTAGGTCTCCGCCGTGTATCAGCGGCGAGCGGGCGATGGACCAGAGGGTCATCATGGTGATTTGTTCGTTGTGGGTGAAGTGGGTGGGATTGGTGAACTTGACGATGCCGAGCGGCAGCATGTCGGCGTCTGGCCAAGCGCCGTCGATGCGGTGAGGAGTCCAGTCGTGGAGGCGTTTGAACTGGGCGAGCAATTGAGGCCAGGCGTCCCAGAAATCATCACTGATGCGCCACATGTTGGCGTTCTGGTTGACGTGGGCCCCGGATGCCACGGGCGTTTCGCCCGGCGAGGTGCTGAACACGATGGGGCGGCCGGTCTTGTCGATGGCCTTGCGGATGGCCTCGACTTCGGCCTGATGATACGGGCGGCTGAGGTCATCCACCTTGATGAAATCGACGCCCCATGCGGCCACCTGTTCGAGCAATGAATCATAGTAGGCCTGGGCGCCGGGTTTGGTCATATCGACGCCAAACATGTCTGGGTTCCACGGGCACTGGCTGGTGGTGTCGGCGATGTCGGCGGCATGATAGGTGGTGCCCTGGAGCGGGGTGTTTTGCTGCACGGCTTGGCGCGAGATGCCGCGCATCATGTGGATGCCGAACTTGAGCCCCTTGGCATGGACGTAATCGGCGAGCGGCTTGAACCCCTTGTCATTGGCGGCGGAGGGGAATTTTTCCGGTGCGGGGACCAGGCGGCCGAACGCGTCCATGGCGAGCTTGGCACCTGCCTTGTAGTCGTGGCCGGTGGCGGTGGGTTGATACCATTGGATATCGACGACGATGTATTGCCAGCCATGGGGTTTGAGTTTTTCGGCCATGAAGTCGGCCTGCTCCTTGGTTTGTTTTTCGGTGACGGTGGTGCCGAAGCAGTCCCAACTATTCCAGCCCAGAGGCGGAGTGGGGGCGAAGGTGTGGAAATCGGCCGCAAGTAGCGGGCTTGCGGCGAATAGCAGACAGGTGCCAATGGGAGAAATGTTAGGTATATTCATGGAGTGAGGTTTACTTTGAGGAGCCGGGCTTGCCCAATGCGGTTTCCAGATGGCCGAATTCCGCGGCGCTGAGCGGCATGATCGACCCGTGGCGGAAGAGGAACGGGAAACTGAAATTAGGGGCTGGCGTGAACTGCCCGCCCGCCAGGTCTTCGGTCACATATGGCTGATAGCCCGCGCCCTTGCTGTATTGGTCGAGCACCAGGCACCAGGTCGCGGGTTTGCCGTCGGCGGCGGGTTTGAGTTGGTAGCACTCCGGACCTTCGTAACCTTTCAGCTGGGCCAGCGAAAACTGCTTCACGTCCTGCCACGGGCCCATCAACTTGTCACTGACCTCCATGGTGATCGCCTTGAATTGCTCGTCCTTGGAGAAGCGGTAGTATTTGTTGCCCTCGCGGACAATGTCGGTGTCGATCACATGATTGGGCTTTTCGATATAGATGAACGGCGTGCCAAAGGCATGAAAATCCTTGGTGCGGGCGGCCCAGATGCGCTGCTTCGCAAACTTGTCGCTGCGGTTTTTAGAGGCCCAGAAAACCAGATAATCTCCGGTGCTTTCATCATACACGGCCTCCGGTGCCCACGTGCAACCGGCGTCCGGCGCGGCCACCCGCACCAGTCGTGGTTTTGACCAATGCACCAGATCGGCCGACTCCCAGATCACGATCGACTTGCTGCCCGCCGTCTGGGCGCGGTCCCAATTGTGGTTCAGATGGATCGAAAGATCGGTCGCCAGAATGATGAATTTTTTGCCGTCGTGGCAGCGCAGCAGATAGGGGTCGCGCACGCCTTTTTCGCCGAGTTTGCTGACCAGGACCGGCTCGCCGCCGTTGAGCGCGTTCCACTGGCGGCCGTCCTTGCTCAAGGCGAAGTAGATCTGCTCGGTCAGCGGGGATTGCTCGCCTTTGAACGTCACAAAAAGATAGCCGTCGTCGGCCGCGAAGGTGGCGGCGCTGGTTAGAAAAGTCAACACAAGCGGAAGTAGTTTTTTCATGGGAGCTGAAGTGGTCAGGTTTGGGTGGCGGTGGGGGATGGGCTAGGGGGCGGCGGCTTCCAATGCGGCGGCAGGAGCGGAGGCGGCCTGCATCATGCGCAGCCCGAACAGTCCGCCTGCCATCGCCTGCTTGTTGGCTTGGAAGCGGACGGTGACCTTGGTCCTGGCCTTGGTGAGCGCAGCTGGCAGTGGGTAAACGGCGGTGAAAAACTTGCCGCGCGGGCTGCCGTCGATTTTCTGTGAGGCCGCTTTTTGGCCGTCCACGAGAATGTCGAAATCGCGCTGGCGGTCGTCGCCGAAGTAGGTGCAGACCAGGGCCATCGGCTTGGCGGGATCGACGGTGATGTCATAGGAGAACCAACCGCCGTTGCGGGCGTCGCGCCATTTGCGGTTGCGGAAGTCACCGCTTTCACTGGTGGCGGACTGCAGGTGGTGATCGACCTCGGATTGTTGGAAACCGGGCTGGACGCTGTCCACGGTGGCGGCGTCGAGTTGTGTATGGCGCGCTGCGACGGCAAGGATTTCGCGTTCTTGGGTCTTCCATTCCGCCGGGCTCATGAACGGGAAATAGACCGAGTAATGTTCTTCGTTAACGCGGTGCAATGGCACGAAGGTGAGGTCCAGCGGGTGGACGAGGCCGGCGCTGCGGAATTCCGCGAAGGCGGTGCCTGCGGGCCGCAAATGCGCGAGAGCCTCGGCGGCGTCTGCCGCCACCAGCACCGGCGGGATTTCGGCGGTTTTGCTGGGCGCTTTGAGTTGGTCGTCCCAGCGCTGAGTGGCCGGATCGGGGGTGCCGGGTTGCGTTGGCACGACGCCGGCCAACACGTTGGGCCCATACCGCAGGGCGATGGTTTTTCCGTTAGATCCTGGCAGTGCCTCGCTGCGCAGCGTCATCGGCAGACGCAGATCGATCGTATCGCCGGATTTCCATTCGCGCTCGATGGATAGATAGGTGGAGGGCTTCGAAGTGACCGCCACGGCCTCGCCGTTGACCTTGATCTCGGGCAGCGCGCACCAGTAGGGGTGGCGGATTTTGAGGGCGAAATTGACCGGCGTGGTGGCGTCGATGGTGATGCGCACGGTATCGGCGTCCGGGAACGCGGTTTGCTGCCGCAGTTTTACGCCCTTTTCTTTCCAGTCGAGTTCGCTGGCCATGAAGAGGTTGACCCAGAGTGCGTCGGGGCTGTGGAAATAGACCTGTTCGGCATAACGGGCGGGGTTTTCCATGCCGGTGCCGACGCAGCACCACCAGGCGGAGAGCGGGGTGGAGAACACCTTGGTGGCGACGGGCGAGAGGCCTAGAAAATAGCCGAATTCACCCGGTTGGCGGCCGATATTGGCGATGATGTGATTGAGCAGCACCCGTTCGACAAAGTCCATCTGTGCGGCCTGCGGTTGCCAGGCAAACAGGTGCCCGGTGAGTTTGATCATGTTGTACGAGTTGCAGGTCTCGGCGGTGTGCGGCTTGAGATGTTGCGGAAATTGCTCTGGCGGAAAAAAGTGCTCGTCGTCGCCATGGCCGCCGATGACGAACGAGCGCTGGTTCACGACGCTGTCCCAAAACGTCTGCACGGCCGTGCGGGCTGCGGGTCGCCCTGTGAGTTCGTATTCGCGGGCAAGCCCGACGATTTTCGGGATTTGGGTGTTGCCGTGCTGGCCGTTGAGTTGGTCCTGCCCGCGCTCCAAGGGGTTGAGAATGGCATCGTGATGAAATACCGTCCTGGCAAGCTCGAGATAGCGAGGACTGCCGGTATCAGAAGTTAGATCCGCGAACACCTCGTTCATGCCGCCGTGCTCCGCCTTGAGAATCTCCTGGGCCTGGGCGGGTGTGAGTTTCTCGTAGACGCCCGCCAGAAAGTCCGCCAGGCGGCGCTCGACGTCGAGGGCCTGCCGGTTGCGGGCGAAGTGATAGGCGTCGCGCAGGCCCGCAAATACCTTGTGGAGGGTGTAGTTCGGCACCCATTCATCGTTGAGGGAAAAACCCGACGCCTTGATCCGGCCTTGGCGCAGATCCGCGTAAATGCGCTTGTTGACGGGCAGCACGTAGCCGTCGCCATTGGCGGCTTGGCAAGCGGCCAGCTCGCCCACGACGTAATTGACGCGTTGCAAGGCCGCGGGATTGCCGGTGGTGGCGTAGAGGGCGGAGACGGCGGACAGGTAATGCCCGAGACTGTGGCCGTTGATGCCCCGTGCCTCCCAACCGCCGTAGCGCTTGGCCTTTTCGGGCAGTCCGGCCTGGGCGCGAAATCCGGCCAGGAGACGGTCGGCCTCCACCACTTCCAGCAGAAATCGCGCATCCACATCCTGGCGCTGCTTGAACGGACCGTCGAGCAAGCGGACCTGTGCCAGAGGAAACGGGCTCGCCCCGGGCGCGGGGGGCGCCGCCTGGCAGTCGGAGCAGGCGGCCCAGCAGGCAGCTCCTAGGAAAAGGGTGAGGTGGGTTGGTTTCATGGGTCCGGATGACCGGATGTGTGGCAGAATCATTCCTGCCCCAGTCACCAGTCCGCTGCCTGCGTGGTTGTCCCCGCCATATTTTCCCGCCACCCGCCACAAACAAGCGTTTTTTTCACATTGCAGTTGCTTTCTGACCGCCCGCCCGGCCCACCGTCACCTTCACGCCGTCCATTCTATCGGGCCGCCTGCTGGGAATCGAACGAGTTCATCCAATTTCATTGGGAGGTTCGGCCATGCCGACCAGGGCGTTCAGGCCAGGGTGAGGCGCAGGCCGGCGAGGATTGCGAAGACGACCACCAGCCATTCGAACATGCGTTGCGGGACCCGGTGCAGCATGCGGCGGCCGAGCCACACGCCCAGCCACATCGCCGGCAACAGCTTGGCGTTTTCCAGCAAGCTGGCGGGGGTGATCAGGGCGAGGCCCGCGCTCAGCGGGACCTTGGCCAGGTTGACCAGCAGGAAAAACCGCGCGGCCACGCCCACCAGATCCATTTTGTTGAAACGCCGCGACAATAAAAACAGTTGGATGATGGGTCCCGCCGCGTTGGCCAGCATGGTTGCAAACCCGCCCGCCACCCCGGCCGCATAGCCGAAGCCGCGCGAGTCGGCCATTTCCTGATAGGCGCGCGGCCACCAACGCCGCCCGAGCTGCAACGCCACCATCGCCAGCACCACTGCGCCAATGACGCGGCGCGCCACCGCGTCGTCGATCCTGCCTAGCAAAAACCAGCCGCCAAGCAGCCCGATCGAGGTGGGCAGCAGCAGTGGCCACACCGGGCGCCACGATGCGAAGCGCCGGAATGCCGGATAGACGGTGATGTCGGCCGCGATCAGCAACGGCAACGCGAGTCCGGTGGACAGCCGGGCACCGTAAATTTCCGCAAACACCACCACCGAGACCATCGAGATGCCGCCGAAGCCGGCCTTCGACACGCCCACACACAGCGCTGCGAACATGGCCAAGGCGAGCGTGGGCAGGTCGGCGGTCATCGCCCGGCCTCTCCGTGTGTTGGATCTAACTGATTGAAATGCCCCGGTGCCGGTCCGGGGCGGCCCGCGTCCGCGTGGTCTGTCGCAGTCGGGACGGGTTTGGACATGGCGGGACGCTAGCACGCCGCCGGGCCAGGGGAAGTCCAAAAACTTTGGGCTTTGCGGTGGGGGTGGATCCGGGTTTACTCGGCGGCGTGATTGACATGTTGGTGCGCTTGTATGATTTGCCGGATGCGGCCGGGCTCTATCGCGAGGTGGCGGGCGAGGGGGTGACGCTGCGCCGCGCCCGGGCCTTTGAGAAGCACACGGTGGCCGCCTTCGCCAGGGAACATTTCTCCGCCAAATGGGTCAGCGAGGTCGAGGTGGCACTCAGCCGCCAGCCGGTCGCCTGTTTCATCGCCACCCGCGACCAACACATTCTCGGTTTCGCTTGCTTTGATACGACCCAGCGCGGGTTTTTCGGTCCCACCGGGGTGGTCCCGAGCGCCCGCGGCAATGGGGTGGGCAAGGCCTTGTTGTTCAAGGCGCTGGAAGCGCTGCGCGAGCTCGGTTATGCCTACGCCGTCATCGGCGGGGTAGGCCCCAGGGACTTCTACGCCAAGGCCTGCGGTGCGATTGAAATTCCGGGCAGCGATCCGGGCGTGTATGCCGACCTGCTGCCGTGAGGTCGGGTTGGCAACGCGTGTTAGAACGCGGCGCCGATGGCAAAGTGGAACGCTCCGGCGGGGTCGCCCGGTCGTTGTGTTAGATTGAACCCGTACTCGAGGCGCACCGGGCCGATGGGCAGGTCCAGCCGCAGGCCCAGCCCGGCGGCGAGTTCGATGTCGGCGGCGGCGAGGCCGGAGGATTTCTGGCTGAGGGCGCCGGCGTCGATGAAGCCGACGAGTTTGACCGGGCCGGCGAGCTGGCGGATGAGTTCGAGATTGGTGACCCAGTAGGCGTCGCCGCCGGTGGGGTAGTTGCCGGTGCCGGCGCTGGGGCCGAGGTCGCGCTCGGGGAATGAGCGCACGCTGCGAGCGCCGCCGTTGAAGTAGCGCAGGTCGATGGGGAAATCAGTGCCGTCGCCGGTGGGAATGATCATGCCGCATTGGCCGCCAAGGGCGAGTTGATAGTTCGCATCGAGTTGATGAAACCAGCCGCCCGTCAGGCCGGCCTTGAAATAGCCGGTGGAGGCGTTGCCGACTGCCGCGCCGAGTTCGAGAGGCACTTCGAGGTGCCAGCCGGATTTTGGCAGCACCGGGTTGTCGCGCCAATCCAGCGTCTGGGTCAGGCGCAGCCGGGGGTGACCATAGGCGGTTTCCCCCAGGCTGGCGGGCGGCAGTCCGTGGCCGTTGTTGTTGACCACCGACCAACCGGCGAGCAGGTCGAGTTTGCAATGTTCGCCGAATTTGCGGCTGATGCTGCCATCGATGCCGCTCTCAAACGAATCATAGCCGTCGGGGGCGAAGGTGAGGGCGTAAATCCGCGCGCTGCCCGCATAGTCCGATCCGAACAGCCAGGGGTCGGCGAGGCGGGTTTCACCTAATACCCCGCGCCCGCTCAGCTCGAAGCCGGTGCTCAATCCTAACAAATTTCCGAACAGGTTGCGGTCGGCATAGGTGAAGCGGGCGATGGGGCCCTGATAGGAGCCGGCGCCGGCACCGAGGGTGATTTCGCGGGCTTTGGCTTCCTCGAAGTGGAGGGTGGCATCGATGAGGTTGTCGCCAACCGGGCGGGTTTCGATGCGGGCCGACGAGAACGCGCCGGTGGCGAGGAGTTCGCGCAAGCGTTTGTTCATGGCGGCTTTGTCATACCAATGGTCTTCGAGGTCATGCATCCGCTGTTGGATGCGCAGCGGATGGGTCCGTTGGACGCCGTCGGCGCTGAGGTGGCGCAGTCGCACGCGGCTGCCGAGCTCGGCGCTGAACTCGGGAATGAACGTGGGGCTGTCCAGTGTGTTGGTCATGGAGATTTTGGCCTCCGGATAGCCGCGGCTGAGGAAGGCGTTCTCCACCGCGCTGCGCATCGAGTTGAGATTGGCGGTGGTGGCCGGGCGGCCGACGAACGGACCCGCCGCACCGCTGACCAAGCCGGCGGCAGGCCCGTCCGGGTTGGTGACCCGGGCCCGGGCGATGTGATAGAGCGGGCCGGGGGTGACGCGGATGACGAAATCCACGGTGCCTGCGGCGCGCCCGGCGGCACGTTTTTCGATCGCCGCAGTGGCCACCCAAAACCCCTGCGCCTGCATGTCTTGTTTGAGATAACTCAGACCGGTGGCAACATCCTCTTCGCGCAGCGGCGGCGAATCGCCTGCCGCAAGGTCCTTTTCGGCGGGGCTGCCAAACAGGCGGGCCAGGCGGGCGGCCTGGCGCCCGTCCACGCCCAGCACACTCACCGTGCCTAGCGCGACACGGGTGGTCGGGCCGACGGTCAGGATGATTTCGTTAGGACCGGCGATCTTCCAAGCGACGTGGACATCGGCGTAGCCGTCGCGCTGCAACACCTGGCGGACGAGAAATGCGGCATCGTCAGCCCGCGACGGCGAGGCGGGGCTGGCGCGGACTTGGTAGAGCCGGCCGCCCATCAGATCCAGCACCTGTCGTTCGCTCTTGCCCTGCAGGCCGTTGATGCTGACGTTGGTCTCGGCGGACGCGGGAAGCCAGAAGAGCGCGGCGCTCCCGGCCAGAAGACATAGGAAGCAAGAGCGCGGCGCGCCAGGATTCAAGACGCAAGGCCGCTTCGCTCCAAGACACAAGACAGAAGACGAGAGGGCGCTGCGCCCAAAAGCAGCCAAAAGACTACAGAAGAGCGCCGTCATAGGCACCTCTCTTTCTTGTCTTTTGTCTTCTGTCTCATGGTCTTCTGTTTTTCCCTATTAACCCATAACCCACAACCACCTACCGGAACGAGAAGCGCCAGATGCCCATGACGCGGGAGGTGCCGTCCTGGCCCATGCCGGCGGACACCAGCCAGCGATCGGACAGGTTGAGGGTGGCGGTGGAGAGCGAGCCACTCGAGTAGGGATCGGCCTCGGCGAGGCTGAAATCGACGCGGTCGAGCACGCCTAACAGCGGGCGGAGCTGGCGGGTGTAGCGCACCCTGCCGCGGCGGATTTCCTCGGCGAACAGTTGGATGGCGCGCGAGGATGCGGCCTGGGTGTTTTCCAGGCCGGAGCTGGTGGTGCCGGTGGCCAGCAGCGTCATGATTTCGGTTTCCGGCAGCGGGGGATTGGAGGTGAGGACGAGTTGGGGATCGGACAGCTTGCCGTAGGCGAAGGCATCAATGCGGTAGGGCCGCGGCTGGGCCGTGCCGCGGAGTTCGAGGATCGGGTCAAAGCCGGACTCCGGGGTGAAGCGCAGCGTGCCGCGTGGCACTTTGAGCGTGCTGAAAGGCAGCGCGGCCGTGAAATCGGTTAGGACGAGGGTGCCCTCGGGCAGCGGCTTGGCGAGGGTGCCGCCGAGGCGCAGGTTGGCATCGACGTGGCCGGTGGCGAAGTTGCCGCGGATGAGGAACGGCTCCTGGGTGCGCACGGCGAGGTTGAGGGCCCAATGGTCGAAGGGGGCGGGCAGCGCGCTGGCGGCGGCTTGCGGGGCATCGATTCTGGGCAGGGCGGCGGCGGACGGCGCGGTGAACGGCTTGCCGATGGGCAGCAATTCGATGTCGCGGTAAAACAGGCTGTCGACGGCACCGATGGAACCAGTTAGGACGGCGGTCTCCCACGGTCCTTGCAGGCGCAGATCGGCGTTGGCGCGCAGAATGAGCATGTCGTTGCGCAACAGCGGCAGGTGGTCGCCGCGCAGGCGGCAATCGAGGGTGGCGGGCTTGGCATCGGTGAGGGCGAGGGTGCCATTGCCGGTCAGGTTGCCGCCGGCGATGGTGGCGCGCAAGTTCTTGAGCGTCACGGCGTTGAGGGTCAGGTCGAGGTCGGCGGTGGCGTTCTGGAGCGGGGGCAACGCCGGGTCACGGAAGAGGATGCCGGCGTTGGTTAGATGAAGGGCGCCGCGCAGTTCGGGTGCGGCGAGGTTGCCGGCGGCTAGCAGATTGCCGGTGAGCGTGCCGGTGAGTTGCCTGGCCGCGGGGACCAGCGCGGTGAGGCGAGCGAGGTCGAGCCGCGGCAGCCCGGCTGAGGCTGTTAGAGTTTCCTGTTGGAGTGTTTCCGGGGAGGCTGCCCAAGTGGCGGGGCGGAACGCCATGGAAGCGGTTAGAACAGCGGGCGCATAGTCCGGGGTGGAGACCGAGCCATTGAGCAGGAGGCGGTCATTGGCGGTGGTGAGGGCGAGTTTGAGGGCGGCGGGCGGAATTTTGGGATTGGCGGGGGAGCGCAGGTTGAAGCACTCGAGGGAGGCATCGAGGGCGGGAGCGAGGTAGTTGCCGGACAGGCTGAGGCGGACTTGGGCGGTGGCGCGGGGGTCGAGTTGAGCGGCGGCAGGCAGCCACGGTTCGAGCAAGGCGAACGAGAGCACGCGGGATTGCAGGTTGAGGGTGGCGGGGCGGGTGTCGTTGGCGAGGGTGTCTCGCCAGCGGGAGAAATCCTGCGGCACGGGCAGGCTGGCGCTGCCTTCGGCGATGAGGGTATCACCCGCGTGCCAGGTGAGGTTGTTGAGATTAAGCAAGCCGCCGGCCATGGTGGCCTCGGCTGCTAGGTCCTGATCTGCGGTTAGGACGTGCACTCCGCGCAGCGTCAGCGCGGTGGGCCAGGGTGTTTGCTGCGGCCCTAGCCATGCCGCCTGCAGCAGGTCGAGCGTGATGGAGTGGCTGCCGAATTGGCCCTTGAGATCGCTGATGGCGGCGTTGTCCGGCCACTCGTAGCGCAGGGTGCCGGTGGCGGTGAGTGGGGGGCTTTGCGCTTGATGCCAGGCGCCCTGGGTGAGGGTCAGCAGGCCGTGATGGTTTTGTTTGGATAGATCGCCGCCGCCCTGCCACATGCCGGTGAGTTCTGCGTTGCCGCCGAGGGTTACCCCGGCGATGGCGAGCCAACGGTCGATGCGGGAGTTGGAGAATCCATCGAAGGTGAGTTCGCCCTGATAGGTACTGGCGGAGATATCATAGCGGGCGTTGAGGTTCAGGCCATCGATGGTGAGTTCGGCGCTGGCGGGTTGATCCGGCTGCCAGCGGGCATGCAGGGCGAGGGGGCTGGCGAGGGCCGGATCGGCAGGGGTGAGGGTGGCGTCGGTCTCGGCTGTTAGTATATGGTTGTCGCCGATGGCAAGCTTGAACGAGCCGTCGAGGGCGGCGGCCGGGACGTCGGCGGCAGGCCGGATGGCGGCGAAGCGGGTGGCGAGTTCACGCATCACGGCGGGGACGTCACTGAGGTGGAATGTGCCCGTGGCTACACTCGGCACGAATCGCCCGCCGCTGCGGCCGAGGGCGAGTTCCGCATCTAGCGAAACCGGCGCGCCCAGCGCCTCGCCCTGCAGCTTGAGGCTGGCTCCGGTGTCTACCAGCACGGCCGAGACGTGCGCCAACGGCACCTGCCAATCCTGATAGTTGAGGGTTTCCAAGGTGAGCTCGACCCGTCCGGTGGCGGCGGTGGGATCGGGCATGAGGCCGGCCGCTTCCAGCGTGAGCGCGGACAGCGTGGCGGTGGCGGGGAGTGCCAGGTCGAGCGACTTGGCGAGTTTTTCCAAGTCCACCGACCCGGATTGCAAGGTGATCTGGGCAGTGGCAAAGCCGGCGGTGGTTTCAACGCGCAACACGGCCGCATCCAGATGGATGAATGCATCGAGCGCCGGGCCACCGGTGGCGGGGAGGTGGACGGTCAAGTCGCTGACGCCGAGGCCGGGGAGGGGTGCCAGCTTGTCTAACGCAATGTGGTTGGCGGCCCACTCCAAGCGGGTGGTCTGGCCGGCCCACTCGCGTCCGTTAGGGTCGGTGAGGGTGCCGGTTTCCAGTGTGATGGCGTCGCTGCCAGCGGTGTGGGACAGGCGGCTGGGTGCGAGCACGAACGCGGGTTTGCCAGTGCGCGAGGCGCTGAGGCTGAGGTCGGTGAAATCCAACTGCAGCGGGACGACCTGGGCGCGCACGCTGCGGAGGGTTTGGAGGAGTGGGTCCAAATCGAGTGGTGGCTTGGCTGCGGCATCCGGATTCGGCTTGGGGTCGAGGCACAGGTCGGCGTGGACGCCATTGATCGACAAGCCGTCGAGGTGGCCATGCACCAAGCGCGACCACTGGTAGTGGGGAGTGGCCCGCCTCACCGTTAGACCGGCGAGGGTGCCGGATCCCTGCAACTTCACGTCCGCGATGCAGAATCCGCCGCTGAGGCTGCCCTCGACGCGGAGACCACCCTGCAGTCCGGCTTTTGCTAGAAAATGGCGGGCTGCCAGCGGGGCCAGCCAGCGCAGGCCGGGGCCATTGAGCCAGAGCGCGCCGAGGACGAGGGTGCCGAGGATGCGCCAGCGCCGCGCGAACCGTCGTCGCCGCGGGGGGGCTTCCTGTGAACGGGTGGGGGGTGGTGGCGCGGAGTGCAATGCTGATATGAGCATGCCACGGTGGGCCGTCGGGTCAATGCGTTTTTCGAAGCCGGAATTTCCAAGTGCCGGGATTCGCTTGTCAGGGTGGGTCGCGTGGGCTAGCATCGGAGGCATGGAGCCGATCACCTTTTTGCCACTCTACATGGAACGGGTCTGGGGCGGCCGGGAATTGGCGCGCGTTTATGGCCGCACGCTGCCATCGCCTGACCGGGTGTACGGGGAATCGTGGGAGATTGTCGACCGCGATCCCGAACAGTCGGTGGTCGAACAGGGGCCGTTCGCCGGCAGATCCTTGCATGAACTCTGGACCCAGCAGCGCGAGTTGGTGTTCGGTGAGGGACTGGGGCCTCATCCGCGATTCCCGCTTTTGTTCAAAGTTCTCGATGCTCGCGACGACCTGTCGATCCAGGTCCACCCGCCCGCTCATTTGGCGGCGAGTCTGGGCGGCGAGCCCAAGACCGAAATGTGGTATATCGCCGAGTGCACCCCCGGTGCCAAACTCTATGTCGGGCTCAAGGCAGGGGTGACCCGCGCACAGTTCGAACAGGCCATCGGCGATGGGTCGGTGGCCGCCTGCGTCCATGCGCTGACGCCGCGGGCGGGCGATTCGATTTTGATAGAATCGGGTCGGCTGCACGCCATCGGGGCGGGGTTTCTGATTCACGAAATCCAACAGAACTCCGACACCACC
>CAIVSK010000145.1 GCA_903908495.1 Akkermansiaceae bacterium
CCCTCCGCGTGTTCGATGAATCCGCCCACCCGCTCGCCGCCGCCACCCTCAGCCTCGGCAGTGACGAATCGTACAGCGCCGACGCCACCGGCCGCATCACCATTCCCAACGCTCCTAACAAACACATCACCGCCGGGCTGCTGCGCGCCGGCAAACTCGCCACCGCCGTCACCCTCGACCCGCGCGAAGACCAGCCCGAGCTGGAGGCCGCCTTCCACCTCGACCGCGAACAACTCCTCGCCGACGTGCCGACCGAGGTCCAACTCCGGCTCCGCCTCACCAACAACGGCCACGGCCTCCCGCTCGAGCGCCTGGAAAACCCGGCCTTCGTGCTCACGGCAAAATTGTTGGGCGGGATCACCACCGAACGCGTCATCGCCGAAAACCTCAAGCTCGCCCCCACCCTCAGCATCCCGTTCCAGGTCCCGGCCGATCTGCGCTCGCTCACCCTGACGTTGCGCGGCACCTTCACCCCGGCCACCGGCGGCGAGCCGCTCAAACTCAGCGCCAAGGCCACCTATCAAATCAACGCCGACCTGGAAAAGTCCACCATCGCCACCGCGTTTTTCTCGTCCACCGCCACCGGCTACCGCCTCGAGCTGCGCGGCCGCAATGGCGAGCCACTGCCGTCCCGCGCCATCACCCTCAAGTGCGATCGCTACGACATCGAGCCGCACATCACCGTCCACGCCCGCAGCGATGCCCAAGGCCGCATCGACCTCGGAAAACTCGATACCATCGACAAACTCACAGCTTCCGGCACGGGCATTGCGGAGACTTCGCTGGCTTGCCATTCCCGCGCGCTGCTTTGCGCCTCAACCCTCCAAATCGCCGCCGACACCGACGTCCGCCTGCCGCTCGAAACGCCCGCCCCGGCTCTCGACCGGCTGCATTTCTCACTGCTGGAAGTTATCGACAGGCATCCCGTCCGCGACCACTTCGACAAACTCGCCATCGCCGACGGCCAATTGCTCATCCGCCACCTGCCGCCCGGCGATTTCATCCTCCGCCAGCTCCGGCTCAACGGCCCCAAAAACTTGACCGATGACACCTCGCTGCACGTTTCCGCCGGCGTGGAACAGGACGGACTCCTCATCTCCGCCAACCGCATCATGCCGCGCGTCTCGCCGGTCAATCCCAGCATCACCAAAGCCGCCGCGGAAAACGGCCAGCTCACCCTCCAACTCCGCGACGCCGGCCCGCACACCCGCGTCACCGTGGTTGGCAAACGCTACACCTTCGAGGGCTGGGAAGCGGGCTGGGCCGCGTACCACTTCATGCCCGCCCTGTCGGACATTTTCACGCCCGGCTTCGAGGGCTGCGGTTATCTGACAGAACGCCGCCTCAGTGATGAAATGCGCTACATCCTCGAACGCCGCGCCGCCAAGACCTACCCAGGTTCGCTGTTGCCCCGCCCCGGCCTCTTACTCAACCGCTGGACCGAGGACACCATCAAACAATCCGAGGCAACCGGCCGCGAGGGCGGCACAGGAATGGGCACGGGACACGGGACCGGCCAGTCATTCGGCCTCGCAACCCCCAGCAAGCGCGATTCCAGCCCGTCCTCGCTCCCCGATGTCTGCGATTTCCTCAAATCCACCGCTGTGGTCCGCTTCGATCTCACCCCGCAACCCGACGGCTCCCTCAGCCTGCCGCTCGCCGATTTCGCCGCCTGCCAGTCGATCGAAATCATCGCCGACGACGAGTTCGCCAGCGACCGGCTCAGCCTGCCACTGCCCGCCACCGACACCCCGCTGCGCAACCGCCGCATCGCCCGTCCGCTCGATCCGGCCGTCCACTTCCTCGCCACCCGCAACGCCGCCGTGCTCGCCACCGGCCAGCAGGCGGGCGTCGAGAACCTGCTAGACGCCGATTGGCGCGCCTTCACCACCCTCGGCGAAGCCCATCAACTCCTCCACAGTTTCACCAACAGCGACGTCCTCCGCGAATTCAGCTTCCTCACCGAGTGGCCGGACCTATCCGAGGCCCGCAAGCTCGACCTGCTAGCCAAGCACGCCTGCCACGAACTCCACCTGTTCCTCGCCCGCAAGGACAAACCGTTCTTCGACAAACACGTCAAACCGCTGCTCGCCGCCAAACTCGAACCCCAGTTCATCGATGACTTGTTGTTAGGTCGCGACCTCACGCCCTATCTGCGCCCCTTCGCCTGGCAACGCCTCAACGCCGCGGAAAAAGCCCTGCTCGCCCATGCCGTCCCCGCCGCCCATGCCACCATCGCCAACGAACTCAAACTGCGCTGGCAATCCGCGGCCCCCTCGCCCGAGACCGAAACCGCCCTCTTCACCCAAACCCTCGGCGGCCGCGATCTGGGTGACAAAGACAGCACTGACGCCGTACGCCGCAGCATCTATAAGGCCGAGGGATACTATAACTTGGGCAAGTACGCTGAGGCCAAGACTGAGTATGAAAATGTCCTGAGAGTCGATCCCTCCAATACCGCAGCACGCCGTGGGTTGGAAGCCATTGCATCCGCCAAGTCGTCCTATTATCGCGCCGCCTATGATCAGACGCGCAGCGAGTTGCTGTCAGATGTGGACAAAGCCTGGGAACTATCTGCCCCCGTGGATAATATCCCGCAACCCAAGGTTCACGCTAACACCATCAGTTCGGGCATTTCTTATATCAACGAGAAACTCCGCCGCATCATCATTCCTAACATCGCGTTCGACGACATCACGGTGGAGGAAGCCGTCGACTTCCTGCGCCAACGCGCCGCGGAACTCGACACCTTGGAAGTTGACCCGACCCGCAAAGGATTGAACATCATCCTCCGCCAGCCGCAAGACGGCGCGTCCCGTCCGGAAGCCCTCCGCATCAAGTCCCTGCGCCTCACCAACGTCCCTGTCGGCCAGGCCCTCAAATACATCTGCGACGCCACCAATCTCCGCTACAAGGTGGACGATTTTGCCGTCAACCTCGTGCCGGTGACCGAGTGCGGCAATGAGATCGGCGAGGGCCTCCCGCCGATTGACGACGCGCCGGCCACCGATCCATTTTGCGCTCCCGAACCGGCCGCCGCCGCGGCGAGCGCCG
>CAIVSK010000146.1 GCA_903908495.1 Akkermansiaceae bacterium
GCCCCGGTCCCGCCGCCCCGCGGAGCCCGCGATCGAACCCGCCGCACCGGCCACCGCGCAGGCTCCTCCCGTCCGCCCGCAGCGCCCCGCCACCCCGGCCCGCCCCGGTCCCGCCGCCGCCGCAGAGCCAGCGATCGAACCCGCCGCCCCGGCCACCGCGCAGGCCCCTCCCGTCCGCCCGCAGCGCCCGAACGCAGCTGCGCCAGCCATCCCGGATGCCGCCGCCATCCAGCAGGAGCAAGCACGTCAACGCCAAGAGCAACAGGCAGAAGCCCAGCGCCAGCGCGCCCTCGATCTGGCCCAACGCCAGGCCGAGGCCGCCAACCAACAAAAAGCCCAACAAGCCGAGACCTTGCGCCAGCGCCAAGCCGAAGCAGCCAACCTGCAAAAAGCGCAGCAGGCCGAAAACCTCCGCCTGCGCGCCCTCGAGGAGGCCCGCCAGCGCCAGACCGAAGACGCCAATCAGCAAAAAGCCGCCCAAGCCGCCGCCCAACAGCAAGCCCAACAGCAGGCCGCTGCCCAGCGCCAGCGCGCCGCCGACGAGGCCCGCCAACTCCAGCAGGAACAATTGCAACGCCAGCAGGAACAGGCGCGCCAGCGCCAGGCCGAGGAAGCCGCCCAACAGCGCGCCCAGCAAGCCGATGCCCAGCGCCAGCGCGCCGCCGAAGATTCCCGCCAACGCCAGCAGGACGACAAGAAGAAGCAGGAAGAAGATGCCCGCCAGCACCAGAAGCCAGGCCGCTAGACCGATCCGCCGCACCATCCGCTCGATTCTTTGACGGGGTACCAGTGCCCCCCCCTCCGCCCGCAGCAAACCCGCGCCAACATGCAGCTGCTCCGATAATTGCTTAAAATAGTTCGCCTATTCGCGAATCTGGCGTACACACGGGCAGATACCGCCTATGAGTAAAAAAATCGTAATCGTCGGTGCCGGGCCAGGCGGTCTGACCGCTGGCATGATCCTCGCCCATCGCGGCTTGGATGTCACCGTAGTGGAAAAACGCAGCCGGGTCGGCGGACGCAACGCCGAATTGCGCGTGGGCGACTTCTCGTTTGACACCGGCCCGACCTTTCTGCACCAGAAATTCACCTTGGACGAGGTGTTCGCCGAGGCCGGCAAGCGGGCGGATGACTATCTCGACTTCCAACTGCTCGACCCGATGACGCGCCTGACTTGGAACGATGTGACGCTGGAAACCACCTCCGACATGGCGCGGATGGAGGCGAACATCGAGGCCGCCTTTCCGGGCCACGGCGAGGGCTACCGGCGCTTCATGAGCGATCACGGCCGCAAGCTCAAAGACATCTACCCCTGCCTCCTCAAACCCTATCACGAACTCAAGGCGCTCATCAGCCCCACCCTGCTCAAAGCCCTACCCCACGTCGCAACCACCCAAAACGTGATGGACGTGCTGGCCCGCTATTTCAGCGACGACCGCCTCAAACTCGCCTTCACCTTTCAGGCGAAATATCTCGGCATGTCGCCGTGGAACTGCCCCGCACTCTTCAGCATCATCTCCTACATCGAATATAAATACGGCATCTATCACGTGCGCGGCGGCCTGTGCCAGATTTCCGAGGCCATGGCCAAGGTGTTCCAACAAAATGGCGGCACCCTCCGCCTCGGCTGCCCGGTGCGAGAGGTGAAATTCGCCGGCAAACGCGCCGCCGCCGTGTTGCTGGAAAGCGGCGAACGGCTCGACTGCGACGACGTCATCGTCAACGCGGACTACGCCCACGCCGCGACCCGCCTGTTCAACGGCCGCTCACAGCCCGTCGAGGCCCTGGAACGCAAAAAATACTCCTGCTCCACCTTTATGTTGTATCTCGGGCTGGACACCATCTATCCGGACGAGCCACACCATCACATCATCTTCGCCGACGACTACGCAGCCAATGTCTCCGACATCCAGGGCCAGCAGCGGGTGTCCCAGGACATGTCCATTTACGTGCGCAACTCGTCCGTCAACGACCCCGGCGTGGCCCCGCCCGGCCAATCCGGCATCTATGTCCTGGTGCCCACCATCAATACCCGCCACGGCTTCGACTGGCAGAGCCAGCGCGCGGCCTACCGCGACAAGGTGCTCGAGCGCATCGAGCGCAAGACCGGCATGAAGGACCTGCGCCGCCATATCATTGCCGAGCGCATCATCACCCCGGATGACTGGCGCGATGATCACGACGTCTTCATGGGTGCCACCTTCAACCTCGCCCACACGCTCGACCAAATGCTCTACTGGAGGCCGCGCAACCGGATGAGCGGCTTCGACAACCTCTATCTGGTAGGCGGCGGCACCCATCCCGGCTCCGGCCTGCCCACCATCTACGAAAGCGCGCGGATCTCCAGCAACCTGCTCTGCGACAGCCACAGCCTGCCCTATCAACGGGTGGATTTCGCCCCCCAATTCATCGATTAGGCTGCCGCGCCCCCACCCGCATGCGCTTTTGGAACCTCAGCGCCCAGACGACGCGGCTCCGGACATTTCGCGCAACGCCGCGCCATCAAGCTCGTCCATCCGCTGTCGCTTGTCCTCGAAGTGCCGGAACTTCTCGAGCTCCTGCCGGTTCCAAATGTTGGCTTCAGTGTAGTCGCCGCAATACGGCACAAACAGGTCGATCCAACAGGCGATCTTTTCGAGCTCCTCGCGCGACAGGCGAACCTCGGCGTGACCGCCTTCCAACATCGTGAGCAACCCGCTCTTGAGCGATCCACCGCTGGCGGGGGGCAGCGCCGTGGGTGGCGATTGCACGCCAATCCAATCGACCAAGCGGCCGTTCGGCTGGCCGCGGAACGGGTCCTTGCCGCCGCGACCACTGTCAGGCTGAGCCCGGGTAAGCACCAGATAGGCATCACTCCACCTGCGCTTGGCCGTCGCGTCAGCTGTGGTCTCTCCTAGCAAGGTGAACGCCTGCTGCGGCCCGTGGCTCCGCTTGGCGGGCGCAAGGTCGAGGGGCGGCGCCCCGCTGCCGCCGATCATGGCGAGCAGCGGCTCGCGGTCGCGATGGCAGCGGATGCAATGGCGGTCGAGGATGGGTTGGATTTCGCGGGGGAAACTGAAGCCGCGCGGCGGACCGTAAAACGGTGTGAGTTTTTGCGGGGCACCATGCAGCGCGGCGGCGGTACCGGAAGGCTCGACCAACGGAGTGCTGTTGCGGTTTTCGTGGCAACCGACGCAGGAGGCCACTTCTCCGGGTTGCAAGGTGTTCCACGTGCGCATCGTTTGCACCGCCCGGCCATGGCTGTCGAGCGCCTGAAAATACACCGGGGTGCGCGCCGGCACCTCAAAATACGCCGATCCGTCCTCTTGCACGGTGGCATCCCCTAACACCCGCTTGACGTCCCATGCACCGTTGCCGATGGCGATGGGCGTGCTGACCAGCGCACCGCCGGCAGGACCGCCGTTGTGATTCTCACCAATGCCCGCCACCCGGAAGTCGAGCGCAACAACCCGCAGTTTGCGAATGGTGCCGCGCGCCACTCCGGCGAGACCCTGGCCCTGATAGATATCACTCACATAACAAGCGGCCGTGTCGCGCTTCCAGTCGATTTGGCTGGCACGCTGCGGCGGGCGCGGGCGCGCCGCCAGCACCACCGCCTGCAGGCACGGCAGCGCGGGGTCGCTCGCAAGCAATTCGCGGTGACCCGCGCGATCCATCCAATACAAGCCAAAGCTCGCGTCGCCGCCCCGGCGCTCGCTTCCACTCCAGCCATCGGGCGCGTAGGAAACAAGCCATTGCGAGGCATCGAGCGGAAACGGATAGCAGAACAATTCCCCTTGTTGGCCATAGCCATCGATGCGCTCCGCCTTGGTCTCCCGTTCCGGCGAAACCAGTTGCACGCCCTGGTTCTCCTCGCGCCCGCGGGCCGGATCGATCACCGCAAGCTTGCCGGTCTGTGGCGTGTGGTGACCGCAGAGAATGGCCAGCACCTGGCCGCTGCCGGGGATGCCACGGGCATGGGCGATGGTGGTGGGAAACCACGAGCTGTTAGCATAAAATCCAGCCTGGCCGCTGCCGTCGGCATTCATTTGGAACAGCGGCTGCGGAAAAACCTGGCCGCGATCATTGTAGTCCCAACGGGTGTAGATCACCCGCCCGTCATCGAGCACCTGCGGATAGACGGTGTGGACCTGGTCGAAACCGAGCCGGCGCAGGCGCTTTCCGTTAGAATCGCAGGCATACAGATTGCTCACCTCCGTCCACCAGCAATCGACGGTTTGCACGCAGCGGGTCGAGGCAAAGATCAACTCATCGTTAGGCAGATACGCCGGCTCATAATCGGCCACACCCTTGCCGGCGGTCACCTGCCGCACCGCCTTGTTCGAGAGATCCAGTTCGTACAAATGGTAGTCGTCATCATTGAGCGACTTCTTCCAGGCAAACGCAAGGCGCTTGCCATCCCACGACACTGCCGGGTCGCGCAGCACTCCATGCGGGTCGTCAAGCAGCGGTTCAACCACGCCGCGGGTGCCGCTGAAATGCAGGCGGCAGAGACTCGTACCGGGCAGGAAGTGGCGTTCAGCCTGGGCGTCGGACTGGCCTTCGGTGTAGGCGAAAAACGACGGCCGCAGCGTGCCGCGCTTGATAAAGGCGATGGCGCACGGCTGGTTTAGCAATACAGTCAGCCGCCGGGCGCGCCGTTCCTCGCAAGCGCGGGCATGCAGCAGAATCCATTGGCGGTCCCCGGCCGCGACGTTGCTTTGGAGCAGGGCTTCCAACTCCGCGCGGAGGGGCGACGGCGGTTGCGTTAGATCGGCCAGCACCGCGGCGACCTGCTCGCGGCCGATCTGGGCTGGGTGGCTGGCCAAATCGCCGTCCTGGCGCAACCAATCCCACTCGACCGGAAACGTCCGCTGCAATTCTGCGGCTTGCGTGCCGGCGGCGAGGGCGTCGGCCCATGGTGCCGGGTCGTATGCCGCATCCGCCGCAGCGGCAGGCAGCGCGGCAAGCAGCGTACATCCCACCGCGGCAATGAGCCGCTGCAGAATCGGGAGGTCTCGCAAAGGTTGCATTTTGAGGATACGGCGTGCCGTTGCATTTGTTTTCAGCCGACGCACATGGCGGCCTCTCATCCTCTTCCGTTTCGAATTTCGTGCTTGCGATTTCGAATTCCCCCCTTGAATCCCCTCGCGCCGATCACGGCCGCCGGGGCGCAACTCAGGTGGCAAGCCCGGATTTTCTTCCCGGACGAGCCGGATCCCTGTCCACCTCACACCCACGGATGTTCCGCCACAAAATCCGCCCCTGCTATACACTTCTCAGGGGTTGCTCTGCACTGCTTTATACTTTCATTAGAGCGCCTACATGCGCCACTAATTCTTCATTCGAATGCTGCTCACGAGTTCAAACCAACCATCTATTACTCATCTCCCGACCAGAATGTTCAGTAGCTGTCCTTGCCGAGCTTCACCTTGCCGTGAAAAATATAGTAAACGGTGACCGTGTAGGTAAGGACAATCGGCACGCCGATGGCGGCGATGAGAGTCATGATCTTGAGCGTCGTGACGCTGGAGGATGCGTTATAGATGGTCAGCGAGTGCGCCGGTTCGGGCAGGGCGTATACCATATTGGGGAACATCCCGAGGCCGAACAAGGCCATCAGCAACAACATGGCGACGCAGGAACTGAGAAACGCCGCCCAGTCCCGGCCACGGTGGATTTCCCGCGGCAGGTTGGCGATGGCCAGCACCAGCAATACCACCACCGCGAAGAGCGCCGGTTGTTCGCGCAGAACAAGGGTCATGCGCGGCACATAGAGCAGGGTCGCCAATGTGGTTAGAGAATAACAGATGATAAAGGTGATGATGAGCGGATTGATCCAGCTGCGGACACGGGCCTGCAAGGTGCCCTCGGTTTTAAGGTGCAGATAGATCGAACCGTGCATCATGAACAGCGCCACAGTGGTCACGCCCATGAGCAGGGCGTAGGGATGCAGCAGGCCCAAAAAGGTGCCGGCGAACTCGCCCTTGGCGTCGAGCGGTACTCCCCACACAATGTTGCCCATGGCCACACCGATAAGCATGGCCGCGCTGGTGCTGCCGGCGAAAAACCCGCGGTCCCACCAGCGGCGCCACCAGGCCCACGGCTCCTTGCTGCGGAACTCAATGGCCACCGCGCGGAAAATCAACGCGAACAACAACAGGATGAACGCCAGATAAAAGCCCGAGAACACCGTACCATACACCGCCGGAAATGCCGCAAACAACGCCCCCCCTCCCGTGACCAGCCACACCTCGTTACCGTCCCATACCGGGCCGATCGCATTGTAGAACAACCGCCGCTCGGTATCATCCTGGATCCCGAGAATGAGCGTGCCGACGCCGAGGTCGAAGCCGTCCAGCACCGCATAGCCGGAAAACAACACACCCACCACGACGAACCAGAGAAGATTGTAGTCCATATATAGATATAAGATTTTCGGCTAGGCCCGGCTTTGCTTGATCCAGTTGGCCGGCAGTGCGTCGCTTTCCTCCAGCGGCTCCGGGCCATGCTGGATTTTGCGGTTTAGCAGGAACAGGAACAGCGCGAATAGTAACAAATAGATAAGGCCGAAGCCAACCAACGACGCCAGCACCTGGTTGGCCTTGACCACCGCCGAGAGCCCCTCACTGGTGCGCAAATAGCCCCACACGATCCACGGTTGACGGCCGATTTCCGCCGTGAACCAGCCGGCTTGATTGGCGAGCTGCGGCAGCAGCACCGAGGGCACAGCCAGCCGCAGAAACCAGGCCGTTGCTGGAGCGCCCGGATCGGCAAACTTGCCGCGCCACCACAGCCAGCTGCCCCACAACGACAAGCCTATCAAGCTGAAGCCGATGACGACCATCAGATGGAAGAATTGGAACGTGGCCTGCAAGGGCGGACGCAACTCCGGCGCTATGTCATCGAGGCCGGTGACCCGATGGGCCGCGCTGCCGCTAACCAGCAGGCTGAGGGCCGCCGGAACCGCCGGTCCCAGCGTCCGCTGGTTCGCGCTGTCGACCCAGCCGAAGGGATGCAACGGGGCCTGCGCCGTGGTTTGCCACAGGCCTTCCATTGCGGCGAGCTTCGACGGCTGGTTGGCGGCCACCCCGGCGGCTGAGTCGTGCCCGGTGACCAATGACAACAGCGAGCCGACCATTGCCAACACCAAGCCGAACTTGAGCGAGGCGGTGGCGAACCCGACATGGCGCCGCCGCAACAAATAGTATGCCGCCACACTGACGACCAGAAAGGCGCCGGCCAGCCACGCGGCCACCAGAGTGTGGCCGAGCCTGTCCATCGAGGAGGGATTGAACACCACACCCCAGAAATCGTCGATGACCATGCGCGAGTGCCACAGGTCGGCGGCTTCAAACACATGTCCCGGGGCCACGGCTTTGCCGGCGATTTCCAGATGGGAACCGGCCGGGGTTTGCTGCCAGGAGTTCGCCACGATGATCCACACCGCACTGAAGTGTGCGCCGAGCGCCACCATGCAGGTGGCGAAAAAGTGCAATCTTGGCCCCACCTTGTCCCAGCCGAAAAGCAGGATCGCCAAAAATCCCGACTCCAGGAAGAAGGCGAAAATCCCTTCCGCCGCCAGCGCGCTGCCGAAAATATCGCCCACAAAGCGCGAATAGGTCGCCCAGTTGGTGCCAAATTCGAATTCCAACACGATCCCGGTGGCCACACCCAAACCGAAAATCAGGCCAAACATCTTGGTCCAAAAGCGCGCCATGTTGTGATAGAGCGGATCGCGGGTGGCCATCCACATGCCCTCCATCATGACCAGCAACAGCCCCAACCCGATGGTCAACGGCGGAAAAATATAGTGGAATGCCACCGTGAAGGCGAACTGGATGCGCGAAAGGGTTTCAACGTTCATGATGCTGGGGCCGGGCCTTGCATACCGCAACGCCACAAGTCCGATTTCTAGCTATTTCGTCAGCTTCAGGCTCGGCTGGCTGGAGGTTTCTTCGATCAAGACCGAGCCCGCGTATACCGCCACCGCGTAGCCGTAATACTCTTCGCCTGTGCCAGGTTCATTCTTGGTGGAGCTTTCAACCTTGCCCCTAACCGTCCTCTTGGTCACCACAGAGTGCTTCGGCGTACCCTTGATGACGACCTTGTCACTCTTCACGGATGCCGTCGAGAGCCCATCGATCCGGACCTTCAAGGTCCCTTCCTTGACTGTTACCAGCTTGTTGGTGTCCATCTTGTGGGCGTAGATGGCCCACTTCACTGACACGTCGGCAGCCGGTTCTTTGTCGCGGTTGTCGAGCGTCACGCTCAGTTGGCGTGTCTGCACCTTGGACCTCGCGGTGGAGCCCGCGATGTTCTTGAAGTCCGTCGAATTGTCCAGTTCGACCTTGGCCGTGATGTGGCGCAGCACCGGCTCTGCCAGCACGGGACCGCAACACACACCCCACACCAGCAACGCTCCCAGGCTCCAATTCGGTTGGTTTCTCATGGCGGCGTAGTTTAGTGCGGATTGCAGCCGGCAGCAAGACCGAATCGATGCGACCTTGTTGGTAGAGGAGGGATTGGCCCGGTGCCTCCGATCCATCAAAAAGGGCGGGCTGCCCGTCGGCACGGCTGCGGTTTGCTACAGTTCCAACAGGTTCGGCCGGCCATCGAGCATTTCGATCATGTCCTGCAGCAACAGATTCCAACCGATGAAGCCCCCCTCCCGGCCATGCACGGATTGGTCAGCTGAGGGAGCCAGCGAATTACCGGTTTCGGCACAGTAGTTCTCGTGCAACGAGCCGCAGAACGCAATGTCCCGCAGATACAAGCGGGTCAGGCGCCGGACCAACTCCGCCGCCTCGGCGCGGAACCCATAGCGCAGCAATCCAACAAAATAGAAATAGTTGGCGATCGGCCACACCGGCCCCTGCCAGTTGGAAAAGGGGATGATGATATTGGCGTTGTTATATTCCGGATCCTGGCGCGAGAGCGAGCGCAGGCCATGCGGGGCGAGCATATGCTCGTCGTTCCACAAATAGCGGGGAAGCGTCGCCTGCGCCTGCTTGGGCGTTGCCATGCCCGCCCACAGCGGCACGAAGTTCGAGTAGGACACACACTTGCTCCACTGGCGCGTCGCCACATGCAGGTTCCAGTAGGATTCGGTGGCGGAGTCCCACAGGTGCTCATTGACGGCCTGGCGCAAGGCACTCGCGCTCGCGGTGTAACGAGCCTGCTCGTCCATGCGCCCGAGACGTGCCGCCAATCGGCCCAGCGCCAGATACTCCCGATACATGAACGCGTTGACGTCACACGCCGCCACCGCTTTGACCGCAGACGGGGCGTTGCCGATCGCCGGATTGTTATCGGCACCGGACTGCATCGCGTCCTCCCATACAAACAGCCCGTACTCGGTGATGAAATGAGTGGATTCCCGCCGCGTGGCAATCCGCACGATCTCATCGTAGTGGTCTTCGACCCAACCGTAGTCGTCCAACAAGCGCGCCGCCAACTCAGCTCCTTGCGCGATGAAGGGCTTCAAGCGCAGCGATGGGTGCCCTGTGCGCGGCCCTGCGGAACTGATGCAGGCGGCCACATCGCCGTCGGGCAGCACCGAGGCCAGCACATTCAACGTCCAGAACTTCAGATATTGCGGTTGCGGCGGGATGCGCGCGGCCAGATGACTGGCGATGAAAAACCCATCCCAGTCCCACTGTTGGTAATAGAAGCCACCCGGTATACAGTACGGATATTTGATGAAATCACTCGCAGGCTTGATCACCCCGGGCCGCAGCCTCGCGAGTTTTTCTAGCAAATCATCGCGCTCCGCCGCTGCCGCCGCCGCTGGATCACCGCGCGGCGGGTTGAGCGACGCCGACGGCTCCATAGGGCCGACGTGAGCGGAAGACTCGCCCGTGACGGTCTGGTTAAGATGATTGGCAGCGGATGGCATGACGGCTTGAGGGCAAGAGCCTGCCACCCGTCAAGCTTCTATAAAAGTCTGCAGACCCTGCTGGTCGATGTACAGAGGTTGCATAACCTGTGGCGCAACCCGCCGCCGCTCAATAACTCGCGCGGCCTCCAGCCGTTTCACCGTCAACGTATTCAGGCATGATCACACATTTGCCGATGGTCGCCTTGCTGGCCGGGTTGAGTGCTTTGAGCAGCATCCGCGCCAAGCCGCGACCCAGCAATTCAGCGCTCATCTGGTAGCGTGCCACCGTCGGAATGCACTCACCCAGCAGCACAGCATCCATGCGCGAAATCACCGCCACCGCCTTGGGCACCGGAAACCCCCGCCGCGTCAGGTGACCGATGGTCGCTTGCGTGTGGTTGGGAAAGGCCACCACATAGGCCGTCGGCGGCGGACTCGACAGCAGCAACCCGTCAAGCAAACGGCACAGCCCCAGCACCGTATCGTCAAACACCGCAATTTGCGCATCGACCCCCGCGACAGCCGCCGCCTCCATGAACCCGCGGGCACTTGCCTGATCGCCCGCGGTGGCTTTTTCAACCGTAAGAAAAGCCATCCGGCGGTGGCCACGTCCGGCCAGCACGCCGACGGCATGACGGCTGGCTGCCACCAAATCGAATTCGGCATGGGGCAAGGCGATGTCGGGATAAATCCCGCCAAGCACCGCCGCGGGAATGCCCGAGGCAGCAAACCATTCCTGGACGGCCTGGGTCGAGCGGTAAAGGACCCAGCCGACGGTATTGGGCTGCGAGGTGATCTTGCGGAGCGCCGAGGCGGGGTGGTGCAGGTCCCACAGACCGGGGTGATGTTCAAACTCAAAATGCAGCCCGGCGCGGCCGAGCGTTTCGCTGACCGCCTGGAAAATAACCTGGGTCTGGCCGGCGACGATGAAACGCGGCTGGGGGCTGAGCACCCGCACCAAATTGCCGCTGAGCGCGTGGAGTTTGCGCTTGCGGGCCCCGGAGTTGGCGACAATGGCATGGCGGCCGCCGCGGCCACCCGGGCGCAACAGTTCTTCGGCAAAGAGCACGGCGAGCGCGCTGCGCAACGTCCCCCGCGACACGCCCAATTCACGGCACAGTTCCCCCTCCGCGGGCATCACCCCGTCCCAGCGGTGCCGCCGCAAGCCCTGGCGGATGCACTCTGCCGCCTGATCGGCGAGCGTCAGGCGGATCGGCAGGGCGGGGCTGGCGGCTTTATCTTTTTTCATGACGGGTGGCACGGATAAGATGTCCAGTCTCTGCACATTCCGCAAGCACCAATCCGCGCTATGCTGGTGAGAGGCCGCCAGCTATCCTCACCGCGCGTAGCTCGTCAGGTGCCGCTGGCACCGGACGCTCCGCTGACCAAAGATCCCCTCCCATGAAACCCATGCTACCAAGACTCCGCCCGCTCTGTTTGATAGCCGCTGTGATGGCAGCCTGGGCAAGCGCCACGGCACAAGACCCGCCGTTTGGCAGCCCCGGCGATCCAGCCCTCGGCAGCGCCCCGATTGGCATGCAAGCCGATCCGGTGCTGGCCAAACTCGTGCCATGGCCGATGCGGGGGACCGCGGGCAAAGATATTATTCTGCTAGATCCCGCCGCGCGCATCGTCGCCGCCAGCGCCGAACTCACCCCCCTGGCCAACCTGCTCGCCGGCGAAATCGTCCGCCTCACCCAGCGCAGCCTGCCGGTGGCACAAGGCCCGGCCACCTCGCATGATATCTGCTTGCGGCTCAACCCCGCAATCTCCTTCACCGACGATCCCTATCTGAAACTCGACCGCGCCCTCAAGCCGCTGGCCCAACGCATCGCGGTCTCACCCACGGCCATCCTGGTTGAAGGCGTCAACTATCAGGCCACCGCTATGGCCAGCGTCACCCTGCTACAATCCCTCCGGCAGCAAACCGACGGCGCGCTCGGCCTGCCACGGATGCTCGTCGAGGACAAGCCGGGCTCGCAGTATTGCGGCGTCATGCTAGACGTGGCACGCCAGTGGCATCCGGTCGAATACCTCTATGAGGTCGTCGACCTCTGCCGCCTCTACAAGGTGCCATTTCTGCACTTCCACTTCACCGATGATCAGGGTTACCGCCTGCCGTCCGCTGCCTATCCGAAAATCCCCACCCCGGGCGGCAGTTATAGCATGCAGGAAATGCGCGACTTTGTCGCCTACGCCGATGCTCACGGCGTCACCGTAATCCCGGAAATCGAACTGCCAGGCCACAGCAGCGCGCTGCAAGCGGCCATGCCGGAAATTTTCGGCGCAAAAAACCCCGCCACCGGTAAATTCGACACCCTGGGCGTCATCAACATCGCCAACGAGGAGATCTATCCGGTACTCGACAAGCTCATCGGCGAGGCCTGCGATATGTTCAAAAGCTCCCCCTACTTTCACATGGGCGCGGACGAAACCCAGTTTGGCGGGTTTTTCGCCAACCCAACCGTCAAAGCTCAACTCGCCGCGCTGGCCTCCACCGGAGTCAACAGCGGTAATGTGTTCGCCCACTTCATCAACCGCGTCAACGCCATCGTCAAACAACATGGCAAGCAGACGATTTGTTGGGAGGGATTCGGATCTAACGAGCCAGTTGACAAGGATGTGGTCATCATGGCCTGGCACGGCTCGTCCTACGCCCCGCAGGCCCTGCTGGGCGCAGGCTACCGCATCCTCAATGTCCCGTGGACGCCCGCCGTCTCGTGGAGCGAGCGCCAAAACTACGAGTGGAACAAGTGGCTGCTCAATCTCAATGAGCAGTCACAGTCGCGCCAGTTCGAGGTCAACCCGCAGGTCATCGGCGGCCAGATGGTGCTGTGGGAACAGGGGCCAAACGTCGCCATCCCCACCCTCCGCGACAAGCTGCCCGCCCGCCAGGAGCGCCTCTACAGCCCGTGGGCCTGCCGCTCGTTCGAGGACTACTTCGCCCGCTTCGCACACACCGATGCCATGCTCGAAAAACTCCTCTATCCGGTAGCCGTGAAGCTCGACGGACGCCTCAACACCCAGGAAAACCTCTACAGCAGCAAGCCGGTAACCGTCACCCTAACCAGCCCTATCAAATCTGCCAGGATCTTTTACAGCGTCGGCGCCAACAACCCCACTCCTGCCACCGCCACCCTCTACACCGGCCCCTTCCAAATCGACTCCAAACAGGCCGGCGAGGTGTATATCTCCGGCTACTACGGCCCGCGTGCGGAACTGCGGATCCGCGCCTTCGGCCCCGATGACAAGGCGTTGGGCGGCACCAAATGGATCGAGCTGCGCTGCGAGGCACCGCGCATCGCCTATCAACTTTACGAAGGCCCCGCCGGCACCAAATTCCAGGCCATGCCCGAGGTCACCAAGCTCAAACCGCTTGCCAGCGGCAAGCTCGCCCGCTTCGAGTCCACCGCAAGACTCGCCCGCAACCTCGGCGGCCCGCTCGCACTCACCGCAACCGGCGTGTTCGACGCCCGCAGCGCCGGCGAATACCGCATCATCTGCCGCGGCAAGGACGTCCGCCTCAGCATCGACGGCAAGGACGTCCCGATTCAAAAAGACGGCAATGCCCCGGTCACTCTCGGAGTCGGTTTGCATCCCGTCGCCATCGCCCAATTCGCCAACGACGGCAACGTCGGCGTCACCTTGACGATGGACAAAGCCCCGCCCGACCCTGCGGCCAACGCCCGCCGATTCACCTGTGAATACCTCCACCAGTGGATGCCGCCGCTGCCGGAGTGAACCCATTCCCCACCCCTTTGACCATGACTTGGAACCATCCCCTGCAGAAGCATTGGCTTCATATGTTAGCATGGACGACGCTGACAAATATCGCAGCCGCAGACCCCGCCGGAGTCTATGAGCGCGACACCCCATTCAACGGCGGCCTCAAAGCTGCCACCCCCGCAGGTCACCGCGATCCCGCCGACACCCACCCGGGCCTCAATCTCATCCCCTGGCCCAAGACCCTCGATCTGCGCCAAGGCCAGATGCCCATCAGCGCCACCAGCCGCATCGTGACCGTGGACGCCAGCCTCAAGAGCCTGGCAGATATCCTCTCCAACGAGATCCAACTGTTGACCGGACTGGCACTGCCGGTGGCCGCCGACCCGCCCCGCGCGGGCGACATCGTCCTCAAGCTCAACCCATCTATCAAGTCCGACGAGCCTATTCTGGTGGCGCGCCCGCCGGTGCTGCTCCGCACCACCGACGGCGCCCACACCCTGAACATCGGCGAGCAGGCCGTGGTGGAAGGCTTCGACTACCGCGCAGTGGCCGAGGGCAGCGCAACTTTGCTCCAAGCACTGAGCCAGGCCAACGGCCGGGTGGCCCTGCCCGCGCTTGCCGTCAAGGATTGGCCGCACGCGGATTTCTGCGCCGTGATGGTCGATTGCGGCCGCCAGGCCCAGCCCATCGTGTGGCTCAAGAAAATGGTGGAAACCTGCCGCATGTACAAGGTGCGCTACCTACAACTGCACCTAACTGACGACCAGGGCTGGTGTTTCCCCTCAACCGCGTACCCTCAGTTAGGTGCCAAGCCGCAAGGTCCGACGCGCTACACGCTGGAGGAGCTCAAGGATCTGGTTGCCTACGGCGACGCGCGTGGCGTGACCATCGTGCCGGAGTTGGAGATGCCCGGTCACAGCGGCGCCGCCCTCAACTGCCTGCCGGAAGTCTTCGATGCCATCAACCCGGAGACGAAACAGCCTATCGGCCTCGGCTGCATGAACATCGCCAGCGAGGATATCTATCCCGCCCTCGACACCATCATCGGCGAAATGTGCAACGTGTTCAAATCGTCCCCGTATTTCCACATCGGCAGTGACGAATCCACCATCGGCCGCGTGCCGCTCCACAGCGGCTACAAGGCGTTCATGGCAAAGCACGGCCTCAACAACGACGGCGAACTGGCGAACCACTTCATCGCCCGCGTCAATGACATCGTCAAAAAGCACGGCAAGCTGACCATCAAGTGGGAAGGCCTCGGCAACCAGGCGGCCAAGGATATCATCATCATGACCTGGATCGGACGCAGCAACATGGCCCGCAAATTCCTCGATGAAGGATATGCCACCATCACCTGCCCGTGGGACCTGGAAGTCCCATGGGAACAATGGAGCATGTATCAATGCAATTCCAGCAAACTCAACAAGGGCGACGCCGTCATCGGGGCAATCTTGGTGGCCTGGGAGGCCTCCGCTGAAGTTAACGCCGCCAAGGTCCGCACCGCTGCCGGTCGCCAGGAACGCACCTGGGGCCCTGACAATTCCGCCACCGAAGCAGGCTTCCTCGCCCGCTATCAGGCCCAGGACGCCGCAGTTGGACGCCTCATCGGACTACCCCCCCAACCCGCTGCAGACGCCACCTTCAATGCCAGCGCCGGCACCCGCGATCTGTTGCTGCCGGTGTTTGCCTTCGACGGCAATGACAACACGTTCTATCAATCCGCATCACCACCCAAGGCCGGCGACACGTTCTGCGTCAACCTCGCCGCACCCTCGCTGGTGTTTGCCATCGACGTGCAAACGGGCATCAACGGCAGGGGCCTGATGGATGGCGCGCAACTCCAGGTGTCCGACGACGGCAACACCTATGCCACAGTCGCCACGCTGGCCAAGGGATCCACCAGGGCGGTGCTTTCATCTAACACAGTCAAAGCCGTCCGCCTGCGCTGCCCTACGGCAAAGAGCGAGCCAATGGTCGTGCGCGAAATCCGCCTCCAGCGCGTCATCGAACTCCGCGGCTTGGTGGCCGACTCCGCCAAGGTGCTGGGCCTGGGCAGCGTAGGCAGGCTGGCCGCCGACACCACCATCCAGCACGGCGGTGGCACCTGTCTCAATCCGCTGCTCACCAACAGCTTCAAATTGACATTCGACTCCGCTGCCGGCGGCTACAACGGCCCCATCACCGGTGGCGGCTCCATCCAGATCGGCAGCGACAAGCCGGGCGACACGGCGCTGGTGCTCGGCGGCACCTTGCCTAACACGATGAGCGGGGCTTGGCGGGTCAAGTCCGGCCGCCTGACGCTGGCCAAGCCCGCCGGCGTCGATGCCGCAGCCGGCACCCTCACCGTAGACGCCCAGGCCACGCTGGCCTGGACCCAGAGCGACCAGGTAAACGACGCGTCCGCCGTCGAATTGCTCGAGTCCCCCGCCGGCGCGGCAACCCTCGACCTCAACGGCTGCGATGATAAATTCGCCAGTCTCAAACTGGCCCCGCACGCAAAAATCCTTACCGATGATGCCCAGGGCGGCGGCGGTGTGCTGAGTGTCGGCACGCTCACGCGGGGTGCCACGCGCCTTGCCGACGGTGTTTACACGGCGGCCGATGGCTGGCTGGTCGGCCGCGGATTTGTGATCGTCGGCAACGTGCAATCGGTCAAAACCAGAGGCGTAACCGACAATCCCAATCTCATCATCGGCAAAAACAGCATCGCGGTGCTCACCGCGGCGACGACCTTCGGCCCTGACACCGGTGCCTGCGCCATCCCTGTTAGGACAGGTGGCTCGCCCCTGACGTTCAGCGCGGCGGCTGCCAAACCCATCATCTACGCCGGCTTCATCACCGGCAACGGCGGTGTGTCCTTCAACGCCGGCCCGGTAGAACTCTGCGGCCCCACGCCGAGTTCCTACAAGGGTGGCACTTATCTGACGAGCGGCACACTCAAGCTCAACAAGCCGGCTGGAGTCACCTCCATCCCAGGCAGCCTGCTGGTCAGCGGCGCAACCGTGGTGTTAGGCGGCGACGGCCAGTTTGCGCCCGCCGCCAGCGTCACCCTCAATGGCAAGACCCAGCCGTGCGAACTGGACCTAGCAGGCCACCACTGCGATTTTGCCCTGCTGCAGTTGGATGGACGGGCATCGATCCGAAGCGGCAACGGCGGCAGCCTCAGCGTCAAACAACTGCTGGTGGATGGCATCAAAATCGCCGCCGGCACCCACAATGCACCACAACCCTGGCTCGAAGGCAGCGGCAGCGTGACCATCGACCCGCGCATCAACGCCAAGGGCGAGTATGTCGTCCCTAACAAGGAGATCGGAGCCGGCAACAGCGCCAATCTAACTGCCGATACCAAGTTCGGCTGGCAGACCGGCGCCTGCGACATCGACGTGGTCACCAACGGCCACTCCATCACGCTCGACAGCGGGGCCGGCAACGCACTGTGCTACTCCGGGTGCATCTCAGGCAGCGGCGACGTGCATCTGCTAATGGCCCCATCCAGCAGTCACCTCAAGAACGAACCGCTGCGTCTCGCCGGCACCAAACCCAACACCAGCAGCGGTAAATTTTTTGTCAGCACAGGACGCGTGCAGTTGGAAAAACCCGCCGGCGTAGATGCCATCAGCGGCGATGTGACCGTCGGCGGCCAGGGCTTCAACGACTGCCTGCAATGGTTGAACAATGACCAAATCAAAGACACTGCGGCCATCACCCTGCTCAACAGTGGCAACAGTGGCGCAGCCTATCTGAGCCTCAACGGCTACAGCGACACCGTCGCCGCCCTGGTCATGGCTGCCAGTACCACAGTCAAGACCGACAGCCTCGCCGGGCTGGGCGGTGTTCTTACCGTCAAGACACTCACCGTCAATCAAGCCAAAAAGCCGCCCGGCTCCTACACGGCCG
The DNA here is from genome assembly GCA_903908495.1 of Akkermansiaceae bacterium. Classification (GTDB taxonomy): domain Bacteria; phylum Verrucomicrobiota; class Verrucomicrobiia; order Verrucomicrobiales; family Akkermansiaceae; genus Luteolibacter. The sequence goes on from CAIVSK010000146.1 coordinate 17,483, forward strand.
CAAGCGAAAAGTGGATCGAAGGCACGGGCAAGGTCATAGTCCTCCCGTGAACAACGGCCTTCCTAGCCGCCGCCCCTATAACGCAAAGAGCCCGGCTCCAATTGCTTGGAGCCGGGCATATACCTGGCGACGACCTACTCTCACAAGACCTATCGTCTCACTACCATCGGCGCTGCGGCGTTTCACTTCCGGGTTCGGA
>CAIVSK010000147.1 GCA_903908495.1 Akkermansiaceae bacterium
GCGAGCACGGCCATGCTGGCGAGGAGTTTGAGGGAGGCAGTCATGGGAAAACGCCGGTGTGGGAGCCAATAATCGAGCCCGCGGGTGCTGGGTCCGCTGGATTACGTCACTGGCGCGGGCGTTCTTGCAGGGACTGCACCTGCACTTTGGATTGCGGCAGGATGCCGCAACCCGCCGAATCCTCTTCGAAGAGCATGAACCTGCGCCAAACGCCGCCCATGCTCGCGCCACGGGCAACCGAGCAAGATGCCCGGGCCAACGAAAGAGGTAGGGACGGCGCCTTGCGCTTGCTCTGCTAGCAAGTTTTGCCATAACCTTGCGGCGCCGGCTAAACCTTGGCTCGGTTTCAGTCGTATCTCTTTGTCCTGACTCCGCCCGCTTTCAATGGCTCGCCGATGGTCGCGCCCCGCAATCGGGAGGCGACGTCGCAATCCTCCAAAAACCAAAATCTGTCGCTCATGTCCTGTTTCCCCATGCTTGCAGTCATTCTATCATGCGCGGCGCTGGCCGTGCCGCAGGCCGCGGCGGCTGAGGCCCAGGCATTTGGCGAGGCGGATGCCGCGGCGTTTGCCACGCCGGCCCTCGCCTATCATCCGCAGACGTGGTTTCACTTCATCGGCGGCAATGTGGCGACGAAAGGCATCACGGCGGATTTGGAGGCGATCGCAGGTGCCGGCATCTCGGGGGTGCAATTGTTCCACGGTCAATTCGGCACGCCCTGGCCGGGGGTGGATCCGCAGATCCAATGCCTCAGCCCGGCCTGGGACAATGCGGTCAACCATGCCGCGAAGGAAAGCAAGCGGCTGGGGTTGGAGTTCACCATGCAGAACTGCCCGGGCTGGGCGATGTCCGGCGGCCCCTGGATCAGCCCGCAAAATGCCATGCGCAACCTCGTCTGGTCGCGCAGCGATGTGAGCGCAGCCGGCACCGACACCATCGCGCTGCCCAAACCGCAGCCCAGTGGCGAGGATTGGCGCGACTACCGCGAAGTCGCAGTCATCGCCTTCCCCACCCCCGAGGGCGACACCGGCAAGCCGCTCGTCCCGGTGAACGTCACGAGCAACCGCCGGGATCTGCCTTGGGAGAAATCCCTCGGCGCCTCGGACGGTGCCGCAATCCACCTCGATCCTAACAGCAATGGCACCTGGGTGGAAGCCACCTTCGCCGACGAGATCACCCTGCGCAGCGTCCAGTTTCCCTCCATCCAAAAATTCAACCATCAATGGAGTTATGAGCCCGGCGTGACGGTCAAGGTCGAGTCCGTGCGCGATGGAAAATTGCAGGTGGTGGCGGACTATACCATGCCGCAGAGCAGCTGGACCGACGATCAACCGATGTCGCTGGCCTGCCGCGAAGTGCCCGCCAAAACCTATCGGATCACCATCGTCAACCAGCATCCGATGGATTTCCCCTACCTCCGCTTGTTCAGCGCCGCGCGCAAACATAACTGGGAATTCGAGGCGGGCTGGACCTTGCGCAGCCTCGACCGCAGCGCCTATCCCCAACAGTCGCAGCCGGCCTGGCTCGATCAGGCCCGCTTGCTTGACCTAACAAGCAAGCTCGACTCCTCCGGCAACCTGCATTGGAAAGTGCCCGCCGGGCATTGGACGATCCTGCGCTGGGGCCACGTCAACACCGGCGCTCGCAACGGCCCGGCACCCCCCGAGGGCACCGGCTGGGAATGCAACAAACTCTCCACCATCGGTGCCGACGCCCACTTTCCCGGCTACATCGGCCGCATCGCCTCCCCCGGCGGTCCGGGAGCCGGCGGCCTGCTCAAGGGCATGGTCATGGATAGCTGGGAGTGCGGCGTGCAGACGTGGACCGCGGAAATGGATAAGGAATTCCTGCGGCTGCGCGGCTACCCGCTGCGCTCGTGGCTGCCTGCGCTGGCTGGCTACGTCGTCGCATCGCCGGAGACCACGCAACGGTTTCTGCGGGATTGGCGCGCCACCCTCAATGATCTGTTAGTCACGAATTTCTACGGCCGGAGGGCCGCCCAGGCCCACGCCAAGGGGCTCAAAGTCTCGTACGAAACCGCAGTGGGCGACGTGATCACCGGCGACATTTTGGAATACTACAAATTTGCGGACGTGCCGATGTGTGAGTTCTGGCAACCGCGCATGGAAAACTTTGTCGGCAGCTTCAATTTCAAGCCGGTAAAACCCTGTGTGTCCGCCGCCCGTATGTACGGCAAGCGCCGGGTCGCGGCCGAAGCATTCACCTCCATGAATCTAACATGGGCGGAGCATCCCGGCATGCTCAAGCACATTGCCAACATGCATCTCGCCGAGGGCATCACCCAGTTGGTGTTCCACACCTACACCCACGCGCCGCGCACCGACTGGCTGCCGCCGGGCAGCACCTTCGGCGCCGGCATCGGCACCCCGTTCCTGCGCGGCCAAACGTGGTGGAAACACATGCCGGAGTTCACCGGCTACCTGTCGCGTTGCGGATATATGTTAGAGCGGGGCGATCCGGTGTCCGACGTGCTGTGGTATCTGGGAGACGAGCTCGACCACAAACCGTTGGAAACGGCCCCCTTCCCCGCCGGCTACCGCTACGACTATTGCAACACCGACGCCCTGCTCCACCGCATCAGCGTGCGCGACGGCCGCTGGCTCACCCCCGAGGGCATCAGCTATGGGATGCTGTGGCTGCCGGACTGCCCGCGCCTGCTGCCAGAGACGCTCGAACACCTGCTCGCACTCGTCAAACAGGGCGGCATCCTCGTCGGGGAACGCCCGTTAGGGCTGGCCACACTCAGCGGCGGATCCCAAGCCGAATCCCGCTTCCGTACGGCGGCCGACGCATTGTGGGGTCAACAGGCCGCCCTCGGCAAGGGCCGCGTCATCAGCGGCAAATCCATCGCTGACGCGCTCAAACTGCTAGCGATCGGGCCCGACGTTGAGGGCCGCGGCGTGGTGTGGAATCACCGCCAGGCGGAGGGCGCGGACTGGTATTTCGTGGCGGCACCGGAGGCCGGCGGCTTTCATGGCAACCTGCGGTTCCGCGCCGGCGGAGAAGTCCGCTTGTGGGACCCCGCCACCGGCACTTCCAAACCGGCGGGAATGCTGTGCCGCGACGGTGCCACCACCACCGTGGCGCTCGATTTGGCGCCATCCGAGGCAGTCTTCGTCATGTTCCGCAGCGCTGGCGAAAACCCATCCAGCAAAATCGCGAGCGTGGTGCACGGTGGCGTGAAAGTCGCGCAGATGCAGGCCGCGGCAGATAATCAGAAACGGGTTCTATCCGCCGCGTATGGCGACCCTGCGAATGCCTCGCGCCGCAAGGACGTCCTCGGCATCGTCCGCGAGGAACTCGCGCAAGGAGCGAGCGTGCTGCACGCCAACAACCCATGGGCGGGCGGAGACCCGGCCTTGGGCACGCGCAAGAAGTTGTTCGTCGAGCTGCAATTGCCCGATGGCGGGCGCAAGCAATTGGAGGCCTGGGAAAACGAGCCGCTGCGGGTGGTGGACGACGCCATGCAGCTGGCGGTGTGCGAGGTGCTGGATGGAAAATCCCTGCTGGCTTGGCAGCCGGGCGAGTACCAAATCACCCGCGACAACGGCCGCAGCGCGACAGTTCTGGCGACGCTGCCCAAACAAGTTGCGCTCGAGAAATCCTGGTGCCTCACGTTCCCGCCGGGTTGGGGCGCCACCGTGCCGGTCGCGCTCGATCATCTCGCGTCATGGACCGAACCGAACATCCCCGAGGAAGCCCGGGCATTTTCCGGCACCGCCGTCTACACCACTCAGTTCGCCTTGGAGACCATCGCCAAAGACTGCCGCGTCGAGCTCGACCTCGGCCGCGTCGAGGTCATCGCCAGCGTCCGCGTCAACGGCCGCCTGCTGCGCACCTTGTGGGCTCCACCCTTCAAGTTGGACGTCACCTCGGCCCTCAAGCCGGGCACCAACCAGCTCGCGGTGGAAGTCACCAACACCTGGCGCAACCGCCTGGCCTACGATTCCGCCCACCCCGAACCGCAGCGCAAAACCTGGACGGTCAGCGGCCCCGGACCGGTCCCGCTCATTCCCGCCGGCCTGCTCGGCCCGGTGACCCTGCGGGTCGGCCAGACCCTTGAGCTGCCCGAGAGCCCCTGAATTTCATGGCCCGGCGAGCCTCACCCGTGCCAGCGCTTCCCGATGAAAATGCCAGTGGCCAAGGCGCTCCCGCCCGCCTACACTCTGCGCGCCGGACTCGCCAACCTCGCCGCCATGGCCACCATTCTCCTCAAAGTTTCCCAACTGACAAAATCGTACGGCGCGCGGCGCGCGGTCGATGCGGTGTCATTCCTCGTGCAGGCCGGCCAGACGGTGGGCCTGATCGGGCCTAACGGTGCCGGCAAGTCCAGCACGGTGAGCATGATCTGCGGGCTGCTGCGCCCCGACGCCGGCTCCGTCGAACTCGATGGAGTGGTCGTCACCCGGGGCCGCTCGGACGCCAAGCGCAAGATCGGCTTCGTGCCGCAAGACCTTGCGCTGTACGACGATCTTTCGGCGCGCGAAAACCTCAAACTCTTCGCCGCGCTGTATGGCATCCGCGGTGCCGAGTTGACGCGCCGCTGTGACCAGGTGCTCGAATTGGTCAATTTGGCCGACCGCGCCGGCGACAAGCCGGCGACGTTCTCGGGCGGCATGAAGCGCCGCCTCAACATCGCCGCCGCGCTGATGCACGACCCGCAGCTATTGATCCTCGACGAACCCACCGTCGGCGTCGATCCACAAAGCCGCAACGCCATTTTCGATACGCTCGAACAACTCAAGCAAATGGGCCGCTCGCTCATCTACACCAGCCACTACATGGAAGAAGTCGAGCGCCTGGCCGACCATATCGTCATCATCGACCACGGCAAGGTGCTGGCCGACGAAAGCCCGGCCGCGCTGTACCGGCGACTGCCGGCCCAAGCGGCACTGCGCGTCGAACTGGGCCAGGCCGCGCCAGCCGCACTGACCGACGGCATCCGCGCGCTGCCCGGCGTCAACTCGCTTCGCAGCGAGGCCGCCACGCTTGAAATCCAGCTCGCCAGCGGCGATGATGCGCTGCCGGTGATGCTCTATCTGGAGCGCCAAGGCTGCCGGCCGCTGCATTTCGCCACCGTCCAAACCAAGCTCGAAGACATTTTTCTCAATCTGACCGGGCGCTCGTTGCGCGACTGACATGACCGCCTTTATCGCCCTCGTACGCAAAGATCTGATCCTGTTCCTGGCGGACCGTCGCGCACTGCTGATGAGCCTGGTCCTGCCAATCGTGATCGGCACGTTTTTCGGCTACCTGTTCGGCGGCTTCGGCGCGGCGCGCACCAGCCGCATCGATGTGGCCCTGGTGCAACTGGACTCGAGCGAGATCTCCAGCAAAATTACGGCCTGCCTGAATGCGGACCCGGCGCTGCGGGTGAGCGAAATGGCCCTCGGGCAGGCGACCCAAGAGGTGCGCAAGGGCAAGCAAAAAGCCGCAATCGTGATCCCGTCGGGCTTCGGCACTGCGGCGGGGGCTGCTCTGTTTGGCCCCGGTAAAAAACCGGAAATCGGCCTGCTCTACGACCCGTCGCAGCAAGCAGTGCTGGCCATGGTCAAGGGCACGCTCGCCCAACACGTGATGCAGGTGGTCAGCACCGAGATGTTCGGCGGAAAAACCGGCAAACAGTTCACCGACAACAGCCTGGCCGGCCTCGGGTTGCTCGGTGCCAGCGATCCGGACAGCGTCGCGCTCAGGCAGTTGCTGGCCAGCGTGCAGAAGTTCCAAGCCAGGCCGCAGGCCGCCGATCGGCCAGGCAAAAAGCCGCTCGGCGGGCTGTCGATGCCATTTTCCACACGCGACGAGCCCATCAGTTCCGGGACCGGCCGGGCCGGCTACAACAGCTACGCCCACTCGTTCGCCGGGATGGGGGTGCAGTTCATTCTCTTACTGGGCGTCGACATCGGCATTGGCGTCCTGCTGGCCCGCCGCAGTGGTATCTGGAACCGCCTGCTGGCCGCCCCCGTGAGTTTGAACACTCTGCTGCTGGCGCGCGCCGCGTCGGCCTCCCTCATTGCACTCGGCCTGATGTGCGCGATCTTCCTCTTTGCGGCGCTCGTCTTCGGCGTGCGCATCGCCAATCCACTCGGCTTTGCCGGGGTGGCGTTATGTTTCTCCCTGCTCACCGCCAGCTTCGGCCTGCTCATCGCGGCGTTTGGCAAGACGCCGGAAGCGGCCCGCGGCATCGCCGTGTTCGCCGCCTTGATCCTGGTGATGCTGGGTGGCGCCTGGGTGCCGTCGTTCCTGTTTCCGCCCTGGGTCCAGTCGCTGACCGTGGCGGTGCCGACCCGCTGGGCCATCGACGGCTTCGACGCCGTGACCTGGCGCGGCCTGGGAATGGACGCCGCCCTTATTTCCATGGGCGTGCAACTCGCGTTTGCGGTCCTCTTCGGGGTGCTCGCTCTCTGGAAATTCGGCCGCGACCAGCAATAAGCATTCCCGACTCTCATGATTTCAGCATGCGCTTTGCAAGGGGAAACCACTGAACCACTGAACCACCGATAATGACACTAACCAACTGGAACCAATGAACATGAAACTAGTAATCAATTCGATGACGCTGCGGGGCTTGCTGGCATGTGGCCTGGCCATGCTTCCTGTTTACAATGCGCTCGCGGCGGGCGCTGACAAGACACTGGTCTCCTGGGTGAGCCTGGCCAATACCAACCAACAGGGAGGCAGCGCCCTAACCATCCAATACGGCGATCGCTTCGATGGAATTGTCTTCGGCGAAAATGCCGCCGGCCGGTGGATGGCAGGCAGCGAGTTTTACACGCGCAGCCAGCGCCAGCAGGACGCCAATACCGCCGAGAGCGCCAACGCACAGACGCTGGTCCAAATGGCGGTTGTCTATCATGGAAACCAGATCGCCATCTGCCGCAATGGAGAGCCCTACGCCAGCTACGAGGCCAATAACATTGATTTGCTCGGTGCCAAGGACAATATGGCGGTCTTCGGGCTGAGGCATCAAGGCGCGGGAACCGGCCAGACGCTGCTGGGCTCGATCGCAGATGCCAGAATCTATGACCGGGCGCTGAGCCCCGACGAACTCAAAAAACTCGAACCCAAGAAGGAATCGGCGATCAAGCCGTATGCCTGGTGGACCTTCGAGAATGGCAATGAAATCGACCGCATGGGTCGATTTCCGTTCAATAGCCTGGCCGGCGGGGCCCGCATCGAGGGCGGTCGGTTGCTGCTTGAATCGAACGGAGCCACCCTGATCGCGTCCGTCACCAAGACTGCCGTGGCGGGGGCCATGCCCGACATGCCAACCAATCCGCCGCCGGGCTGGCTGACCTATCATCTGATCCATCCGGGTCCGGGATCAGCGTTCCCGGGCGATCCGAATTGTGCCTTCTACTGGAAGGGAAAGTATCACCTGCACTATATCTACAACAGCAATGGCGTCAACTTCGCCCATGTCTCCAGCGATGACATGGTGCATTGGAAGTGGCAGCCGACAACGCTCACCCAAAAGGTCATCGGCCACGGCATGTTCAGCGGCACGGGCTTCTTTACCAAAGAGGGAAAACCTGCCATCATCTATCACGGCTGGGGGTCCGGCCGCAATCAGATCGCCCTCGCACAGGACGACAACCTTGAGACCTGGAGCAAGTCCTATCCTCTCGAGCCCACGATCCGGCCGGGCCAGGATGGCGGCAAAATCGCCAACTGGGACCCCGATGCGTGGCTCGATGGTGACAATTACTACGCCCTATCCGGCGGCAGCCCCGGCAGCGGGAAACCTCCGACATTGTTCAAGTCGGCGGACCTGAAGCATTGGGATTATCTCGGGATTTTCCTCGACCACGACATGCCGGATGTCCAAAAAGACGAGGATGTCTCGTGCCCGAATTTCTTCAAGATCGGCAACAAACACATGCTCCTCTGCATCAGTCACAACCTCGGCTGTCGCTACTACCTTGGCGATTGGAAAAACGAGAAGTTTGTGCCCGAATTTCATGCCCGCATGACCTGGCATGGCAAGAATTTCTTTGCGCCGGAATCGCTGCTGGCCAAGGACGGGCGGCGTGTGATGTGGGCCTGGCTGCTTGAGTTGCCCATTGAGCCGACGGGTGTCCAGTCACTGCCGCGCGAGTTATCGCTGCCGCAAGACGGGGTGTTGCGGATCAAGCCGTTGAGGGAACTCGAATCGCTGCGTTATGACGGGCGCCAGGAGCAAGACATCGGCGTCAAGAACGATGCCGCGTACCGGCTCAACGGGATCGGTGGCAATGCGCTGGAACTGGAAGTGACCCTCAAAACACCAACGGCGAAAGAGTGCGGGCTGGATGTCCTTTGCGACAAGGAAGGTGCCAACGGGCTCAGAATTTCCTATATCCCCGCAACCAAGACGTTGCGGGTCGGAAATGTCGACGCGCCCTTCGAGCTCAAGCCGGGCGAAGACCTCTGCTTGCGGGTTTTCATCGATAAGAATCTCGTGGAAGTGTTTGCCAATGACCGGCAGGCAGCGCTCACCGCACGCGGCGGCTATGTCCCGGATAACCTCGGAGTCAGCCTTTTCAGCAGTGGCGGAAACGCCGAGGTGAAACTCGTCAAGACCTGGAAAATGAAGTCCATCTACGCGGACCAGTGAAGGCACCCGGGCCTCAGACCAAGGGCTCACCTCAGCAAACGCGGAGCGTCTCGATATCTAGCAAATGCCCGAGCTTCTCCAGCTTGGCGGCGAGGTGGCCCACGCCCACTGCGCAATGGTGGGCCGGGCCAGCGGCGTTCCATTGATGGACAAATGCCCGTGCGCCGCAGGGGAAGCGGTAGCGGCTGTTGGTGTTGCCGATTTCGAGGATGGGGCCGGGCACCGACTCGGCCTGCGCGAAGAGCAGCCCGAGCTTGCCGCCAGGCCGTTCGATGACCGAGAGCAGGGTGACCGGGCCATGTTTGACGGCCATTTCGACGGACACGCCGCGGCCAACCTTGCCATGATAGACGCCGAGCGGGCGCACCTTGGTTTTCCCTTGGGCGATGGCGATGTGGCCGGGGCCGTCGTGGCCCATGAGCACCACGTCGTCGGTGAAATCCATCGCATAGTACTCGGTGAACGAGCCACCCGCGCCTAGCAAGTCCATGATCTTCATGGCCTGCACGTTCTTCACTTCGTATTCACCGGCCACCGGAATCCCCCGCCCCGTCAGCTGCGAGGTGCCCAGAATGATAGACGCCAGCGCCGCCTCGTTTTCACCCACACCGGTGCCTTTGTAGAAATACGCCAGCGCTCCGAGCCGGTGGTCCGCCACCAGGCGGTCGAGCGCCACCGCAGTGCGCGCGGCCTCCGCGAGATCCTCCGCCGGACACTCAGCTTGTACATCGAACACCACCTGGAAATCCGCCATTCTGGCCGCAATCTCGGCATCACTCACCTCGCGCCGCAGCGCGGCGAGTTCATCCACTTCTAACATCTCGATATGCGTGCCGAAGGTGGCGCACTGCAGGGTCAGGTCCGAATAGATATCCAACATGCCACCGTAGTAATGGCCCATGAGACCGAGCCGGTTGGATGCCATGCCCGCGACGACCCGCGCGGCCTCCACCCAGTCATCCACCTCGCGCCAGCACTCGGGGTCGTTTTCCAGCACGCCGGTGACCTGATGGAACGGGATGCCGGCGCGTTGGAACACGTTGGCAATCTCCGGCACCGGGCAGGCAGAGCAATACGCCAGCCACTCGCCCGTCATTTGCGTGCGGTCGCCCAGCGCGTTGAACCTCGCATAGTCGATGGCCGGCTCGGGCACCAGATTAAGCACCACCACCGGCACCTTGGCGCGCCTAACCACCGGCAACACCGTGGATGACAACGCATAGGTCGTCACATAAAGAAAGATGATATCAACATCGGCGCGACGGAACTCGCGGCCCGCGGCGTAGGCGCGGTCCGCGTTGTCCACCAGCCCGAGGTTGACGATTTCGACGCCCGGCCGCCCGAGTTTGTGAGCGACGCGGGCGACGTAGCCTTCGAGCCGTTCCTTGAGCCCGGCGAACTGCGGCCAGTAGGCATCGAGGCCGATGCCGACCAAACCGATGCGCAGCGGCTCAGACACGGGCGGACAAGACTTGTTTCTCATAGGTCTTCAACGTGTCGAGCCACGCCGGCCCGACCGGAACATTCTGGCGGCGGCAGTGCTCATCCCAGACCAAACCCCACGGCAGCGACTTGCATTCCTCAAACAGCGCCAATCGCGTGGTGAAATCCCCCGCGGCCTCAACCGCCCGCAGCTTCTCAGCTGGCTCGAGCATGGCCAACAACAAGCCCTTGAGCGAGTTGCGGGTGCCGATAACCCAGGCCGCCACCCGGTTGATGCTGGCATCAAAATAGTCCAGCCCGATGTGGGTGCGGCCGAGGAAATTCCCGCGCACCAATTCCTGCATCAACGCGGTGGTCGGATCATCCAGCAACACGACGTGATCGCTGTCCCAGCGGACACCGCGCGAGACGTGCAACAAAATCTCCGGCACGAATTGCAGCACCGAGGAAATCTTGTCAGACAGGTTTTCGGTGGGATGGAAATGACCGGCATCGAGGCAGCACAGGATTTGATTCTTGATCGCATACCCCAGATAGAACTCGTGGGACCCGACGACATACGATTCCGAACCGATCCCGAACAACTTCGACTCCACCGCATCGAGATTGAATTGTGGGTCGATTTTCTCGGCAAACACCGCATCGAGCGAGGCCTCCAGGCGGGCGCGCGGCCCCTTGCGATCCATCACCAAATCCTTGGCCCCATCGGGGATCCACGAGTTGGTCACCGTCGGCGAACCGAGCTGGCGGCCCATCTCGGCACTGATGCGGCGGCACGCCTTGCCATGCTCAATCCAGAAGTCGCGGATGCCCGCGTCCGGATGGCTCAGGGTCAAACCGTCGTCGGCCTTGGGGTGCGCGAAATACGTCGGGTTGAAGTCGAGACCCAGCCCCTGCGCCTTGGCCCAGTCGATCCAGCTCTGGAACTGCGTGATTGTTAGAGCGTCGCGATCGACCTTGCCGCCGCTGAAGTCAGCGTAGCAGGCGTGCAAGTTGAGGCGGTGGCGGCCCGGAATGAGCGCGTAGGCCTGTTCCAGGTCGGAGCGCAACTCGGCGATGCTGCGGGCCTTGCCCGGATAGTTGCCGGTCACGGCGAGGCCGCCGCCGAGTTCGCCGCCAACTTTTTCAAAGCCGCCGACATCATCGCCCTGCCAGCAATGCAGCGAAATGGGGGTGGCGGCCAGGCGTTGCAGGGCGGCTTCGGTATCCACGCCGAGGGCGGCGTAGGCTTCTTGGGCAATGGTGTAGGCGTTCATAAGATCAATGAGTTGAAAATCACATTTTGCTGCCGAGGAGGTTGCCGTAGCCGACCACGAATGTGGACGCCACCAGCACTGCCAGACCGAGGAACAACAGTCGCTTGGCCTTGGGGCTCGCGCCTTTCCATTCGTGAAGCGCCAGGCCCCAGATGGAGCTGAAGATGATGATGGAGGCCATGTGCAACGTCCAACTTGAGAACTTGTATTGGCCCATCTGGGTTTCGCCCATCGAGTAGAAGAAGAATTGGAAATACCAGGTGATCCCGGCCAGCGCCGAGAAGATATAGTTGCCGAGCAGTGGCACCCGCGTGGCGTCGTGGCGGCCGTCGAACTTGGCGCCACCGGCCGGTGCGCCTTCGCCACCCGCGGCTGCAGCATGAAAGTGCGGCGACTGCTCACCGGGCTTGGATGTGAAATATTGATAGCCCGTCTTGTTGCGCCAGTTGAGCAGGATGCACCAGATGAAGTTGGTGGTGAAGCCACCTAGCAAAACAACGATGAGCACCGGCAACCCGGTCCACAGGCTGTGCTTGCCATGGATGGCGATGAGGTCCGCACCGGCTTCCGATACCGCCAGCGCGGTTTCCTTTTCTGCCAGAGTGGACATTTCCTGGACGATTTTGAGTTTCTTGGCATCCACGGAAATAGCGGCCAGACGCTTGCCATAGGCCGTCACCCGCGCGCCGAGCGGCGAAGTGTCGCCCGCCACCGCCGCTGCCAGTGCCTCCACCTTGGCCTGGGCCTTGGGGAGTTCGGCTTGCAGCTTGGTCAATTGCACATCGTCCGCGGCAACCTTGGCATCCTTCAACTCGCCGATCTTGCGCTGGACCACATATGGCTCCTCGATGAGCTTCGTCAGCCCGGCCAGATTGCGGTCTTTCTCCGCCAACAGAGCCGTCGACGGACTCAGCGCGGCCAACATCGCCGTGACCTCAGCGTCCGCCGGTTGGTTCGTCCGCTGCACGATCTTGCCTTCCTTGGCGGCCGAATTGACCATGTCCACCTTGAGAGTGGTCTCGCGGATGAAGTCTCCGGCACTCAAACCGAAGGCGAAACAAGCACTCATGATGCCGGAAAAGGTGGCGACGAGAATGCCCTTTTTGAAATTGAACTCCTTGACGGTCTCGAGTTTGTCTTCCTCGGACATTTCAGCCTCCTTGGTGTGGCCGGCCACTGCGGTGATGATGATGCCCAGCACGCACACCCCCAACCCGGCCAGCACCCAGTTGCCATTGAGCGGAGCGATCAATTTGGCATGAAACTCACCCTTGAACAGCGGCGGAATCAGCGTGCCAAACACCGTGCAATACCCCAACGCCACCGCCATTCCCAGCGACATGCCCAGGTACCGCATCGTCAGCCCGAAGGTCAGCCCGCCAAAGCCCCACAACAGGCCAAACAAATAGGTGTAAAACCACACGTGTCCCGGGGTTTCCTTGAGCACCGTGAACACGTCGGTGGTGTTGAGCAGGGCGAAAAACCACGGTGCGATGAGCCACGAGAAGAACCCGCCGACGAGCCAGTAGGTTTCCCAGGACCAGCGTTTGACGCCTTTGTAAGGCACGTAGAAACTACCGGAGGCGAGGCCTCCGAGCCAATGAAAGAAAACACCAAGGATCGGATTCATGTGAAGCGGGTTGTGTGGGTTGCTGCTCGACTGCGCTTGCCCATGGCCGCACGCCCAACGGCGCGGACGACTCCATCTGCAAGAACTTGAACTTGTTGTAGCCAGCCAGCGGTCCTTTGGCTACTTTTGCTTTGCCAAACTTTGCGACAGCCCGTCCCCATAACCATCGCGCAAAATCGCTCATTTCACCCCGCCATCCGCCATGCCAACGCAAACTTCGCGCCAAGCGCCCCGCAATTTCGCCCGCTACCTGCCGATCGACGACGCGCTGTTTGCCAGTCCGGTATTTCTGACCAGTGCCGGCCGCACCACCATTCCACCCGGTGCCGCCTATCCGCCGCCGGGCCACCCCGACCTCTATCAGTTCAAGTGGCGCGAAGGCCGCGTCCTGCCCGAGTTCTCGCTGCTGTGGGTCGAGGCCGGCGCCGGTGTCTGGGAAACCCAGCGCGGCGCGTTCCCGATTAGGGCCGGCCAAATCGGCCAGGTGCTCTCCGGCCAGTGGCACCGCTACCGGCCCGACCCCGCCAGCGGCTGGACCGAATGTTGGGTGCAGTTCAACGGCCGCCTCGCCCACGAACTGGAAGCCAGCGGGTATTTCTCCACCACCAGCCCCGTCTCCACACCCGCCAATCCACGACTCTTCGCCCGCCAGTTCCTGGCATTCCTGCGCGATATCGCCGCGCCGGATTTCACCAACTCCACCGCCCACGGCCTGCGCTTGCTCGGATTGTTAGGCGCGCTGCAGGATACCGCCCAAGCCAGCGTCGCGGTGCCGCGCAGTTTGATAGAAAAAGCCCGCCAGCACATCTGGAGCCACAGCCACCGCCAATTGAACGTCAGCGAGGTGGCCGAGCACCTCCAGGTGAGCCGCCGCACTCTGGAGCGCGAGTTCAGCGCCGCGGGCCTGCCTGGCGTGTTAGAGGAAATCACCCGCTGCCGCCTCAACCGGGCCGAGCGCCTGTTGCGCGAAACCCAGCTGCCGATCCAACACATCGTGAGTCTATCCGGCTTCGGCACCGCCGAGCAAATGCGCCTCCAGTTCCACGCCCGCCACCGCCTCAGCCCGTCGCAATTCCGCGCCTCCCTCGCCCAGGGCCGCGCCCCGGAACCGCCCCGCCCGTGAGCCGTCCGTTTAGCGCTTCTTGAAAGCGCCCCGAGTTGGCTTAGGCTCGTGGTCTCCTTTGCATCCGCAGCCGAGAATGTTAGAAGCCTGTTCAAATTGGTTGACGCGTTGTTGCAAGTCCGCCTATCAGTGCTGTACTCTCAATGAAAGCAAGCCACCTCGCGTTCGCCGTCGTCATGGCCTTCAAGGCTCACCTCGCTGAATACCGGGCAAAGTATCCCGAGCCGCGCGTCGTCTTCGTCGGGGCGACGGTTTACCGATCAAAAAACGCCGCGCCGCGGACGCTGGTCAGATACTGGTATGGGGCAAACGCCGAACCTGTCACATTCTGGTCAACCGCCGATTTCGCGCTCATGTCGGGAATTCTCTCATTTGTTGGCACCGACGGCCATACCCGCAGCCTGTTCATGATGTGGGGCAACGTGGACATCGAGCGCACCGCCGCCCGCTATGCCTCAATAGGCCGCGAATACCATGCCCCGGTCATCCCGGATTTTCCCAAGGGACCGGCCACCTTCTCGTTTGTTGGCAATCAGCCACCCGCAGGCGTGCTCGTGCCCATTCAGTGGGAAGGCGAAATTGCCATATACAAACCTTGGCCAACGGGCCAGCATCAACCGCAACGCCAATGGAGATGTTCAACCGTAAGATAATCCCGATTTATAGCGTCCTTGGAGATTTGCTGTTTGTGGCGGCACTTTCTTGGTTATTCGTAGCCACATCCTCCGCTACAACGCTACATCCCGAGGGCGGGAATGGGAAGGGAATCCTCGTCACAATGAAGTTGCCATGGACAACGCTCATGGAAGGAGAGAGTATCCAGTATGAATACATTCTTGAAAATATTTCTGATAGATCGATTCCAGTAGCGTTTCCTTCTGCGAATATCAATTTCGGATGGCCCATAGGTGGGCAGCCTTATTTAGAGGGTAAATATAGCACTCCAGCGATAGAACCAGGAAATCTCAACATCCATAACTCCAAATGGCCCCCGACCGGTTTAGATAGTCAGGGCATAGAGGCGTGGGGCGAACTGCCCGCCGGCAGCCAGATCACTTGGAATCAAAGCCGTCTTCCTGCCATGGACTTTGGCGTCTATGCCACCGGTCTTCTGGAAGCGGTGCAGGCCCATTGGCTGATCGGTGCTGACCACTGGATTTCCTCCGAGCCTGTCCCTGTAAAAGCAGTGAGCGTTTCATCGTCGGACCGCAAAATGGTCTTTGAGGCCAAATGGTCGTCCTATGGATGGGGGAAGGACAGTTGTTGGGGGACGGCCTACACTATTGCGATTGAAGGGAGGCTCTTTTTGTTCTGGGATAATATGCGCGTAATCGAAGTCAGTCCAGACGACCTCTTCGAACATCGAATTGACAAGGACAGCACGAACATGGAAATCATTATCACAGGGCCGTCCGGCCCACGGAGGGTGTATTTCCACCTGAGAGAGGGGCTAACGCGCGGCGTGCCTTGGCCGATTGGTCCAGTATCTCTCTTTTACCCAAAACCCGAGCCTATTCCACCCGCCGAGCTTGACACCCTGCGCAAAGCGGTCTTTCCGACGGCCGACACCCCGACCTCTGGCGGGCGTCCAGACAAGAAGTCCGGCCCCGGAACGCATTCTGGAGACAGCCCTGCGGGCGTGCCGAACGATGGCAATGGCCTGTGGTTTTGGACAGTGGTCAGCTTGCTGATCCTAATGGTTTCCATGGTGTTTGTCGTGCTGCGGAAGCTCCGACAACGACGGGCCCAGGATAAGCCGGTGATTCGCTGACTGCATTATGCTACACCTGACTGCCTGCTAGATGCTCTGGCATGGACCGGCAGCCACGTGCAATGAGATGTCTCGGAGCCGCTTGAGTTCTAGCGAAAATGGCGACAAAAACGAGCGTTTGAACGCGTCGTAACCCGTTGATTGTGGAAAGGAAATCTATTAAGCGTGGTGACAAAGTCCCCGGGTCTCCCCACCCTCATACAAATCATGGGTTCAGGCGGATTGGCTCTTCGTAGAGATCGCCCAATCTTGCCGCTTCCCGTTCGATGCTGTGGTCGGTCCCCGGAGGCCGCGACACCACCGCGGCCTTGAGCACGCCGACGTAGGGAAGATTGCGATACTTTCCCATGTAGTCCAAGCCGTAGCCGACCACAAACTCGTCGCCGATTTCAAAGCCGACGTAGTCCGCGTTGACCGGCGCGGCCCGCGCCTTGTCCTTGGCCAGCAGCACGCCGGTGTGCACGGCGGCGGCGCCCTCGTCACGCAGTCGCGCGATGACCGCATGCAGGGTGCGGCCGGTATCGAGGATATCATCTAGCAAAAGAACGTGGCGGCCCCGCACCTTGGGAAAATGGCGGTCGAGGAAATCGACCTTGCCGGAGCTTTCGGTGCCGCCGTGGTAACTGGCGACGTTGAGGCACTCGATTTCGATGGGGCGTGCGACCCGCCGCAGCAGATCCGCCGCAAACACCAGGGCTCCCTTCAGCAGGATGATGACCACCAGCGTGCCCTCCGGAAAATCCCGCTCGATGGCCCCGGCCATCGCGTCCAAGCGCTTTTCAATCACCGCCTCGTCGATCAACACCCGTTCTATGTCATTGCGCATGGCTCTCACTCTGAGCAGGCCCGCCGCAGCCGCCAAGCCTCAATCCGCGGGCTTCACGCCCCGCCGTCACTCGGCTTTGCGGAACTTCAGGACCCGTTCACCTTCGCGGTAATAATTCAACCGGTCCCTCGCGTGAATCTCCAAAAATGCCGGATCCTCGCGCAACGCCCGGTGCTCGATCTCGGCGGATTCGCGCTCGGCGAGCACTTCGCGCTCCCGCGCCTTGGCCGTTAGCAAGTCGTTGTCCAACTCCGCCAACCGGCGCTTTTGCGGCACCGCCGTGGCCATCACCACAAACCCCACCGCCATGCACAGCACCACAAAAACCACGTGCCCCGCCCCTTGGATCACCCGCGTGCGGACCTCCAGTCGTCTCACTCTCTCAATCGCCAGCGTTCGTCGTGCCATCTGCTCTGCCCATTGAAAAGCGGAAAATCGGCCGATTGTCAAGAAAACTTAGAGATCTTGGAGAAGAAGGCCGTCGCGGAATTCCGCTCCCCTCCCCGGCGGCCAGCAACAGCGCGTCAGCATCGCCCGCGCCCTGATGAACGGCGTTCCGATTATCCTCGCCGATGAGCCGACCGGCGCGCTCGACAGCAAAGGCGGCAAGGAAGTCATGGCCATTCTGGAAAATCTCCACGCACAAGGCCACACCATCATTTTGGTCATCATGCTCGTTTCAGTCACCGAGCTCACCCGCGAAATCGGTATCCGCATGGCCATCGGCGCGCGCAGCTTCGACGTGATGTTCCAATTCCTCACCGAGGCGGTGATGGTGTGCTTTATCGGCGGCCTCGCCGGCGTGGTCGTCGGCTTGGGCGGCGGCCTCGCCACTTCCGCCATCGCCGGCTAGAGGGTCATTTTCACCGTCGCGCCCGTGGTCATCGCCTTCGGCTGCGCTTTCCTAACAGGCATCGTGTTCGGCTACCTGCCGGCGCGCAAAGCCGCGCAGCTCGACCCGATCGAGGCGCTGGCGCGAGATTGAGAGCCCCCGCCTAACGCAGCACCAGCCCCACCGGGCAGTGATCCGAGCCGTGGACATGGGGCAGGATTTCCGCCGCCTCCACCCGCTGGACAAACGCCGTGGAAACCCCGAAGTAATCGATTCTCCAACCGACGTTGCGCGGCCGCGCCCCGGCTCGATACGACCACCACGAATACGCATCCTTCACATCCGGGTGGAGATGGCGGAAGGTATCGACAAACCCGCTGTCCAGCAAGGTTGTGAAGCTGGCGCGCTCCTCGTCGGAAAACCCCGGGCTGAAGCGGTTTTCGCGCGGTCGGGCGATGTCGATTTCCTGATGGGCGACGTTGAGATCACCGCAAAACACCACCGGCTTGCGCAGGGCCAGCTTGCACAAATGCAAGCGGAACGCCTCGTCCCAGGCGAGCCGATAGGGCAGGCGCCGCAGGCCATCCTGGGCGTTGGGCGTGTAGACATTCACCAGCATGAAGTCCGGATATTCCAGCGTCAGCACCCGGCCTTCGGTATCGTGCTCGTCGATGCCCATGCCGGAGGTCACCTCCAACGGTTTCTCGCGGGTGAACACCGCCACCCCCGAGTAGCCCGGCTTGGTGGCGGAATTCCAATACCCATGGTAGCCGCCCAGTTCCAATGGCAGGGGGACTTGTTCCGGCCGCGCCTTGGTCTCCTGCAAGCACATGATGTCTGGCATCTCTGCCGTCATGAACTCGCCAAAACCCTTGCCTAACACCGCCCGCAGGCCATTCACATTCCATGACAGCAATTTCATCGCGGAGCGACCCTCGCCCGCGATTTGCGCCGTGGCAAGTCCGCTCTTTGGCACAGGCACAGGAGTCACCTCACGGCGCGAACAAGACCTTGCCGGCACGGTCCGCGGCGGTGAGCCGGGCCAGCGCAGCGGGAAACGCGGCGAGTGGGTGAGTGGAATCCACCGGTTGGACCAGCGAGCCGGCGGCCACCCGCGCAGCCAAATCGGCGTAGACAGCACGCACTTCTGCGTCCGGGGCGTGTTCGATCCAACGCGTCACCCACAACCCGCGCAGTTGGATGTCGCGGAAAATGAGCAGGCCGTTAGGAACCGTCAGGGGACGCCGGGCCATCGCGCCAAAGGTGATGTGAGTGCCCCCCTCGCGCAGCAGGTTCATCAGACGCAGCGCGCTATCGCCGCCCACCGCATTGAAGGCGAGCGCCGCAGTGGCACCGCCGAGCGCGGCTTTGGCCGCCACCAGTCCGGCCTCATCATCCACCAACACGACGTCGCCGCCGAGTAGCTGGAGCTCCTCCAACAATTCCGGCCGGCGCACCAGCGAGAGCGTGCGGATGCCCAGCTGGCGGGCGAGTTGGATCACACAGCGGCCGACGGCCGAGTTGCCGGCATTCTGGACGATCCACGCGCCAGCCTCGGGCTTGCCGAAGCCATGCAGCAAGCGCCAGGCGGTTGCCGGATTAACCTTGAGCATCGCCGCCTGCAACGGATCGATGGCGGACGGCAACTTGAACAAGGCGTCTGCCGCCACCAGTGTGTGGCTTGCCCAGGTGGCCGCGCGCCGCAGGAAAATGACCCGGTCGCCCGGCTGGTAGTCGGCCGCATCACTGAGCTCGACCACGCCGCAGCCCTCGACTCCGGGGGTCGCCGGTAGCTGCGGCTTGACGCCGTAAGTGCCTTCGATGAAGTTGAGATCGGCTGGATTGACCGGCGCGGCGAGCATCCGCACCAGCACCTGGCCCGCGGCAGGCTGCGGCGGGCTGAACGCTTCGAGCCGGAGTTTCTCCAGGGGCGCGCCGGTTTCCTCAATAATCAGCCTCTCCCCAACAAAAGTTGCATCAACATTTTCCATGACCGAAGCCTGCCAGAGCCAAGCTCGCATTCCAAGCGCGGATTGGAATTTCTATCCAGGCCGGGCTTATTCCCGCTGGCGAGTGTCCACGACGAGGGTCACCGGGCCGTCATTGACCAGCGCCACCTGCATATCGGCACCGAAACTGCCGCGGCCGATGGGTTTGCCGAGTTGCGCCTCCATGGCGCTGCAAAATGCTTCGTAGAGCGGTTCCGAATGAGCCGGTGCGGCGGCGCGGATGAAGGACGGGCGATTGCCCTTGTGAGTGGAGGCGTGGAGCGTGAACTGGCTCACGACGATCACACCGGCACCGGTTTCTGCCACGGAGAGGTTCATTTTCCCCTCGGCATCGG
The DNA here is from genome assembly GCA_903908495.1 of Akkermansiaceae bacterium. Taxonomy (GTDB): domain Bacteria; phylum Verrucomicrobiota; class Verrucomicrobiia; order Verrucomicrobiales; family Akkermansiaceae; genus Luteolibacter. The sequence goes on from CAIVSK010000147.1 coordinate 19,840, forward strand.
AGAAAATGCGCATCTTGGCGAGCTTCGGCGCGAGCCAGGCCACATCGCCCGCGTCATCCCGGTCCTCGACGCCCAGCAATACCAACAGGCCGCGGCCGATCACGGCGATTTGCCGCCCGTGGACGCTCACTGACGCTTCCAAAACCCGTTGAATCACCGCTCGCATGCCGCCAGCCTGAAGATTTCCGGGCGTTGCGCAAGCCTTGGAAATCAAAGCCATCGGGACTTGTTCACCGTTGTTCACAAGCTGTGAACCAGCTACCATGATTGACCGCGCCGCCGGATTTGGGCAGCCTGCTTGCCTCCATGGCCGACGACCCGAAAAAATTCTCCTCAACACCGCCCGCGGCGTCACTCCAACAAGGGGCGGCGGCTGTCGATGACGTCACCCGCGCCCTGCCGCACGCCTTGGGGCCGGAAAAAAGTCTGCTGTCCTCGATGTTGCAGGAGCCGCAGGAATACCTCGGCGTGGCCATCGAGGAAAAACTCACCAAGGAGCATTTCTATCTGCCGGCCCATTCCACCCTCTTCGAGTTTCTGCTGGAACTCTTTGCCGACGGGCGTGAGATCGAACTCGTCTCGCTCGTCCAGCGCTTGCTGGACCGAGGTTTGTTAGATCGGGTGGGCGGCCCGGCCACCCTCACCGACCTATACACCTACGCGCCCAGCCCCGGGCATTTCCGCCACCATTTGCAACTGGTGAAGGACAAGTTCGTGTTGCGCTCGATCATTCAGAATGCCAACGAGGCGATTGCGCAGGCGTACGACGCGCCTGACGAGGTGGCCTCGTTGCTTGACACGGTGGAAGCGAAAGTGCTGGCGATCCGCGAGGGGGCGGAGGCGAACCGGGAGCACAACCTCAAGGAGTCGGTCGGAGCGGTGCTCGAACAATTCCAGGCGCTGCTGGCCGGAGAGCGCAAAGCGCAGGGATTGGCCACCGGCTTTGAGGAATTGGACCGCATGAGCGGCGGACTCAAGCCGGGTGAAATGTTCGTCATCGCGGCGCGGCCCTCGATGGGCAAGACGTCCCTGATGATGAACATTGTCGAACACATCTGCATCAACCTGTCGCAGCCATCGATGGTGTTCTCATGCGAAATGAGCGCCTTCCAACTGGTGCAGCGCCTCGTCTTCTCGAAATCAAAATTCGCCGTCAGCCAGTTGTCGCGCGGCTACACCCCTAACAAAGGTGACTTGCAGCGCGTGCAGCGCGCCGCACTGGAAACCGCCGCGGCCAAATTGTTCATCGACGACACGGCGGGCATCTCCATCAACGAGTTGCGGGCCAAGGCGCGCCGCAAGAAGCGCGACGAGAACATCCAGTTCATCGCCATCGACTATCTCCAGTTGCTCAAGTCCCGCACCCGCCAGGCGGAAAACTCCCGCGAACGCGAAATCGCGGAAATTTCCGCCGGCATCAAGGGCCTGGCCAAGGAATTGGCCATTCCCATCATCATCCTCGCCCAGCTCAACCGCGGTCCGGAAAGCCGCGCCGGCAAGAGCTTGGGCGTGCCCCGCATGTCTGACTTGCGCGAGTCCGGCGCCATCGAGCAGGACGCCGACTTGGTGGGTCTGCTGTACCGGACGGCCTACTATGCCGAAAGCCAGGAGGAAAAGGATGCCGAAGAAGGCAAGGCCGAATTGGTCCTGGCCAAAAACCGCAATGGCGAAACCGGCCACATCCCACTCACATTCATCGCCAACCTGATGCGCTTCGAGACCGGACCGCCCGCCCAGGAAGGCGGCAGCGCCGAGTAAGGACAGCGCCGCAACTGCCAGCCCAAACGCAGTGCGGGGCCGCCGACCTCCGATCGACGACCCCGCTAGACCGGAGAAAACCCATTAACTCCGGAAATTTTCACGCCCGCCGCCGAAGCGGCTGCGCCGACAAGTCCCCAACCTCGGGCAAAGACCCACCGGGCACCGCGAGGTGCTGGAGGTCAGTGGTGATGGGAGGGAGAAGTGCATAACGGGCGAACGGCTGCACTCTACAGGAATATCGCCGGGCTGTAAGCTATACCTTGGTATATTCACCCATCAATTCCCTGGGGTGTTCTACTGGCCTGCGGAGCACTGCGGGCGGGGTGAGGGGCCTCGTGGCCACCTCCAGCCGGGTCAATGTCGGCATCCTGCTGCCGAGCCGGGCCCTGCACGTCGGCCCGCTTGCCAAGCATCCAAGCCCTAAAACGCAAAAGGCCAGTCGCTTGGCGACTGGCCTTGCTCGAGGTCTCGACCTGGGGGGCCGCCCCCTCTCGTGACTTATTTGGCGGGGGCTGGCTCCGCCAACTGGGCCTTGGAAATCTGCGCGGCGCTGAGGCCGAAGCCCTTGAGCACGCCGGCGGCCATCATCACGTTGCCGGCCGGATTCATGTGCACCCCGTCAACGGTGAGTAGATTGTCCTTCTTGTCGGGGCCGGCCTTGGCGATAGCGGCCTGCATCTCGGCGTTGAGGTCGGCGAGCAGGCACTTCTTGTCCTTGGCGAGGGCGCGCAAAAAGTCGTTGTAGGCAACGAGCTTCTGGTTGTTCGGATTGGGCTGGTCCTCGCCGATCATCGTCGAGGTGAGTATCATCACTTTGACGCCGGCGGCCTGGCACTGGTCGACGATTTTGGTGATATTTTCCTTGTACTTGTCCAGCGGCACGCCGTTGGCACCATGCCAGACGTCATTGACGCCGCAGCTCAGGGTCATCCAATCGGGTTTTTTGGCCAAAACATCGTTGTTCAGCCGCTCTAACATATCGTTGGACTTGTGGCCGCTGATGCCGGCGGGAATGCAGGCGGCCTTCACGCCGTTGGCCTCGAGGCCGCGCATCACCAGCGTCACGTACCCTTGCGGGCCGACTCCGCCTTGGGTGATGGAATCGCCCAGAAAGGCGATTTTTTGCCCGCTGGCGACGGCGATTTCCGCCTGCACCGGTGTTGCTTCCATCATGCCGAGGGTCATCGCCGCCGCCATCCACCTAACATATAATTGATTGTTCATCGTCTGGTTTGTCTGGTTACTTGAAATCACGCATCAACCTAACGGCTCAGGCGGGCATCACCTGATGCGCCCTCGCCTGCCGGAGTCTGCTCCCAGTCCCGGCCAAGGCAACCAAAAATTGAGAGAACGCAGAGGGAGCGGGAAAAATCGGCCATCCGCCATGTTGTGCTACTCACAAGTGGCTGCGGCAAAGAACCGGCTGGACCGCGCGGGCTGACCCTGTTACCAATCCGTCTGTGAAACGGAGCATCGCCCAGACCGATTGATCCATGCCCGAGGACCTTGCCATCGACGACTTTCTGGCCCGCCCGCCCGGCGTGCCGCTCATTGATGTGCGCGCACCCGGCGAATTCGCCCTCGGCCACATCCGGGGGGCGGTGAACGTGCCATTGTTTTCCGACGACGAGCGTGCCGCCATCGGCACCGCCTACACGCGGCAAGGGCGGCGCGAGGCGGTGAGTCTCGGCCTGCGCTGCGTCGGGCCGCGCCTCGAGGAGCTCGCGCGGGACCTGCTCGCCCTGAGCGATCCGGCGGCACCGCGCCTGCACCTGCACTGCTGGCGCGGCGGGATGCGCAGCGGGAGTGTGGCGTGGCTCATGGAGTCGGCCTACGGCTGCCGCGTGGCCACCTTGAAGGGCGGGTACAAATCGTTCCGCCGCTGGGTGCTGGCCAGCTTTGCCATTCCGCGCGACCTGCGGATTGTCGCCGGACTCACCGGCAGCGGCAAGACCGCCATCCTGCAACAGCTTGCGGCTCTCGGCGAGGAAGTCGTGGACCTGGAGGCACTGGCCAGGCACAAGGGCAGCGCCTTCGGCCAACTCGGCGAGGACGCGCAACCGAGCCAGGCCCAGTTCGAAAACGACCTGGCGTTGGCGTGGCGCGCCACCGCGGCCGACCGCCCGCTGTGGCTGGAGGATGAAAGCCGCATGATCGGCAAGCGCGTGCTGCCCGCTGAACTGTGGGCGGCCAAACAACTCGGCCGCTTCCACGTGATCGAGCTTCCCGCCGACGAGCGGATCCGCCACCTCTGCGCAACGTATGCCGGGTTTCCGCCGGAGCGCCTCGCCGCCTGCGTCGAGGCGATCCAATCGCGGCTCGGCGGCGCACGCGCCACGGCCGCCATCGGGGCACTCCATGCCGGCGACTTTGCCGCAGCCTGCCGCCACATCCTCACCTACTATGACCGCACCTATCAAAAGTGCCTGACGTTCTGCCCCCTGCAACACCTCACGCGCCATGCCTTTCCGCAACTCGAACCCCGCCTGATCGCGGCCGCTCTGCTAGAATCCACCCGTCCACCGCCATGACCCCACCCATTCGTCTCACCCAATACAGCTCCGGCGCCGGCTGCGGCTGCAAAATCGCGCCCAAGCTGCTCGATGAAATCCTCGCCACCAGCGGCGACGCCCCGCCCTCCGATGCCCGCTTGCTCGTCGGCAACGAACTGCGCGACGATGCCGCCGCCTGGCTGCTGGACGACGGCGAGACCGTCCTGTTGGCCACCACCGATTTTTTCATGCCCATCGTGGATGACCCCTTCGATTTCGGCCGCATCGCCGCCGCCAATGCCATCAGCGATATTTATGCCATGGGCGGCCGGCCGGTGTTGGCGCTGGCGATTCTCGGCTGGCCCATCGACCAGCTGCCGCCCGAGGTCGCCCGCGAGGTCATTCGCGGTGCCCGCGCGATTTGCGCCGAGGCGGGCGTCTCGCTGGCGGGCGGTCACAGCATCGACAGCCCGGAACCGATCTTCGGACTCGCCGTCAACGGCCTGGTTCAGCGCCGCCACCTCAAGGCCAATGCCGGCGCACGCCCCGGCGACCTGCTTTATCTAACCAAACCGTTGGGTGTGGGCATTCTCGCCACCGCCGAGAAAAAGGACAGGCTCCGCGCAGCCGATGTCGGCAAGGCAGCCGCCTCGATGACCCGCCTCAATTCGATCGGCACCCAGCTTTCCCGGTTGGAGGCCGTCCACGCCATGACCGACGTCACCGGCTTCGGGTTGTGCGGACATCTGCTTGAGATGTGCCGTGCCAGCGCTGTGGGCGCGGAGCTTGAGTTTGCCGCCATTCCCCAGCTTGGCGATCTCGCCGCCTATCTGGCGGAAGGGATGGCACCCGGCGGCACCCGGCGGAACTGGGCGAGTTATGGCCATGCCGTTGATTGCAGCGACGCGATCCAACAGGCGATTGTCAGCGACCCGCAGACCAGCGGCGGACTCTTGATTGCGGCCGATCCGGCCGCCCGCGACGAAATCGAGGAATTGTTGCAGCGCGCAGGGCTGGCCATCATCCCCCACCCCATCGGCACGATCCGCGCCGCCAGCGGCGGGGAGTCGCGCGTCGGGGTTATCTAACACGACGCCTTGGCGGGCTACACTAGACGGCAGCGGCATGGGCGTCTTCCCAGGCGGCATCGGCATCGGCGAAGTAGCGCACGCGCACCTTTTTATATTCCTTGGAGGAATAGAGCGCCTGCCACTGGCTGAGGCCGGTGGCTTCAGCGATGGCGGCGAGGGTTTGCTCGCACTCCGCCTCGCTCTTGCCGTGGACCATGGTGAACAAATTGTAGGGCCAGTCCGCATAGCTCGGGCGTTCGTAGCAGTGGCTCACGGCGCGGAAACCCGCCATCACCGCGCCGAGGCGCTCGAGTGCGGCGGCGTCTCCCTGGGGACCGGCCCACACCCCCATGGCGTTGGCCCCGAAGCCGGCCTTGCGGTGGTGGAGCACGGCGGCAAACCGGCGCATCCGGCCGCTGGCGAGAAATTCGTCGTGCATTTTCCGCAATTCTTCAAATGTCAGGCCCAGCTCGCCAGCCAGATCGACAAACGGCGTCGGAGTGACCGCCAAGTCCCGCTGCAAGGCCCGCACGAAGGCGATTTCCGCGGCGCTGAGCGCGAGGGTCGCACTGCGGTTCTTCTCGCTGTAGGCCGGGGCGGCCAGGTCGTCCGGGCGGGCGTCGCCCTCAACGTCGAAGCGCACGCCGATTTTATGCAACTTGAGGGTGGGCAAAACGCGGGTGCTCAACGAGCCTGACTCGCGGTGCAGGACGTCGATGGTTTTGTCCAACCCGAGACGACTCGTGGGCGGGATGGCAATCGTGTACCACAGGTTGAACTCGTGATTGCGCAAGTAATTGTGGCTCACGCCCGGGTGGGCGGAAATGATGGCGGCGGCCTGGTCAACCCGTTCCGGAGCGACCTTGGCAGCCACCAGGCTCGACGCGTAGCCGAGGCTGCGGGTGTCGAAAATCGCGCTGATCTGGCGGATGACCCGTTCGGACTTGAGACGGCTGATGGAGGCGATCGTCTCCTCTTCGCTTAAGCCGCAGCGCTCGCCCAGATCGGCAAAGGGATGGGTGCTGAACGGTACGGCTACCTGCAGCAGGCCAAGCAGGGCGGCATCATGGGGTTGGGTGAAGGCGGTCATGGGGAAGCGCAATACACGGAACCCGCGCCGCCTTGGAAAGCAAAATCGCCCGCGCCGACACACCGCCGGGGGCCGGCGATGCCTGGGTCTGCAGCGCTTACTTTTTTTTGCCCTCGGCGCATTGGCGCAAGGCGTGCCGGAGAATGGCGGTTTCCGCCTTGCTGGCTGGGCCCAGCGGTTGGCGCGGAATGCCCACATCGCGGCCGAGGATGGCACACGCCGCCTTGACCCACTGGGTGTACTTGCCGCCGCCCTCCATCAATTCGAGCGTGGGCAATATTTCGAAGAAGAGTTTGCGCGCGCCGGCGTAATCCTGCTTCACCACGCTCAACTCATAGAGCCGGGCGTGCGAAGCCGGCAACACGTTGGCCACCCCCCCCACCCAGCCGAGCGCACCGACCATGAAGCTCTCAAAGGCAATGGTGTCGCATCCGCAGAACACCCCCAGTCGATCGCCGCACAGGCGCATCAGCGTGGTCATGCGCGACATTTCGCCAGTACTCTCCTTGACGTAGCGGACGTTCTCCAAAACCGTTAGGCCGGCGATGAATTCCGGACTCATGTCCACGCCGGTGCGGCCCGGATAATTGTAGAGCATGATGGGAATGCCGATGGCATCATTGACCGCACGAAAGTGGGCGAACAACTCGTCGGGCGTCGGCAGCGAATAGAACGGCGCGGCGAGCAAGACCCCCGCGCAGCCGAGTTGTTCGGCCTGGCGGGCAAAGGCCACCACCTCGCGGGTCGAGCCCGCGTTGGCACCGGCGACCACCGGCACCCGCCCGGCGGCGGCACCCAGCGTGGTTTCCAACACCCCTTGGCGCTCCGCCGGCGACAGCGCGTAAAACTCACCGGTGCTACCCAGCGGAATGAGCCCGTGAATCCCCTGCCCGATCTGGTGCTCGACGAAGCGCTCGAGTTTGGCCAAGTGGATCTCCCCGTTCGCCTTCATCGGCGTCACGAGTGCGGTGAGTACCCCGTGCAATCGGGTCGGCTTGATTTTCATGGTGTTGTAAAGCATGTTAGATATGTGATTGTTGGGTCACCGGTGGAGTCCAAGACGTGTCATGGCAATGCCCTGCCTCCCGCCCCGTGGCTGCGGTCCGGCTCAGCCCAACTGCATCCACACGGTTTTGAGTTCGGTGTATTGTTCGTGGGCGTAGGACGACTTGTCACGGCCGAAAAAGCCCGACTCCTTGAAGCCGCCGAACGGCGTGGTTAGATCGCCTTCCGAGAACGTGTTGACCGACACCACGCCGGCGCGGATGGCGCGGGCGAAGCGGTGGGCCTTGGTGAGGTCGCTGGTATACAACGAGGCGGCCAAGCCGTAGTTGGTGTCGTTGGCCACGGCGATGGCCTCCTCGTCGCTGTCCACCGGGATGACGGCCAGCACCGGGCCGAAAATCTCTTCCTTGGCGATGGTCATGGCCTGGGTCACCTCATCGAAGATGGTCAACTCGACGAAGTTGCCACCGCTCTTCTTCTGGACCTGTTTGCCGCCGAGCACCAACTGGCCACCCTCGGCATGGGCGATTTTGATGTAATTGAGCACCGTCTGCATGTGGCTCGGCTCGATGAGCGGGCCGACGCGGGTGGCGGGATCGAGCGGATCGCCAATCGGCCAAGCCTTCGTTTGCTCGATGATCCTGGCCACCAGGGCGTCCTTGATGCTGCGGTGCACGATGAGGCGGGACCCGCTGCTGCAGTTTTCGCCCATGTTCCAGAAAGCGGAGTTGACCGCGTGGGGGGCGACCAGATCGATGTCGGCATCGGCCAGCACCACCTGCGGGTTTTTGCCACCCAATTCGAGGATGATCCGCTTGAGGTTGGATTCCGCCGAGTAGCGCAGCAAGTCGCGGCCGACGCTGGTGGAACCGGTGAAGGCCACCATGTCCACGTCCATGTGGCGGCACAGCGCCGGCCCTAACACCGATCCGGCACCCGGCACCACGTTGAGCACGCCATCGGGCAGGCCGGCGGCGCTGGCCAACTCGGCGATGCGCAAGGCACTCAGCGAGGTTTGCTTGGCGGGCTTGACCACCAGGCTGTTACCGGCGGCCAGTGCTGGGCCAATTTTCCACGCCATCATTTGGGCGGGAAAATTCCACGGCAGGATCATTCCGACCACGCCAATGGGTTCGCGCACGATCATCGACACGATGTCCGGCCCGCTGGGCGTGACTCGCTCGTGGAGCTTGTCGACCAACTCGGCGTGCCAGTGGATGCAATGGATGGCATCCGGGATGTCGATATTGACGCAATCGTAGATCGGCTTGCCGGCGTCCATCGAGTCGAGCAGGGCGATTTCCATCGCGTTGGCCTCCAACAACTCGACAAACTTGAGCAGCACCGCCTTGCGCTCGCCGGCGCTCTGTCGCGACCAGCGGCCGTCCGCAAACGCCTTGCGGGCCGCAGCCACCGCGCGCTCGATGTCGCGGGCCTCGCAGGCGGCGATGGTGGTGATTTTCGTGCCATTGGCGGGGTTGATCGAGGCGTAGGTCTTGCCGGAATCCGCCGGGCAGAACTTCCCATCGATGAACGCCTGAGTGCGGAATTGGAGCTTCGCCACCGCCGATGCGATGGCTTTGGGCTTGAGGGTGAAGTTCATGGCGGTGGTTTCGTTAGATTGCGGAATCAAGTTAGATGTGACAGCGAAGCGGCGAATATCGCACGCCTCGACGAACCTGCAAGTGCTGAATTGCGGGAAAAGAATGACAGGCGGACCGGAGGACGGACACTCGCCAACGCCCGATCCAATCGGGCAATAACGGGTTAGGAGAATGGCCTGATCGGGGCAAAATCAACCATGTAGCATACTATGGAATTGATGACCGGCCCCCTCTCCTGACCCGGCGCTGTCAGGAGTATCATTTTGCTGGCGTGCACCTCGATTCGGACTTGATTCCAGGTCAGGCCGTTTCCGGCGGGGATCAGCGCGCGGACGGCCTGGGCCCTGCCTGACTGCCGGTTCCCTGCGGCGGGAAGTGGGGCGCGGGACGCGGGAAGCGCCTCGAACTGGGCCAAGCGCTCGTTCCGGGGCGATTCGGAGATTGCCCTTCCCGCGGCAGATTGGGCTTTCCCGCCGGGGCGATCCATGAATCATCAGCGGGGCCGTTGCCTCCGCCCCCATGCCCGTTATTTTTCTGATACTCACCTGTGCGTTCTGGGGGCTGTCCTTTCCGGTGATGAAGGCGTTGCATCTGGAGCAGGCGGCGCGGCTGCCGGGGGCGGGCACGCCGTTTTTATCCGCTTGGATGCAGGTCGCGCGGTTTGGCAGCGCGGCGCTCATCCTGCTGCCATTTGTCGCGCGCGGCCCGCGGCCGACCCGCCTGGAGCTGCGCCAAGGCCTGTGGATCGCCTGGTGGGGCGGTCTGGGCATGGGCATCCAAGCCGACGGTCTGGCGCACACCGACGCCTCGGTATCGGCGTTTCTGACTCAGGGTTACTGCATTTTCCTGCCGCTGTGGGCCTGTCTGAAACAGCGCAGGCCTCCCGGCGTGCGGGTGCTGCTGGCGACCCTCCTCGTGCTAATCGGCGGGGCGGTTCTCTCCGGCATCCGTTTGGATCACCTGCGCCTCGGGCGCGGCGAGCTGGAGACCATTCTGGCGGCGTTCCTGTTTACCTTTCAAATTCTCATTCTGGAGGACCCGCAATACGCCGCCACCCGCAGCATGGCGGTGACTTTCGTCATGTTTGTCGGAATCACGGCGTTGTTTGTGCCCATCACGCTGGTGTTGGCGACGCAGCCGTTGGATTGCCTGACGGCGGGGGCGTCGTGGCCGGCGTGTGGCATGATTTTGGTGCTCGCGTCGTTCTGCTCGGTCGTAGCCTACCTGCTGATGAACACCTGGCAACCGCGGGTCAGCGCGACGGAGGCCGGGTTGATCTACACGACCGAACCGGTGTTCACCGCGATCTATGTGTTGTTTGTGCCGGCCATGCTCGGCACGCTCATCGGCAACACCTATTCTAACGAAACCCTAACGGCCTCGCTGGTTTTCGGCGGCTCGCTCATTGTGGCGGCCAACGGGCTGATGCAATGGAAGCGCAAGGCCCATCCGCCGGCCGTCGCGCCGGTGCAGTGAAGAGGCCACGCCCGTCTTACGAGCGCCAGCGTTGGGTCAGCTCGCCGTAGGCATCGATGCGGCGGTCGCGGAAGAATGGCCAGATCCGCCGGAACTCCTCCAGCGCGGTGAAATCCAAGTCCTGATAGAGGATTTGTTCGTGTTCGGTGGCGGCCTTGGCGATGATCTGGCCGTAGGGATTGGCCACGAACGAGCGGCCCCAGAACTCGGTGTCGCCGCTGCTGCCGCAGCGGTTGACGGCGGCGAGGAAACACCCGTTGGCCACGGCATGGCCGCGCTGGACGGTTTCCCAGGCGCAATGTTGGGCATCCCCGAGGGTGGCCTTTTCCGCATCCAACCAACCGATGGCGGTCGGATAGACCAGCAACTCGGCACCGCCGAGCGCCATCAGGCGGGCGGCCTCGGGATACCATTGGTCCCAGCAGATGAGCACCCCGATTTTGCCAAAGCGGGTGTCCCAGACCGGCCAGCCGCTGTCGCCGGGGGCAAAGTAGAATTTCTCCTCGAACCCCGGGTCCTGCGGGATATGCGCCTTGCGATACAGGCCGAGCAAAACGCCGTCGGCGTCGTGGATGGCGGCCGTGTTGTGATAGAGGCCGGCCCCGCGCTGCTCGAAGAGCGAGGCGATGAGCACGATGCCCAGCTCGCCGGCCAGCGCGCCGAGCCGCTCGGTGACCGGGCCGGGCAGCGGATCGGCCAGATCAAACGCCGCGGGGTCCTCGACCGCGCAGAAATAGGGGGTTAGGAACAATTCCTGGGTGACGACAATGTTAGCTCCGGCGGCGGCGGCCTCGCGGATGAGTTGTTCGTGATGGTCGAAGGCTGCGCACTTGGTGGCGAAGGTGCGGGACTGAAGCAGGGCGAGGCGCGGCATGAATGGATGCTGGCGCAGTGCGGCGCAAAATTCAATCCGAAAGCGGCCGCGCCCGGCGGGATTCCGGCGCTGGCGTTGGCTTGGAGGTGCCCATGGCCGACAACCGTCTCGACCCGCCGACAGAGGACGCAGCCCGCGGCACGCAGGGCGACGAGGAGGCTGAGGCGCTCCTTGCAGCCTGGAGCGGTGCGGCGGGTGAACTTCACGGCGGGCGAGTGTGGCATGCCCGGCAAGTCCGGGCCGGGGTGCCAACTCCGCATTCCGCGGCGTTGTCACAAGTTGCCGGTCTCAATAAGACGAACTTATCAGCGTTCCACTGCCCTAACATGGCGGCGGAAACCACTGTTCACCGGCTGTCTCAATAACAAAACCCGGCGTGTGGAACAATCGCGACCGGATCCCGCCCGTGTTGCGGACGAGATTCTGCGGTGACAATTCGGCCCAAATCGCCCCGAAAACACGAGGGCGGCCATTCACACGAAGCCGTCCGCAGCCTGCCGCGGGCCAAACAGAAATTCGTCAGCGAGTTCCAGGAAACCGTGCTGCAGGCTTCCTGGGCCGGCCGGGGCCGTTGCGCCGAATTTGAAGCGCCCTTACCCGCTTATGCCATCCGCCAAAGTGTGGTCAATTGACGGGCACTATGTCCGCACGTTGCGGCACAGGTAACAGCCCCTCAGAGCGCCCAACATGCCGCGTGATGCCTCGCAACCAACCCCGATCCATGCCCGTCCATCACCCACACGGTGGCGGGCGGGCAGATGGGCGTTTCTTTAGCTATCAGAAGCCACGGTGACACCTCTGATGACCTGGCCCGAGCCTAGCAGGCCAGGCTGCCTTGGGAAGGAGGTCAAATATAGGACCCATACAAAACACAAGGACCGGTACCAATCACTCTCACTCTATTTTGGCCACCTTGAAGCCACGTTCTGCTACTTTAATGATCGCCTTCAATAACGAGATTTCGTCCTCGCTCGCAGTGACAAAGATCACATCGCCGACCACCATAATTCGTTCCTCGTCGACCAAAATGTTCTTTGAACGTAGTGCCCGGTTAATAGCAACCTTTGTCAAGTTGTTAAAAGCCAACGATTGCGCCAAAGCTTCGGTATAGGTAAATGAAAGCGTCTCTTCCCTAAACGGGGAGCGAATCAAAATTATTCCTCCCGTTTGCAGGATCTTAACACTACATACATTTGCAATATATTTCATCGCCAGAAGTACTGGGACATCTTTAAGATGCAAGGTTACTAACCTGTCAGCGAGGGGCGCGGGATTCTCTATAATAACCCCTTTGTATCCTTGTTTAGCCGCGCCGGCTTCGATTGCAAGTTTAGATGTCGTCTCTACAGCAACATTGACCTTTTCGTGATCGAAGTCGACACTTATTATCGTGTTCATGCCAAAAGATTCATTGGCACACAAAACCGAAGTCAAGGCCAATCCGCAAAAAATTATTACTAAAGCCTTCATGTGGGGAAGTTAGATGGGTTATGGCAGTATTTTATATTCGCTAGTATGTGGCCGACCGTTGTCATCAGGTATAACCATCATTGAAAATAGGCCCCCATACTCGTCAATTCCAAAGGCAAGAACCTTGGTTTTGCCAAATCCACTTCCAGTCGGCGTACTCCAATTCTCCCATATTGGTTCCAATATTGAAACCTGGCCTCCAGGAACAGCCACGGACAATGGAAGTGCGGCATTATCGCGATCCAGTGGACTGAAGTTTCCAGAACCAAGCGTATGAGAGTGGTACCACGCTACTTCCTTTGAATCCGCTGGACATGGCGGGGTGTCAGTTGGCATATTAATCGATTCCCCAACATATAAAAGAGGTCCTTTTAGCATCTGAGTTATTTGCCATCCAGTGCCACGCGTTCCTTGTTTCGACGCCGTTGGTCCTGTTGAGGTAACTTTCTTTGTCGCTTTGTCGCAACATATCCTGCCGCCGAATTCGCGGCCTGTGGATAGCTCCCGCGTAGCCTCCTTAGGGATGTTCTCTTTATCAGCCGCAGTACTATCCGCGGCCATCTTGGTCATTTTCAACAATAGCAAATTTACTTCCTTTCTATCGCAGTCACAGGCATAGGTTCCTGTATATTCGTGTGGTCCTACACCACGAAAAACAAATTCCTGTGGTGCAGCATCACCGCCAAGCAACCCCAGAACATCCACCTCTCTTAGGGGTCGATTCCCCACGAACCCATATAAGTTAACTCCACCATTTTCCCCGATCGGGTCCCTGGATGGCCACCTCCCCGTGAGCGGGTCGTAGTAACGATATCCGTAGAAAGCCACTAGGATGGCGGCCTGGCTTCGATTCCGTTGCAACGGATTGCCATCCAGCTCGTTACGCGGTTTTTCCGGGAGCGGCGGCCTCGGGCCGGTTGCGGGCGGAAGATCGCCAGCGCCGGGGGCTTGGCCGGCAATCCCGCCCCGCCCACAACGCCCGAAGGCCACCGGAATGGTGTTGCTGGTCGCAAATGGAAGGGCGGCGTTCATCGCTGGAACAGTTGATAGCAAATTCGTTGCGGCAGGGGAAGCGCAATGTTCCGTTGCGTCGCGGACCCGCGGTCCGGACCGGACAACTTGTGACAATGGCTGATAATGCGGAATCGGGCGGGCGGGGAGGGTTGCGCCTCACGCGGGCCGCCCGCGGCGGTTAACCGGGCTTGGCGTGCAGTGCCAGAAAGCCCTCGGCCATTTCGACGACCTTGGCCTGCTGCTTGCGCGGCAGCTTCAGGACGGCGTCAAACACCTGGCGGGCGCGGCCCGCCGGTGCGGCAGGCGGGCGTTTCGCCGGCTCCTTGCCCACCAGGAAATCCACGCTCACGCCCAGCATCTCCGCCAGTTTCGGCAGGTACTCCGGTTTGAGGGCGACGGAGCGCCGCTCCCAATCCGCATAGCTCGGCTGGGTGACGCCCAGGACGCTGGCAACTTGCAATTGCGACAGCCCGGCCTGTTGGCGCGCCAAATGGAGGCGTGCCCCGAACGGCGAACGGACGTGTTTGGATGGTCTTCCGGCTGGCATGGTCCGGCCATCATACCCATGTACGTGAAAAATTACGGATTTGGCTTGCATAATTATAGGGTAGTCCGTATTTCGGGGGCAGGTCAAACTTTTCCACTGCAAACTTGACACCTTTTTCCCGCGCCATGATTCCGGAACCAGCCACCTTCCCCGAGCCCATCCAGCCCACCGGCATGCTCGCCTTCGGCTCCTATCCCTGGGACCAGTGGGAGCGCGCCGCCCTCGCCGGCGGCCTCGGCCGCGAGCTGGCCACGCTGGGCCGAGCCATCATGCGCGAGGCATCACAGCACTGTTGGTGCGAGCGCCTGCAGGCCGAATGCGGCTGGAGCGACGGCGGCCGCGCCATGCTCGCCCGCGCCCTGGGCCAACCCGTCCGCACCGCGGCCCGCTGGAACTGGCTCATGCAAACCGACGGCCAGCGCTTCGAGCCCTGGAACCACGACGAATACCACGAGGACTCCCCGTGCTGGAAATACTTCCGCGCCAAATGGAACCGCGAACAGGCAACAGCCCCTTCGCGCAGCACCTCTTCCCCGATAACTTCCAACATATAACTGATAACCCGAAGCCATGGCCCGCATCCCCGACCCCGAAATCGACCGGATCAAAAGCGAAACCGATCTGGTCGCCCTAATCCAGTCGCGGGGGGTCGCCTTGAAACAACAGGGCGCGAACTGGACCGGATTTTGTCCGTTCCATGACGACCGGGAAACGGCGAATCTCATCGTCACGCCCGGCAAGGGGTTGTGGCGGTGCATGGCGGCGGGTTGCGGGGCGACGGGCAACGCCATCCAGTTCGTGGAAAAATTCGATGGCGTGAGTTTCCGCCATGCGTTCGAGGTCCTGTCAGGAGGAAACGCGTTCGCTGCGGGCGACGGCACTCCGAAGAAGATCGCCACCGTTCCCAGGTTGTCCTGTCCGCTCGATGAAAGTGCCGATGACTCCACGCTGCTGGAACAAGTGGCGGGCTACTACGCGGAAAGCCTGTCAAAACCCCTGAACCAAGCCGCCCGCGGGTATCTTGCCAGCCGCGGCCTCGATGATCCCGAACTGTGGCAGCGGTTTGAAATCGGCTTCGCCGACCGCACGCTGGGGCTTGGCATCCCTCACAAAAACCGCAACCAGGGTGCGCAAATCCGCGAGCGTCTGCAGGCGGCGGGCGTCTATCGGGAAAACGGCCGCGAACACCTGCGGGGCTGCCTCGTGATCCCGATCCGTAAGTGCGGGCCGCAAGGGCAGGAAGGCCACATCGTCCAGCTTTACGGACGGCGCATCGACCCGAAAACCCCCAAGGAAAACCGCCACCTCTATCTGCCAAAACCGCTCGCCGGCATCTTCAACCCGGCCGCCCTGGCAAGCCGCGAGATCATCCTAACCGAAAGCATCCTCGACGCCCTCACCTTCATCCGCCACGGCATGGATGCCACCACCTGCACCTTCGGCACCAAGAATTTCACCAACGAGCTGTTTGAGGCCATCCGGGCGGCGAAGATCGAAAGCGTCAGGCTCGCCTTCGATGCCGACCAGGCGGGCGAAATCGCCACCGCCGAGGCCGCGGCCCGCCTCCAGGCCATCGGCGTCGAGTGCTTTGCGGTCAAGCTGCCGTGGGGCATGGACGCCAACCAATACGCCCTCGACCAGGGCGGGGAAGCCCTCCGCCAGGCCGTGCGCTCGGCGGAATGGCTGGGCGGCGAATCCCGTCAAAAGTCCGAGGTGACGGCGGCTTGCTCCAATGACCCGGTCGCGCCTGTTCCTACTAATAATATAGTAGCTTCTTCTTTAGCTGCTAAATCTTCAGCCGCTAAAGAGGGGAATGGTCCGGAGCCAGTGCCGCCATCGGCCCTGACGAAAGTCGGGGACTGCCACGAGGCCGCTTTCGGGCTGCGGCTCTATCGGATCGGCGGCCTCGAAAAGAACAACGGCCCGGAGTCGCTCAAGATCACCCTGCGCCTCACCTGCGAGGGCCTGATGCACGTTGACAGC
>CAIVSK010000148.1 GCA_903908495.1 Akkermansiaceae bacterium
GCGAGCACGGCCATGCTGGCGAGGAGTTTGAGGGAGGCAGTCATGGGAAAACGCCGGTGTGGGAGCCAATAATCGAGCCCGCGGGTGCTGGGTCCGCTGGATTACGTCACTGGCGCGGGCGTTCTTGCAGGGACTGCACCTCCACTTTGGATTGCGGCAGGATGCCGCAACCTGCCGAATCCTCTTCGAAGAGCATGACCCTGCGCCAAACGCCGCCCATGCTCGCGCCACGGGCAACCGGGCAAGATGCCCAATACTGTTTACTTAGCACCATTTTGAACCTCTACCTTTGCGGCACGCTTTCTCGCCGAAACCTTGTGGCCGGCTTTGCGCACCGGGAAGCTGCACTTGGGCTTTTTCCTGATTGTTCGCTCCTTGCTGATCCCACGACTGCTTACCACCTTTGACTCTCCGATGCGATCAATCGCCTTGGCCAGAGCTGCTTTCCGGGCCTTCGCCGGGATCGCTAGCGCTGGACATCCCTGGGCCGACTTGATGATCTCGACGCTGCGCTGATAGCTGAGGGTGTCCGGATCAAGTCCCCGCCCGGATGCCGCCCCCGCCATCATCTTGCGCACCAGATAATGGGCCAACAACAGTCCCCAGAACTCCTGCCTGACCAGTTCCGGGGTCTTACTGCGCAAGGTCACCTGCCCGTTGCGCAAGACGGTCTTACTCTCCTTGATGGTCAGTTCAATCTCCCAGCGCTCCGGATAGAGCCCGGCCAGTTCACGCGCGTCCGCCATGGTCTCGCCTAACAACGTGGTGATCAGGCGATAGGTTTCCGCAGTGGCATCCCCGTCCGGTTCCCTGAGTTTGTATTCCACCACCCGCACCAGTTGTTTGCGCTGGTCGCCGGCCTTGGCACCAGAAGGCCTCCACTCGGCCAACCAGGAGCCGTCGGCCAAATCCTCGACCCGCTTGAGCGGCAGACCTGTTTTGGCCCGCCACAACAGGTGGGCTCCGGTGGCTGCCGCCTGTTGCCACAGGTCGTATCCCGGAAAAAGCCGGTCGGCAAGGCATAGCATACCCGGTCGCAGATGACACAGTACCTTGGCGGCAAGGGTTGTCTCCCCATCGTGATAGCCGCCCAGTTGCGCGGCGAAAACCATGTGGGTGCCCAACTCCGCCAGCGCGACGAAACGGGCCAGCGGCCAAACGCCTTTCCCATGTTGATTGGAGGAGCGGCCAAAGGCGAGGTCGTTGGACGGCGTGTCCTGCACGGCCAGCGTGGTGCCGTCGATGCCGACGAGATGGTGGCCTTTCCAGCAACAACCGGGCAGAGACTCGTCATTTACGGGCAGGGCGAGGCGCTCGTGCATCAGTCGGAGCGGTTCGGCTCCCAGACGCGTCCTGGCGCGGCTGAGGGCACCCTTGGAATTAACGCGGAAACGTCCGTCGCCTAGCCACTGGAGTCCGGTGATGAGCCACTCGAGCACGCTTTCGTAGGCTACCCCCGGGAAAAGGCTCAGGGCGATGACGTAGAAAACGACGACTTCCGCAGGCAAATCACGGATCCGCCGACTTGCCTTGCCGCAGTCGCGGAGAATTTCCTGAATCTTGCGCATCGGAAAGCAAAGCGCGAGCATGCCGAAACCAAGGTGCTGGGTGGCGTGGTTCCCTTGAGCGAGTGTTTTTGCGTGGCGGGCCATGCCGGGATAATGGCACATCCCAACTTATTTAACAAGTGCTAAGTAAACAGTATTTGGCATCCTGCCTGTCCTCCTGCTAAATTGACTATTTCTCTGTCCCTTTATCCAACAATGTCAGCGAGGCTGCGGTCCCTGCCTTTTAATTCCGGCGGCGGCGCAGCAGGCCCGCGGCTAACAGTATACCGGCCAGTGCGGTGGACGGTTCGGGCACGGCGGACCAGGTGAGGGTCGATCCGCTGGCTGAGAAGGCGCCGCCAACGGGTGTGATGGAGGCGAAACTGCTATCCACCACGCTGACGCTGGTAAAGATGTTGGCCCAGTTGGCAATGGCGCTGGACCCATTGGTGGTGAAGATATTGGTCCAGGTTTTGTTGGCGTCCCAGAAATTCTGAGCGACCAGTGCATCACTGGCCACGATCCGCAAAACCGCGCCGCCGCTGGCATCTCCGTCCACCAGGCTCGCGCTGACCAGTTTGTCATAACCCGTGCCTGCGGCGTTGATGTCCCAGGAGAAAATGGAGCCGTTGTTGAAGGTGCTGGACGTGGTCACCGTTGCCGTCTCGGCCGCCCCGGCATCCCCGGGAGCCAGAATCGCGCCGTTGTTGATCACCACGCTGTTGCCGATGGTGCATGCCGCGCCGCTGGCCAGAACCGTGCCCGCGCCGCTCACCGTCACCGCCGAACTGCCGATGGATCCACCGACCACGAGCTTGCCCGCGTTGACGGCGGTGGTTCCGCCGTAGGTGTTGGCACCTGTCAGGACGGCGGTGCCCTCGCCCGCCTTGACCACGCTGTTAGTGACGCCGCCGGTGTTGCCCAGGCTGTTGGTGATCTGGGTGCCGAGGGTGAACGAGTTGCCGGTGTCGGAGGTGAGCGTGACGGTTTGGGCCCCGGCGGTGGGCGCGTTTTGCGCGATGTTGCCGACCACGATGGCCGCGTCGGTAGTGTTGTCGTAGGCCCAGTCCTTGATCATGGCACCGGAGGTGTTGTCGGTGAAGACCACGCCCATCCAGCCGTAGTTGGTGCCGCTGAGCAGCATTCCCAGATAGCCAGCCGTGCCGGCGGTGAAGGTGCCGGTGCCGGTGCCCAGATGGCTGGACGAGCCGCCATCGCCGGTGGCGAAATATTGACTGCTGACATCGACGGTGGTGCCAGCCGCCAGATTGAGGATGCTGGCCATGCCGTCCGTGCCGGTGCGGACCGGTTGGAACGCGGGGTTGTTCGCCACGCCGGCCCCGCCGAAGAACGGATTGATCGACCCGCCATCCACGGTCACCGCCACGCCGGTGAAATCGGTGGGAATGGGAGTGCCCAGGTAGCCGCTGTAGATGACGTCCGCTGCGGCGGGCAGCATCAGCGAAAGGGTCACGAGGCCGACGGCATACTGAAGGTTGCTTTTCATGGTGCGCTTGATTGCTTATCTGTTAGATCGGATGACGGTTCAGTTGCTGGTGACTTTGATGCGGAAGAACGTCGGTTTCTTGTAGCCGCCGGTCACGGGGATGAACCACGGATAGGGCACGCTCACCGCATCCATGGTGCCGTCAACGGCATCGCCCGTGGTCAGCACATGCAGGTCCGCAGCTTGGGCGCTGCTATCCACCCAGTGGCTGTTATCCGCGCTGAACTGCATGGTATAGGTCAAGCCTGCAGCCAGATAGTTCTTGCGGCGGCCGAACACCGCGCGGTAGTCCACCCCGCCGGTTCCCGGGCTCAGGTCGCGAGGGATGGGCTGGCCGTGAACGGTGACGTTGGTTCCTTCGTAGGCGATGGTATTGGTGCCGGACGCTCCGCTCGTCGGATCGGTGCCCAGGGCGTATTCCATCAGGTTGGTGACGCCGTCATTGTCCGTGTCGGCACCAGGGTCGGCATCGGTGCCGGTCAGGGTCGGGTATCCGCTGATCCATGCCTTGTAAAGACTGACCGCGGTGGTCATCACTGTGAGGGTCTGCGTCACGGAGGTGGCGGCGTTGTGGCTGCCATCGCCCGCCTGGCTGGCAGTGATGTCGGTGGTGCCCGCCTTGAGAAGGGTCACGGTGTTGCCCGCCACGCTCGCCACCGTGGGATCGGAACTCACATAGCCAACCGTTAGACCCGAGTTCGCCGTGGCGGTTAGATCGAACGTCGCATCGCCCACCGTCTTGGCCGCCAGCGTGCCGAAGGTGATTGTTTGGTCAGCCTTGCTCAGAATGAAGCTCATGACATCGCCATACACCGAGCCGGTGTTGTTGGTGGCGACCGAGCGGTAATAATAGGTGGTGCCTGCCAGCAACCCGGTGAGCGCCAGGTTGACATTCACGCTGTCCGAGCCCGTGAGCCCGCTTTGGGCCAGGTGGGAGACCGGGTACAAGGTGGCAATCAGGCGAATGAGGTTGTTGTCGGTATCCGCCACATAGACGTTGCCGCTGGTGTCCACCGCCACGCCACACGGGTCGTAGAAATACTGAGCCAGGGTGGTCACCACGCCTGCCGCGGTCACTTTGCGAATGTCGCTGTTGCCGACCTCCGAAACATAAACGTTGCCGCTGGCGTCCACCGCCACGCCGCGAGGAAAGTTGAACTGCGCGTTCGTGCCGGTGCCGTCGGTATAGCCGATGTCAGACCCGGCCAGAGTGGTCACCACGCCCCCCGCCCACACTTTGCGAATGCGGTTGTTGCTAGAATCCGCCACATAGACGCTGCCGCTGGCGTCCACCGCCACGCCAGACGGGTATGTGAACTGCGCCGCCGCGCCCGGGCCGTCTTTATAGCCGTTGGTGCCCGTCCCGGCCAGAGTGGTCACCACGCCTGTGGCCGTGACTTTGCGAATGCGGGCATTGCCGTAATCCGCCACATAGACATTGCCGCTGGTGTCCACCGCCACGCCAGCCGGGGCCCAGAACTTTGCCGCCGTGCCCGTGCCTTCCGCATAGCCGGGGGGATTGATTGCCGATCCGGCCAGGGTGGTCACCGCGCCCGCCGGCGTCACCTTGCGAATGCAATTGTTGCCGGCATCCGACACATAGACATTGCCGCTGGCATCCACCGCCACGCCAGACGGGCCGTTGAACTGCGCCGTCGTGCCATTGACGTCGTCGAGATAGCCGCCACCCGCCCACCAGCACCCGGCCAGGGTGGTCACCACGCCCGCCGGCGTCACCTTGCGAATGCAATTGTTGTTAGTATCCGCCACATAGACATTGCCGTTGGCGTCCACCGCCACGCCCATCGGGCCGTAGAATTGCGCGTTCGTGCCGGTGCCATCTCCATAGTATCCATACGATCCGGCCAGCGTGCTGACGGTGATTTTGCCAGCGAAGTCCGAGGTGGTGGCGTATTGGAAAAACGCGTTCACGGGGTTGCCAAGGGGATTGATGGCGGCATTGAGCGTGGCCCCACCGGACGTGAGAGCGCTGGCAGCCACGGTGGTGACGCCGGGTGGAACCACCACCACAACACTTGCGGTACCCGTCACGGAGCTGTAGTCGACCGCATCTGCAGGCGTGAAGGTGACCCCCTGCGAAGCGCTCCCGGCACCGGGTGCTGTGCCGGGCGTGGTCCAGACAAACGTGCCGGCCACGGAGGCGCTGCCACCGCTCAACATCGAACCTTCCAGGGTCTGGCCGAGGAAGATCGCGCTGGCCGTCGGCCAGGTGGTCACCGTGGAGGTCGCCTGGTTGACCGTCACGCTGGCGTTGCCGGTGGCGGTGAGATAGTTGGCCCCATCCGTAGGCGTGAAGGTGACACGTTGGGAGGCGGTACCCGCCGCCGGTGCCGTACTCGGCGTGGTGAAGGCAAAACTGCCGGCCACCACCGATGATGTGCCGTTCGCCGAAGCCATAGCCGTGCCGCCACTCAAGACCGCACTGGCCAGCGTCTGGCCGTAGGTGATCAGGGCGGTGGGCGAGGTGGTCACCGAGGTGATGGCCTGAAGGACGGTTACATTTATGTTTGTGCTTACGGATGTGTAGTTGACCTTGTCCGTTGGTGTGAAGGTCATGCTGCAGGGGGTGATGCCCGTCGCCGGTTTTGCGCTCGGCGTAGTCCAGTCAAAACTGCCCGGCACAGAAGCACTGGTGGTGCCACCCTTCGCACAGTACACCAGCATCGTGCCGTACCTGATGGAATAAAGTGCGGTGGGCCATGTGGTCACCGTCGGGGTGGTGGCGGCCCAAGCGGAGATCGCGGATAGCGCCAGCAGGGCGGGCACAACGAGACGGGCGATAGGGGCTAAGAAGTTTGTCCTCATAAGCATGCGGGGCGGATTCATTGGGATGAGATGTGTGTTGCCAGACGCTGGTGCAACCGGCTGACGATGGCTGCCAACCTGGCCCCAGCCAACCTGTCAAACTGGGTATAATATGGGTATGGGCCGGACCGGCGGCGGATTGCGGCAAACCGCAGGGTTGCTCAAGAGGAAGGGTGGGCCCAATCCGAGGAGGAGGGGTGGATCCATTCCGAGCCCTTGACGCGGGGTGCGGGCAGGGATGGCAAGACGTCGCCCGTCTGATCTTTCTGCAGCCGCCCAACGGTTTTGCGCCAGGCGGGTGATTGCTCGGGATCAGTTACTGGCGACTCGCTTTTGAGCTCCGGAACGGGTAAGCCGGTGGCCTTGGACTTCACTAACAATTCACTGAAGACAATTCGCTCCTGCCGCATGAAGCCACTCCAATCGACCGTCATCAAGAGGGCGGATCCGGCCTCTGTCTCGCCAGCCAGGACCCTGGCGCAGCCTTCAAGCGCGGTTGTCATCTTCGGATTCACCGCCTTGCTACCGGCAAATTTCGGCAGCTGAGCCAAGGCGTCGGCCGGTCGGCCGTCGAGGAGTTCGGCAAACATCAGGGTGGCAAAGTACGGTGGCTTGGCCAATTGCGCGGCCATTTCCGCTTGCACCGGGATGATTTTGGCAGCTGGCAGGCTGCGGTGCAGCAATGATAGATAATGGAAGTCGTTGATCAAATCCGGATTGCCAAATTCAAAGCGCAGCAGGACCTGGCACATGGCCAACATGTCATCCGAGCGCCCTTGGTCAGAGAGCGAGGAAAAGACCGCCCGCAGATCCTGATAGAGTGGGAGCGGCCCCCAGCCGAGGCGGACAGCGGCCACCCAGGCATTCACAGCGGCGTCCTTGGCTCCGCAGCCTTCGGCCACCCGGGCGATTTCGATGAAGCGGTTACGGGTGGCATCGAATGCCGCTTGGTTCAAGACCCGCACCCATGCCGAGTCGGCACCGATCGGGTCGCCGGCTTTCGCAGCCTGGATAGCATTGACGATCTCCGTTTCCACGAGATCGACCGAATCCGGCGGTTCTACCAAGGCGTCCGCCAGCTCGTCAGTGTGCTCCAATCGCAGCAGGGCGTGGAGGCGGGCGAGATAGGCGTCGGAGCGGGTGCGTGCCGGTTCTGCCAGGGCGCTGACTGCCAGGTCCGCCTTGCCGTGGCGGACGAGCCAATTGCCGAGCACCGCCGGATCAGATGCTAGAAATCGCGCGATGGCAGCCTGATAGATCGAGTCCGCCTCCTCCGGCCGGGCATCGAGGGCCGGGTGCATTGCCAGCAAGTGGTGGATGGTGGTTGCTTGCGGCTGGGTTTTGAGCCAGGCCGGAATATCGGGCAGGGTGCTGCCGGATGCGAGTCCGCGGGAGCTATCCCCGAGGATGCACAAGGCGGCCAGCGCTTGCGCATCGGCATGGGCGGCAATCAATTCTGAAAATATCCTGCGGGCCTCGGCCACGCGTCCGGCGTCGGGGTGGCTGCAAAGCGTGCGCAACAATTCAAGGCGGACCTCGGGTTCATTGGCCGGGCCTGTCACCTCACGCAATCCACGTTCGGTGGCGGCAATCTCGCCACGCTGAATGAACACCGGAATAATCGCCGCTCGAAAGATTCCCTCGGCACGCAGATTTTTCGGCAACTTGTCATAGGCACTCAGGACCATCGCTTGCGGTGCTTGCTGGGCCATCAGCCGCAGCGCCTCCAGCAGGTCGTCGCGGGTGGCCCGCGGGTCGTTGAAAAACCGGGCGGCGGCCATGTAGGCGCGAGGTTCGCCGAGTTTGCCGCAGGCCCGGCTCCAGATGCGGAAGGCCTCGAAGTCGTCCTGCCGGGCCAACAGGACACTGCGGGCCTGGTCGCGTGCCGTGCCCCAGTCCCCATGCAGTGACGCCGCGGTGGCCGCCGCGAGATTGCGATTTACCTGGAAACCTCGATACGCATGATACGCCGGCTTGGCCGCAAACCCCAACCCGATGAGCAGCACTATGATGCCCGCGTCTAGCAGCATCTGCTTGGTGTCATGCTTTTGCCGCAGCTTTGTTAGGTATCGTGGTAGTTTCATTTGATCGAGAAATCCGCGTGCATGAGGGGCGTGGGGGAGCGCCGGCATCCTGCCGGCGGCGTTCCGCATCCTGCGGGGCGCTCTTCATGTTTTTGCGCGGCCGTCCCTCAGGCGGGCGGTTCCAGATTTTCCGGCGGAACGCCGGAAACTGCCGCCAAGATGGCGGCGCTCCCCAAACCCAAAGAGATCAAGAATCAGCGCAAGTGCTTCGTGCGCCGGCGCAGCAGCAAGCCGCTGGTCATCAGCCCGAACAGGGTGAACGACGAGGTGACCTCAGGCACCGCACTCATCTCGCTGCTGGCAACACGGAAGCCGATGAGTGGGTTCTCGGCATCCGTGCCGATGGAGTAAGTATGCGCGGAGGACAGGGCCGAGGCGCTCATTTGCCAGTAACCACCAAACAAATTCACGCCGTTGACTCCACTGGTCTCCGTCAATTCAAAAGCGTTGCCGCCCTGTCCCATCGTGCCGTACGGGCTCAGACCACCCGCGCTGGTGATGTCGGCGGGCCCGGCTTGATTATAGACCGCCCCTGATGTTCCGCTGGCCACCGCCGTGGGTGCGGTGTCGCTGCCGCTCGCATAATCCCAATAACCGGCACCGCCTGGCTTGTTCGGATCATAATACGCCGCCTTATACCACTCGTTCCCGTTTGGCAGGAAATACTTCGCGTTGCTGTTGCGGATTGGATCGGCAGCGTTGTAACCGCTATCGTTGACGCTCCAGAGAACGGCATTTGCGTTCGCGCTGTAGCCTGCGCCTCCGGGCTGGGCGCTGAATTTGTAGGCAGCCACCGAGCCGCTCGATACATTCAGCCAATTCACAAAGCGTGCCGCTTCGTCCCAGCTAATCGACGTGGCTGGCTTATTGGTGCCGAGGGTGACTTTCGTGATGCCAAGAACGCCAGCAGTATTTGCCTTGTTAATCATGTCCTCGCTCACCTCGTAGGTGCCCATCCGGTATGAGTAGGCGACAGCTCCAAATTTGTCGGGCGCGCCCGCCGTGTCGGCAAGGTTATTGGGATTGCCAATACTCACGAAATTCATCGTGAAGGCATTTGCGCCACTGCCAAACGAGTCGACCAAGCCCGCGGTGGAGGAACTGGCGACTAGCGCGGCAAGCGCTGGAACTAACAATGATCGTTTCATATTTGTTTTGTTGTTTTGAAGAGATGTGCGTGTGGCCAGCATGGCCTTCAATGATGCTGGCGGCCCTCCCGGTCCCCTGCCAACCTGTCAAACTGGGTATATTATGGGTACGGCCGGACCGGGATTCCACGTGGCTGCGGCGTCCCGGCGCAGGCCGTGCTGGCGGCGTCCTCGCCGCCAGTGGCTCAGCATCTCGTGACTTTTTCTGTGTCCCCTGATCCAAGGGGTTTATGCCTTGCGGCGGATGCGCAGGAACATGGCCGAACCGACCAATCCGGAGAGCGCCAGCAGGTTGCCCGGCTCCGGCACGGCGGAGAAGTCGGTGAGACTGGCCGTGGCCGCTAATCCAACTAAATCATTGATGACCAGGTCACCCGCTCCGCCGGCGAGGGTGATCGATACACTTCCTGCACAAACGTTCCAAAGGTTCTCTGTAAACACGGAAGCAGTGGGGATAACGGGCCCCCAGAAGGGAACAGGAATGAAGTCTGGCGTGGCGAATTCGAACGCAAAATTCAACAAATTGTTATTATTATTAGGCCAGGTGCCTTGGCCCAGCAAGCTCGCATAATAAGTAGGGATAGGGGAGCCACCTTCGGTTGAATCATATGCAAAAAAGACAACTTGGTCGGCTGGCGAGGAGGCGGCATAGGGGGTGCCATTAATAATGAATGATAAGGAGCTAACCTGAAAAGCCCCGAATTCCGGCGAGAGAGGGGCCGCCGAATCGAACTCCGCTTGGAAGGAAAACGGCGTCCCATCGCCCAGGACGATTCCTCCCAAAGTGGTGTTCGGGCCGAAGCTTCCTGCATAATTCAGGTTCATCAACCCTGCCGGGGCGGACGCGGCCAGCACCAGACTGACGGCGCAGAACAGAATAAGATAGGATTTCATGCTGATTGTTTTCATTCTTCTCATTGTTGGGTTGATCTGTGTGGAGGTGTTGCCAGAAAAGGCACAACGGGGCTAAGGGTGGAAGCCAACCC
>CAIVSK010000149.1 GCA_903908495.1 Akkermansiaceae bacterium
CCGAGCTGTTGAGCAGCGCGCCACCACTACCGATTCCGGTGCCGCTGAGGGTGAGCCCTGCGGCGGCCGTGGGCGTGATGCCGGCCAGGTCGAAGGCCGCGCCAATGGCAACGCTGACGCCGGATGTGTTGTTGGTTCCGTTGCCCAGCGCTCCGCTGGCACCGAGTTTCAGGGTTCCGCCGTTTACGCTGGTGGCTCCGGTATATGTGTTAGATCCGCCCACGGTGAGGGTGCCGCCGCTGAGGGTCAGCGCGCCGCTGCCGCTGATGGCGTTGCTGACCGTGCCGCCGAAGCTATCGCTGCGGTTAAATACCAGCGTGCCATTGTCGGTCACCGCGCCGCTGCCGAGCGTGCCGGCGGTGCCACCCGCGCCGATTTGCAGGCTGCCTGCGGAAATCGTGGTGATCCCGCTGTAGGTGTTGGTGCCGGTGAGCGTGAGGCTGCCCGCGCCATCCTTGGTGAGGGTGCCGGTGGTGGTGCCGATGATGCTGGCGATGGCGGTGTTGCCCGCGCCGCCCACCGTGAGGGCGAAGGTAGCGCCAGTGATCGTGCCGGCGTTCGAGAGGGTCAGCGTGCCGGAGTCTGAGTTGATGCGGGATGCGGCCGCCAGGGTGATCAAGCCGCCGTAGGTGTTGCTGTTGCTGATGTTGCGCAGCGCGCCGTCGGTGGCGATGCCGCTGCCGCTAAGGGTGAGAGCCTCGGCACCCACGCTGATACCGCCTTGGATTTGCAGCGCCGCGCCGCTGGATACCGTGGTGCCGGCGGCGGTGGTGCCCAGCGCGGTGGCGCTTTGAATATTGAGCACACCGGTGGTGACGGCTGTTAGACCGCTGTAGGTATTGGCAGCGTTGAGGGTGGTGGTGCCGCTGCCCGTCTGACTGACGGTGCCGCTGCCGGAAATGGTACCGAAGTCGGTGCCCTGGCTGAGGGCATTGCTGTGATTGAACACCAGCGCCGCGTTGTCGGTGATGGCGCTGCTGGGTGAGAGCGAGCCGGTGGTGCTGCCAGCGCCGAGTTGCAAGGTGCCGCCGCTGAGGGTGGTGGTTCCGGTGTAGGTGTTGGTGCCACCCAAGGTGAGGCTGCCGCCGCTGAGCGTCAGCGTGCCGCTACCGCTGATGGTATTACTGACCGTGCCGCCGTATGAGTCGCTGCGGTTGAATACCAGCGCGGCATTGTCGGTCACCGAGCCGCTGCCCAGCGTGCCGACGGTGCCACCTGCCCCGACCTGCAAGGTGCCGGCGGAAATCGTGGTCACCCCGCTGTACGTGTTGGCAGCATTGAGGGTGGTGGTGCCGCTGCCCGCCTGACTGACGGTGCCGCTGCCGGAAATGCTGCCGAAGTCGGTGCCCTGGCTGAGCGCGTTGCTGCGGTTGAACACCAGCGCTGCGTTGTCGGTGATGGCGCTGCTGGCGGAGAGTGCACCGGTGGTGCCGCCAGCTCCGAGTTGCAGAGTGCCGGCGCTAACGGTCGTGATGCCGGTATAGCCGTTGGCACCGGAAAATATCTGGGTGCCGGTACCGATCTTGGTGAGCGCACCCGTGCCGCTGATGGCACCGGCATAGGCGGCCGGGCTGGTGTTGTCGCCGCCGACGGAAAGCGTGGCCGCGCCGAGGGTCACGTTGCCGCCGCTGCTGCCGCCACCGGTGAGCGAGCCGATCTGGGTGTTGAAGCCGGTGATATCGAGGATCGCGCCGGAAGTATTGGTAAAGCTGACTGCGGAGTTGACGCCAAAGGCACCGCTGGTACCTGCCACCGATGCCACTCCAGCCTTGAGGGTGCCGCCGCTGACGGTGGTGAGGCCGGTGTAGGTGTTTGCGCCACTAAGCGTCCAAGTGCCCGTGCCGGCCTTGGTCACGGCACCTGCGCCGGTACCGATGATGCTCGCCAAACTGCTGGCAGCGGCCGTCCCGTCGAGCGTCAGCCCGAAGCCCGCTCCGGTGATGGTGCCAGCATTGGAAAGCACGATATTGCCGCTGGCGGCGACGATGCTGCTGGCGCTGCCGAGGGTGATCAAGCCGCTGTAGGTGGCCGCGGTGGCCGAGCTATTGGTCAATGCGCCGCCACTGGAGACGCCCGTGCCGTTCAAGGTGAGCGCCTCGGCCGTGCCCAGGGTAAACCCGTTGAGATCGAGGGATCCGCCCGCGCTCACGCTGGTGCCCGCTGCGGTGGTACCCAGCGGCGTGTTGGTGGCATTGCCTGCGGCACCTAGCTTGAGGGTGCCGCCGCTGATGGTGGTGAGGCCGGTGTAGGTGTTTACCCCGCTGAGCGTCCAAGTGCCCGTGCCCGCCTTGGTCACGGTGCCTGCGCCGGTGCCGATGATGCTCGCCAAACTGCTGCCAGTGGCTGCGCCGTCGAGCGTCAGCCCGAAGCCTGCCCCGGTGATGGTGCCAACATTGGAAAGCACGATATTGCCACTGGCGGCGACGATGCTGCTGGCGCTGCCGAGGGTGATCAAGCCGCTGTAGGTGGCTGCGGTGGCCGAGCTGTTGGTCAACGCTCCGCCACTGGAGACGCCCGTGCCGTTCAAGGTGAGCGCCTCGGCCGTGCCCAGGGTGAACCCGTTGAGGTCAAGTGCCGCCCCCGTCGCGCTCACGCTGGTGCCCGCGGCGGTGGTACCCAGCGGCGTGTTGGTGGCATTGCCTGCGCCGCCGAGTGTGAGGGTACCGGCGCTGATGGTGGTGAGGCCGGTGTAGGTGTTGGCGGCGGAGAGCGTCGAGGCACCCGCGCCAGACTTGGTCAGAGTGACGGCCCCGCCCAGAATCGCCGAGACACTCGTGGTACCCGTCGTGTTGTTCAAAACATAACTGGTGCCCGTCAAAACCCCGGTGCTGCCGGTGATCGATCCGGCGGTCAGCGTGACGGTGCCTACCGTGTCGCTGAAAGTAGCGATGTTGAGGCTGCCTCCATTGACGGTGATGCCGCCGCTGCTCAGCGCGTTGGCAATCCCAAAAGCCAGCGTGCCGGCGCTGACGGTGGTCAGGCCGGTGAAGGTGTTTGCTGCGGAAAGCGTGAGAGTGCCGGCCCCATCCTTGGTGAGGGTGCCGCTGGTGGTGCCGATGATGCCGGAAATCGTGGTGTTTGCCGCGCCGCCCACCGTTAGGCCGAAGGTGGCCCCGCCGATGGCTCCGCTGAGGGTGAGGGCTCCGGCGTCCGAGTTGATCCGCGCGGCTGCGGCCAATGTCAAGGCCCCCTGCCAGGTGTTGGTGCCGCTGATGCTGCGCAACGCGCCGTCGTTGCTGATGCCAGTGCCACTGAGGCGGAAAGCCTCGCCGGTGGGGGTGGTGATGCCACCCTGGAGTTGCAGCGCTGCGCCGCTGGTCACCGCATTGGTGCCGGTGCCGGTGGAGGCCCCGAGGGCAGCGCTGTTTTGGATATTCAGAACCCCGACGCTGACGGTCACCGCGCGGGTAAAAGTATTGGTGCCGGTCAGAGTCAGCGTGCCGGCTCCGATCTTGGTCCACGCGGCGTTGCCGGTGCCGGAAATGACGCCGCTGAGCGTCAAATCGCCGCTGCCGCCGATTTTGCTGGTGGAGGCGATTGCGGTGATATTGCCGCTCAGGCTGGCGGCTGTCGCGCTGTTGTTGACCAGCGAGCCGGCTCCGGTGAGGCTCATGGATTCCGCGCCGATGGCCTGTCCGTTGAGGTCCAAGGTGCCGGTACTGATGACGGTGGCCCCCGTCGTGGCACCCAAGGCACTCGCGTTGCCCAGCTGCAGGATCCCGCCGCTCACCGTGGTGACTCCTGAATACGTGTTGGTGCCGGTCAGGGTGGTGACGCCGGTGCTGCTGTTGGTCAGGCCGCCGGCACCCGCGAGCACGCCGTTGAGGTTGATGGCACCGGTGCCGGCCAGGGTGAGCAGGAACCCGCCGTCGGTCACGTCGTTGACCACGGTGAGCGCGTTGGCCGAGTTGTTGGTCCACGATTGGGCTCCACCGAGGGTGACTGCGACGTTTTGTCCCGCCGTGGTCGAGCCGATGGTTACAGCCCCGGCCAGACTGGCAACGCTGATGCCGCTGGTGCGGAGGGTCAGAATTTGGTTGGTGCCGCCGCCCTGCAACAGGGTCGTCGCGGCGTTGGTCCCCAGAAAACTCAAGCCCAACACACTTTGGGCGGCATTCAAATTGACCGTCTGCGCAGTGTTGGTCAGTGTGCTGATGCTAAAGGTGGCAATGTCCGCCGTGCCGGGAACGGCCGCCGGATCCGGCGTCGTCGCCCCCACCGCAGTCGACCACGAACCCACGCTTGCCCATGAACTGCCGCTGCCATCCCAATAAATGGATGCGGCCTTTGCCCCTTGCATGGCGAAGAGGGCGGCAATGGCCACGGCGAGCGAACCGCAACGGAAAATGCTCAAGACAGCAGGTTGTTTCATCAGTGACTGAGAGGCGAAATGCTAATGGGAGTAAAAATGCTAGGCGGAGTCAAGACGTACCACATGGGAAAAAGCCAAAAACGCTGAGTTAACTCAAGTAAAAATACCCAACATTTTCTCTGGGACTGTAGACAGAAGCAGCGAGGGCGCAGGCCATGGGGAGAATTTGCTGGCAGGGTGGAGATGACCGGGGGACATAGGACGCGAACCCGGCAATGCACAAGAAATATCTTAAGAAATAATTACATTTATTGATATTCGTCCTGATTTTCCATCAGTTGCCATCTCCTGTTTTTTCCACCGAAGCGGCGATGCTTATGCGAGGCAGGTTATCCCGGGATGGAAAATGGCATGGGTTGAGCCAACCCCTCAATTCGCTGACGTGGGGACAATGCCCCCCTCCGGAGCGGCGGACTCCGATCCGCCGTGGCCCATGGTGAGCCAATGTGGGGGTGCTCGCCGCTTCCCATTGACCCATCATGGTCCGGGGCGATTCGAAGATCGCCCCTCCTGGCGGCTTGCTCTTGCGCGTTGGCATGGGCAGGGGGCCAGTGCACCCCGCTCCGCTGCCCCCGCATCCCTGCCACCGACATTATCCTGGTGTAGCCCGCCAAACAGATTACATACTATTCGGAAACCCCTTCGATTGATGATTGCCGATTGATGATTTTTGATTGTTGAAGTGACGGAACTCCATCTCAACATCCATTCAGCATTCAGCAATCTTCAATCCAAAATCACCCACCCGATCCCCCGGTGGGGGGGCGCCTATTTCCCCCCCAGCATCGACGGGCAGGCGGAACGTGAAGGTACTGCCCAGGTCCTGGGTTGAGGTGACGGAGATGGAGCCGCCCATGGCCTCGGCGAGCTGCTGCGAGATGGCGAGGCCAAGACCGGCGCCCTCGAACGGCCGGCGCAGGGTGGAGTCGGCTTGGGTGAAGGGTTGGAACAGGATGCCGAGCTTCTCCGTTGAAATCCCCACCCCGGTGTCCTCGATGGTGAATTCCAGCCAGTGACGGCCGCCGTCTACCACGGCAGCCAAGCGCAGCACCACCGATCCGTGCGAGGTGAATTTCACCGCGTTGGCCAGCAGGTTGACCAAGATCTGGCTGATGCGGCGGCGGTCGCCGTGGATCTGCTCCGGCACCCCGGGCGCCGTCTCGATGTGGAATGCCAGACCGCGCTCGGCGGCATTGCGATGGATCTTCTTGCAGGAGGTCTCGACCAGATCAGCAACGCCAATCGGCACCGCTTCAAGCGTCGTGTTGGAATTATCGATGTTAGAGAAATCCAGGATATCACTGACGAGCTTGAGGAGCTGGTAGCCGCTGCTTGAGATCATTTGGGCCCAGGACCGGTGCTCCGCATCGGTCTGGGTATCGGCCAGCAGATCCGCAAAGCCGATGATCCCGTTGAGCGGCGTGCGCAGTTCGTGGCTCATCATCGATAGAAAATCGCGCTTCGCCCGGTTGCCCGCCTCGGCGCGATCGAGCGCCTCCAGCAGCTTGGCCTCCATCACCTTGCGCTTGGTGATATCGTCCTTGATGGCGATGAAATGGACGACTTCGCGGCTGTCGTTGACCACCGGGGAAATGATCCCCTTCTCCCAGTAGAGCGAACCATCCTTGCGCCGGTTGTGAAACTCGCCGCGCCAGATGTGGCCGGATTTGATGGATGCCCAGAGCTGCTGGTAAAATGCAATACTCTGCTCGCCGGAGCTGAGGACCCGCGGATTGCGCCCAATCGCCTCGGCCATCGAATATCCCGAGGATTTTTCAAACGCGGGGTTCACGTATTCGATGTTGCCCTCGGGGTCGGTGATGACGATGGTGCTGGCGCTCTGTTCGACTGCGGTGCGCAGCGAGATGAGCTCCAGGTGCTCCCGCCTGCGCTCGTCCTCCTCGGCGAAGTGGTCCAGCGCAAAGCTGATGTTGTCCGCCATTTTCACCAGCAGGGCGCGGATTTCCTCATCAAACGCGTCGCAGGTGTCGCTGTAGACGGTGAGCGCGCCGATGGTCTTTTTGCGCAAACGCAGGGGGATCGTGCCACTGGATTTCCAGCCGAAGCGGCCAGCGCTCGCGTGCCAAGGCGCGGTGCCCGCCGCGTTTTGAAAGTCATTGCACCACACCGGGATGCCCTCGCGGATCGTCGTGCCCGTCGGCCCCCGCCCCATCGCCTCGTCGGCATTCACCGAAATCTCGATATCCGATAAATAATCGAGCCCGTCGCCGTAAGCGGCCGAGGGAAAAACCCTCCCGCTGGCGGCGTCGGGCGTGGCGATCCAGGCCATTTTCAAGCCGCCTTGTTCCACCACGTTGCGGCAAATTCTGGGCATCAATTCGGCCGCGCTGCCGGCATGCACGATCGCATCGTTGCACTCGCTCAGCGCCGCGTAGAGCATCGACAAGCGCACCACTCTGGCCTGGGCGCGCTTGCGTACCGTGATGTCGCGGACGAAGGCGGCGATGACGCCACCGGTAGGCCGCGACTGGACGCTGACCTCGACATCGAAGATGCTGCCGTCCTTGCGGCGGTGCCGGGACTCAAAGCGATCGGCTCCTTGGGTGATGATTTTTTGGATGACGGAGGAAATTTCCTCGCGACTCTCGAGGGCTTCCAAATCGGCGATGCGCATGGATTTCAGCTCCGTCGCGCTGTAGCCGCTCATCCTGCAATAGGCCGCGTTGACTTCCTGGATGCGGCCATCGGTGTCCACCAACCAGAATCCATCCACGATGGCCTGGAGGATGGCGCTGTGCCTCTCGCCGATCTCCCGCGCCTCATCCATTGCCTCGGTCCTGCGCTTTTCAGCGGTGATGAGGTTTGCCATGATGCGGGTCTGCCGGCCGCGGTAATACAAGGCCACCAAGGCGGCTGAGACCAGGATGAACAAACCGGCGATGGGGGCGAAGTGGACCATGCCATCTCTGGCATGCGTTTGGGAGGATGCCCGAAGGGCCACCTCTGCCTCGGCACAATACCCCCAGTAGCCTGCACCCGCCAGGATCGCCGCGACGACCCCGAAAACGAGCGCGGCCATGCGGCGGGCGCTGCGCTCGGTCGGCAATTGCTGGGTTTTCATGCGGTGGGGGCTTTCCGCCAACTCCCGAGGCGGCGATGACAATGGAAACTTCAAGAAACGTCGCGATCGAAGGTCTTGCCAGGCACGATAGCCGTCCTTCCGGCTTTGAAAAGTGATTTTATGCAATAAAAATGGAACGGGGCTTGGGCAAGTCCCGTTCCATGAAGCATTCTTTGCGGTGTTGGCGCCGCTTAGATCTTCTTCGGCATGGCCACCCAGGCCCCCTTTTTCTTGCTGCTCTTGACGCAGGTTTCGATGAAGGCGATGCCGCTCCAGCCGTCCTCGACGTTGGCATACTTGCTGCCGTCGGCACTGAATTTCTTACCGGCCTGCCATTTGCGCACATCCGCTTCGAAGCAGCGGTGGAGGCGGCCAAAGGCATCATGAAACGCCTCGGGATGGCCGGCGGGCAGGGTCGACTCCGCCAAAAGATCGGCGGGCAGCGTCTTGGGCAGGAAGCCATCGCCGGCCGACACCGCGCCGCGCCAGTACGTGCGGTCGGGCTGGTCGGGCAGGCAGATGGTCAGGCATTCGGGCTGTTCCTGGCTCCAGCGCAGGCTGCCCTTGCTGCCGGCGATGGTGATGCCCAGATCGTTCTTGGCGCCGATGCAGATTTGCGACGCCCGCACCAGGGCTTTGCCGCCATTGCTCAGCTTGCAATAAATGGTGAAATGGTCGTCGAGTTGGCGGCCTTCCACGAAGGTTTCCATTTGCGCGGATACCTGCGTGACTTCCAGGCCCGTGACGTAGCGCAGTTGCATCAGCGCGTGGGTGCCGATGTCGCCGCCGCAGCCCGATCCGCCGGCCCGCTTGGGATCGACGCGCCAGCTGGCCTGTTGTTGGCCGGTGGCTTCCAGCTTGGTGGCGAGCCAGCCTTGGATGTAATAGCTGTCGACCCAGCGGATATCGCCTAGCAACCCGCTCTGGACGATGTAGCGGCTCAGGCGGCTGGTCCAGTGGCCCAGATACGTGTGTGCCACGGCGAAGGGGACGCCGAGTTTTTGCGAGGTGCGCACCAGCTCGGTGGCTTCCTTCAGATTGAGGCACAGCGGCTTCTCGCAGAACACCGCGATGCCCGCTTTCATCGCCTTCATCGCCGGATCAAAATGCACGAAGTTGGGCGTGACAATGAGGATGTAGTCGAGCTTTTCCTCCGGCGGCGCCGTCGCGTTGGCCGCGATCATCTCGTCGTAGGACCCGTATCCCTTGATCGGATAGGGCCAGTTGGCGGCCTCTTCCAGCGCGACCTTCGGATCGGGAAACAGCGCGCCGGCGGTGATCCGGCGGGTACCGTCCATCAGGATGGCCTTTTGATGGGGGTGCACGATGAAGGCGCCTTTGCCGCCTCCGACTAGACCGATATTGAGTGGTTTGTTTGACATGGTGGTGTGGGGTTGTGGTTTGTTTGTTAGGGAAATCAGTTGAAAACCGCCAGCAGCGCGCGGTGATCGGAGGCGGCGGCCCACTCGGGGTCGTCGATGACGTGGCAACTCTTCAGGTCCACCCCGTGCTTGAGGCTCGCGCTGACGGTGATGAAGTCGAAGCGCGAGTAAATGTCGTGGAGTTCCCAAAAATGGGTCCAGCGCTCGCCCTGCCGGTCCTGGATGGGCAGCAGGGTGAGGTATGCCGCTTCGCCGAAATTGCCGGTGATGGTCTTGAGCGGGGCGCTGCCGCGGGTGTCGTTGAAGTCGCCGTAGACCAGCAGACGGGTGGAGGCATCGGCTTTGAGGATGGCATCGACGTGTTGGCGCAGCAACCTGGCTTCGCACAGACGCACGGCGTCCTGATCGCCATCGACCATCTCGCGCTTGGACTTGAGGTGCACGCCGAGCAGCCGGTACGGCTTGCCGTGGGCTTCGACGGTGGCATCAAGCACGCCGCGGCACATCGTGTAGGCGCTGCCGCTGAGCTTGAAATCGAGCGTGGCCGGGGTGGCGGTGCGGGTGATGGGGAAGCGCGAGAGCAGCCCGAGATGGCGCAGGTCGTCGCCCCCGCCGGTGAAATACGAGTGTGGCAATTCAACGCCGCCAGCTTTGAGTGCGGCCTGCAATTCCGCCAGATCCGCGCGACTGCCAATCTCGCAAACCCCCACCACATCGGGCACCTGCCGGCTGAGCAGCGCTATGACCGCGCGCTTTTGCGCCGCCGGCTTGGTCACGCCTTTGGCGTCCGTGTGGTCGCGTGTGCGGTCCATCGTCAGCCAGTTGTTCAGGTTGTAGGCAATGAAGCGCAGCCCGGAGTTGGCCGGGTCCGCAGCCACCGCCGTCTTTTTGGCGGTGGTGGGGTGCCTGGCGGCGGGCGGCGCGGCCTCAGCCGGGGTCTGCCACACCGGAGTGGCGTGTTTTTTGCCGCAGGCGGGGGTGGCGAGAAGTGCCAGCGCGCAAGCCAGCGCGGCAGCAATGGCATGGGACGCATTGCTGCACGGGCGGGCCGCGGCCCGCGCTGCAGCGGGGGATTCAGGCGTTCCGAGAGATCCCATGACAGAGTGTGTGTTGGCTAGAAAGGCCGACAATAGACCTGCGGGCCTAACATGCAAACTCAATCTCACGCCGGCCGGCGTCACGGCGGGACGACGGGCTTCCAGCCTGTCGTTTCATGCGCAGACAGGCTGGAAGCGCTGTCTTCCCTCACAGGCAGGATGCCTGTTTTCCTGCCAAATGCGCGACACGACCGGGGTGGGCCGCCACCAGCGCCGCTGCGTTCACCGCTTGTCCTTGGCCAGATTGCTGCGCTTGCGGCTGTAGGTGAAATAGATGATGAGGCCCACGGCCATCCAAATGAACAGGCGCAGCCAGGTATCGGGCGATAGGAACGCCATCATGCCCAGGCACAGCAGCGCGCCGATGATCGGCACCACAGGCACCCACGGGCAGCGGAATTTGCGCGGCAGGTCGGGGTTGGTGCGGCGCAACACGATCACGCCGATGCACACCAGCACGAACGCCAGCAAGGTGCCCACGCTGCACATTTCGCCAAATAAATTGCCCGGCAGCAAGGCCACCGCCACTCCCACCACCACCGCAAACAACGCGTTGCTCTTCCACGGCGTGTGGCGCGTCGGATGAATGTCTGAAAAAAACTTCGGCAGCAAGCCGTCCTGCGACATGGTGATGAACACCCGGCTCTGGCCTAACAGCAGAACCATGATCACCGAGGAGAATCCCGCCAGAATTGCCGGCACGATGAGTTGTTGGAGCCAGTGGAATTGTTTGGGCAGGTGGCTCAGCGCGGTGGCCACCGGCGCGAGCTTGTCCACCACCCCGTGAAACTCGGTGTAATTGGCCAGCCCGGTGATCACCCACGAGAACAGGATGTAGAGGATCGTGCAAATGAACAGCGAGCCGAGAATGCCGATGGGCAGGTCACGCTGCGGGTTTTTCGCCTCCTGCGCCGCAGTGGACACCGCATCAAAGCCGATGTAGGCGAAGAAAATCATGCCAGCCCCGGTCAGCACCCCCTGCCAGCCGAAGTGATAGACGGTGTGGCCTTTGATCACCTCGGAGATGCGCTCGGGGATCATCGGGCTGTGATTGGCCGGGTTGATGTAGGCCCAGCCGATGCCGATGACCAGCAGCACGATCATGAGTTTGACCGCCACCATGATGGTGTTGAACAGCGCGCTTTCCTTGGTGCCGCGGATCAGCAACAGCGACATCAACACCACAATCGCTGCCGCCGGCAGGTTCGCCATGCCGTGAATCACCGTGCCGTCCTTCAGCGTCTCCGAGTCAAACGGCGAAAGCGCCCATTGCAGCGGCATGTCAATATTCATCTGGTGGCAAAATTTCACGAAATACGCCGACCAACTCACCGCCACGGTCGCCGCGCCGATCGCGTATTCCATCACCAGGTCCCAGCCGATGATCCAGGCCAGCAACTCGCCCATGGTGGCGTACGAATACGAGTACGCGCTGCCGGCCACCGGCACCGCCGAGGCGAATTCCGCGTAGCACAACCCCGCAAACGCGCAGGCGATGCCGCTGACCACGAACGACAGCACCACCGCCGGGCCGGCGTTGTCTGCCGCCACCTTGCCGGTGAGCGAAAACAACCCCGCGCCAATGACCACCCCGATGCCCAGGGTCACCAACTGGAATGCGCTGAGCGTGCGTTTGAGCGTCGGGGTGTCGTAAAATGCCTCGGTGTTGCAGGCGGTGGCGACGATGACATCGATGGGTTTCTTGCGGAACAGGTTCATGGCTGGCGATGCGGCTGAGGAAAAATCGGCCCTCGCGGCCCCCCGGAACCGGGACGTTGCGATGACCGGGGACACTAGGACGTCAAATCGCCATCTGGCAACCCCCGATTGTGTCCCGTCGGTGAATTTGGCGGCGCCGGCGGCCAGCTGGTGTTCACGGAGGAGGTGCGCTTGCCAACGGCCACCCCAAGGAGGGCGATTCGGAACTCGCCCTCCTTGGGGTGGCGTTCAAACTTGAGGCAGAAAGGGGTTCTCAATCCGCAGCGACCCGATCACGCGCCCATGCTGCAGGTCTTCGGAATACAGCAGGGCAGCGTCACAGGCGAGCGCAGCAGCCACGTTGAGGCAGTCAAAATATCCGTACTGCGTTTGTGCGTGGAGCGTGGCTGCCGTTTGATAAAGTGCCAGGGATGGAAGCACCTGGCAATGGGGCCACAGCATGAGGGCCAGATGGTCGCTCAGATCCGCGGGCCGCATGGGCACGGCGAAGCGATGCAGTGCGACATTGGAGAATTCCTGCAGCACCTGCCAGCTCAACACCCAGTTGCCGGCGGCCATGAT
The DNA here is from genome assembly GCA_903908495.1 of Akkermansiaceae bacterium. Taxonomy (GTDB): domain Bacteria; phylum Verrucomicrobiota; class Verrucomicrobiia; order Verrucomicrobiales; family Akkermansiaceae; genus Luteolibacter. Next base: position 12,214 of record CAIVSK010000149.1, read on the forward strand.
TAGTGCACACGATACCAGTGTCAAGCAGGTTTTGCGATTGCCTAATCGCCTGATTCCTGTCCTTGTAGGTGTCGCCCGTTTTCCGTCATGGCCCGCCCCTACACCCTTCACCGCCAGCTTGCTGCCTCCGGCATCGATTACGTCGCCGCGCTCAACGCCGAGCAGTACATGGCGGTGGCCTCGCCTCCGGGCAAGGCCCTGGTCATCGCCGGCGCCGGATCGGGCAAAACCCGCACCCTCACCTACCGCGTCGCCTGGTTGCTGGATCACGGCGTCGAACCGCGCCAGGTCCTGCTGCTGACCTTTACCAACAAGGCGGCCCGCGAAATGGTCGGGCGGGTGCGCGATCTCATCGCCCGCGACACCTCGGACCTGTGGGCGGGCACCTTCCATTCGGTCGGCAGCCGCATCCTGCGCCGCCACGCCGAGGACATCGGCTACACCCGCGCGTTTTCCATCCTCGATCGCGACGACCAGAAAAGCATGCTCTCCAAAGTGGTCGCCGCCTGCGCGATTGATACCAAGGAGCGCCGCTTCCCCAAGCCGGACGTGCTGGCATCCATCTTCAGCCTGATGGAAAACTCGGGCACCAGCCTGGAGGAAATCATTGCCGTGGGATATGAGCGGTTCTACGATTGGATCGAACAAATCGAACAGGTCCGCCTCGGCTACATCGAGAAAAAACGCGCGTCCAACTCGATGGATTTCGATGACTTGCTGGTGCTCACTGTGCGCCTGTTCGAGGCCCGGCCCGATGTGCTTGATATCTATCAAAAAAGGTTCCGCCACATCCTCGTCGATGAGTACCAGGATACCAACCTGGTGCAGGGCCGCATGATCGACCTGCTGGCCGGCGAGTCTAACAGCCTGATGGCGGTCGGCGACGACGCCCAATCGATCTATTCATGGCGCGGCGCGGACATGGCGCACATTCTCGGCTTTACCCGGCGCTATGCCGGCTCGCAGGTGTTCACCATCGACACCAATTACCGCAGCGTGCCGGAGTTGCTCGAGCTATCGAATGCGGCGATCCGCGCCAACCAGGGCCGCTTCGAGAAAGACCTGCGCTCGTCGCGCGCGGCCGGCGGCGTGAAACCCGCGCTGGTGGCGCTGGCCGACCCGCGGACGCAGGCGGCGTTTGTGGTGCAGCGGATGCTGGAATTGCACGAGGAGGGGATTGCTCTGAGCGAGATGGCGGTGCTCTACCGCGCGCATTTCCACAGTCTGGAACTGCAGATGGAACTGACGGTGCGCAAGATCCCGTTTGTTCTAACCAGTGGCTTGCGCTTCTTCGAGCAGGCGCATATCAAGGATGTGTCGGCGTTCCTGCGCTTTGTCGTCAACCGCCGCGATGAGGAGAGCTTCCTGCGCATGGTCATGTTGTTGCCGGGCTGCGGGCCGGTGGCCGCCGACAAGCTGTGGCGCGAATGGCTCGACACCGGGTGGGCCAAACGCGACGACCTGCCGGTGAGGTTTTCCGAGGTCTTACTGGCCTTCAAGAAGGTGCCGAAGAAGGCGCACAAGCATTGGCAGCAGTTGTGCTATACGCTCGACGAGCTGGCACCCAATGGATTTTTCGCCAAGCCCTCCGCAATGATCTACAGCGTGGTGGAGGGCGTCTATAAGGAGTACATGGAAGCCGGCTTCGAGAACTACGAGAGCCGTCGTAGTGATTTGGACCAGCTCTCGCAGTATGGCGATGGCTTTGAGGATATCGTTGAATTCCTCTCGCAGTTGTCCTTGATGGGCTCGGTCGACGGTGAACCCGGTGCCGGCGACGATGCCGCGAACGCCGACAAGGTGACGTTGTCCTCGATCCATCAGGCGAAGGGCTTGGAATGGCAGGTGGTGTTTCTCATCTGGCTGGTGGACGGCCAGTTCCCTAACGGCCGCATCCTTGAGGCCGACGACCAGCCGAAGTTGGAGGAAGAACGGCGCCTGTTCTATGTGGCCATCACCCGCGCCAAGGATCATCTCTATCTCACCTATCCGCTTAATAACCCCAAGTCCTACACCGGCGACGTCATGTGCAACGCGTCGCGTTTCCTCAACGACTTCCCACCCGAACTGGTCGAAGAATGGGACGTCGGAAATTCCGATCCCTGGGGCGATGACGCTTGGAATGATGATGAACCGTTCTGAAAACATTGCGGCTCCAAGTGCTTGGTTCCTTGGCACTTAGCGTCGTTGCGGGCCGGCCCCGCCAGGATAGTTGGGCTTTCGGGCGGGAATGGCATGCCATCCGCTTGACCCCCAGTGTGAATACAATTGGATTTCTACTGGATATGGATGGAGTGATCTATCGGGGGGCCCAGCTCATCCCTGGTGCCGACCGCTTCATCGCGCGTTTGCGCAATGAACAAATCCCCTTCCGCTTTCTTACTAACAACTCACAGCGGACCCGCCGCGATGTGGCCCTCAAGCTCTGCCGCCTCGGCTTGCCGGCCGAGGCCGATGATGTTTTCACCTGCGCGATGGCCACGGCGCGCTTTCTGGCAAGTCAGAAGCCGGGTGCCACCGCTTTCGTCATCGGCGAAAACGGCCTGGCCGCCGCGCTCCATCATAACGGGATCACCGTGGTGGACGACGATGCCGACTATGTGGTCGTCGGCGAGGGCCGCACCTTGAATTTCGAGATGATCGAACGCGCGTTGCGCCTGATAGAAAAAGGGGCGCGGTTGGTGGCCACCAATCCGGACGCGACCTGTCCCACCGATGCTGGCACCCGGCCCGGATGCGGGGCGATCGTCGCGATGCTCGAAAAGGCCACCGGTCGCGAGGCGTTTTCCGTCGGCAAGCCCAGCGGCGTGATGATGCGCATGGCGCAAGCCGAACTCGGGGTGCGCTCGCGCCACACCGTCATGGTCGGCGACACCATGTCCACCGACATTCTCGGCGGCGTGGGCATGGGCTACCGCACCGTGCTGGTTCTCAGCGGTCACACCCAACTCGAGCATCTGGAGGCCTTCGCCTATCAGCCCGATTGGATCATCGAGTCGGTGGACCACATGCCCGAACAACTGTTCCATCCCATCGCCGCATTCAAGGGCGCCGCCTGAGCCACGGCGAGGGGCTGCGGCGAGGTGACTGCGGCCTGCGGCGCCCCCGCCGCAGGCCGTGCTTGCTGCGTCTCGCAGCAAGTGCCTCTGCGTCTCGCTTGAGCTACCATCCCCCCACCCCGCCCCGCCCGGTCACTTTTTCACCCCGCACTTGACAAGTGCCGGGCCCACAGCCGCAAAAAAAAATGCTTCCCCTCCTGCTTCAATCGCCTAATCTAGGCGTGGCCCAAGCAAATCCACCGCCGTAGGAGCATGCTTCAAGGCAGGCCGTGCGGGCCCACACGGCCCACGAAAACCCACTCTCCCAGTACCCGTCACTAATCCCTCCCGGACTCGGAAGTCCTGATGGTATTTCCAGCGATGGCATTCATCCTGCTACCCAGTTCTCATGCACGCTAAAAAACCAATTGTCTGCGGCTTGCAAACCGGCAAGCCACCAAGAATCCGCGGGTTCGCCCTGGTCATCACGCTCGCCTTGATGGTCCTGCTGACGATGTTGGTGGTCGGACTGCTGTCGCTGTCCACCATCGCATTGCGCACAGCCTCGCAGGGCAGCGCCCTGGCCATGGCGCGGAGCAACGCCCGCATCGCGCTCATCATCGCCCTCGGCCAGTTGCAAAAAGCCGCCGGCCCGGATCAACGGGTGACGGCAGCGGCAGACTTTGCAGGCGACACCGGCGGCCTGCGCCTCGCCGACGGCAGAGCCCCGCGCAACGACAAGTCGATCAACGCCATCAGCAACGGGCTGACGGCCGTGAATCCCGGCACCCGCTATTGGACCGGCGTCTGGAACACGGTCACGGCCAGCGCTCCGGCCACCCAAATCTACACCAAAACTCCCAGCGCCACCGGCGTCCAGTGGCTCATCAGCGGCAACGAACTGACCAGCACCCTCCCCCAAACCTACAATCCCGCCACATCGGGCACCGCCCTCTCTGCCAATGGCAGCGTCCCGGACACCACCAAATCCGTGGTCCTGGTCGGCCCGGGCACGGTGGGCACGGCCACCACCACCACCATCGGCAACTTCGTTTCCGCGCCGCTGGTGATGGTCACTGTACCCGATAACCACGGCGGCAAGTCGCTCGGCCGCTATGCCTGGTGGGTCGGCGATGAAGGCGTGAAGGCCAGACTCAACATCGCCCGCACCCAGACGGACAAGACCAATTATGCTTCCCTCGTGGCCCAGCGCCGCGCTTGGGAAACCGTGCCGGGCTTCAGCGGCTACCCGGCACCGACCTCCCGCAAACAGGACTCGCTCGCGAAAGTGGTCACCCTGCCGGAAACCCAGTTGCTCGTTTCCGGCGCACAGGCCACCGTCCAAACGATCTTCCATTCCGCCACCGCAGATAGCAAGGCGGTCATTGCCGACACCCTCAACGGCGGCACCAAAGCCGACTTATCGGCCGTGTTGGCGTCCGATCTGCCCTCGACGAAGAAGATCCCGACCCTGCTGAATTACCCGGTGGCCGGCACCAATATCATTCCGACGAGCGTGGCCACCAAGATGAGGGCGCCCAAATGGGATGCGATCAAGGAGTTTTCCGATCGTTATAAAAAGCTGCAAAGCGGCACGCTGCTGGTGAAGGCCGCCACCAGCGACACCGGCGTCTCCATCGCACCCCTGATCAGCGAATTCCGCATCCTCTTCGGCGTCCATTTCGTCCCCGGCGGCAACGGGTTCAAAGCCAATCCATGCGGCAAAATCGCCCTCGCCCTCGCCAACCCCTTCTCCTGCCCGCTCAAATGGGACAAGGATCTCGAATTCCAAGTCATCAACATGACTCCACCAGGAAATTTACCCTCCCGGATCTGGAACCTAGGCGAAAATTCCATGTTCCTTTGCGAAAATTCCGGCTCGGATGCCGTTTTCAACCAGACCATCTTCCGCATCAAGCCCGGCACCATTCCTCCCGGCGAAGCCCGCGCCTACACCGTGGGGGGTTCTTTGTTGCGGCCCCAAGGCGGCGGCAACAAGCGCGACGTGGTGGACCTCGTCGCCTTTACCGGCAGCGCCTCGGATTTCTCCGTCAGCGTCGAGCAGGATACCGCCGGATCGTGGGCGACGTTTCCCAGCCTGGATGTCCGGGAAAGCTGGCAGACGACGCTCGTTGCCTTGGAAATGCGGCTGGCGGGAAGTTCGCCCAGCGCACCGCCGCTGCGGCGGGTGGAACGCTTTGATTTGGACAATGGTTACTTCGGGCAAAACATTCTCGATGCCAACCCTCAATTCTGCACCGACCATACCAAGCCGGTGCCGCTCATGTGCTACAGCTTCCAGATCAGCCAACCCGGCGTCAGTTATTTGGACCTGATGCCATCCGGCTATGAAATGGGCCAGCGCGCCTCGACGCTGCGCACCTTCACCGATTTCAATCTGCAGGCCACCCGCATCGGCAAGCCCATCGCCAGCTACAACCCGCCGCCGTATTTCATGCAAAGCAGCAACGGATTCGCGGATAACGACTCCGGCCCGACTGGCGGCCAAACCGGCACCGCGTTCACCAAGAACCTGCTCGCCAACCCGCTGCCGTGGGGACGCGCACCCAATGGCTCCAAGACCACGGTGCTGTTTTCCGTGCCGCCACAGATCGTCTCGCTGGCCCAGTTCCAGCATGCGGACCTCACCGGAGATGAGGTCGCCGCCTCCATCGGCCACCAACCCGGCAACGCGTTTGCCAACTCTTACGCCACCCCGTTTGTCAAACGCAGCCTCATCACCCAAAGCCGCTACGATTACCAAATCATCGGCTCGAACAACCCGAGCGGTGCCGACCATTTCGCCCGCACCTATTTCGATATCTCCTATCTGCTCAATGCCGCCATTTGGGACTCCTATTTCGTCTCCAGCATCGGCGATACCAGCTCCAGCTCTTCATCATCCTCGGCTGGCGGCCCCACCAACCCGGCGATCATGCTGTACGGCGGCGCGGCCACCTCCTCCCAGCTCAAGGACCCCGTCGCCAGCGCCTCGCTGCTGATGATTGACGGTGCCTTCAACGTCAACAGCACCGATAAGAACGCTTGGAAGGCGTTCCTCGGCAGCGCCAAATACCTCAATCACAATGCCGAGTCCGGCCCCTCGCCCAATGCCTCGTTCCCGCGCTCGCTCGAACAAATCTCACCCGCCAAGGACCCCCCCACGGGCACCGCCACCGATTCGTTCTCCGGCTACCGCCGCCTCACCGATGCCGAACTCGACCTGCTGGCCACCGAGATCGTCAAACAGGTCCGCCTCCGCGGCCCCTTTGTCTCGCTCTCCCACTTCGTCAACCGCGCCCTCGCCGATATCAGCAAACAACCGGCCCTCACCCGCAGTGGTGCCCTCCAAGGTGCCATCGACGAAAGCGGCATCAATATCAATTTCGCCGGCAACAAGAAAGGCCTCTCCGGCATCGTGGCCACCACCGACCGCGTCACACTGACCGAAAAAAACGGTGCCCCGCGCGCCGACCTTGACGGCACCGACTCCGATTACGCGTTGCCCAATGCCGACTCGTCCGTCCCCGATTGGGCGGTCACCTCCACCGATAACAACTTTGGCGCCGTTGCCAGCATCATCGCAGACCGCACCCTCCTGAACAGCCAGAAAACCGAACAGGGCTACCGCTCCACCGGCATTCCCGGCTGGCTCACCCAAGCGGATGTCCTGCAAGTCATCGGCCCCGCCCTGACCACCCGCTCCGACACGTTCCGCATCCGGACCTACGGCGAAGCCCTCAGCCCGGACGGAAAAACCGTCTTGGCAAAAGCCTGGTGCGAAGCCATCGTCCAGCGCGTCCCCGAGTACCTCGATCCAGCCAATCTCACCACCGCACGCGGCACCGAACTCAACGCCCTCAACCGAACCTATGGCCGCCGTTTCAACATCGTCTCCTTCCGCTGGTTGTCACAGAATGAAATTTGAACCCCGCCGCCTCCTAACGTCCCTGCTGCTCGCCGGCCTGGCCCTCACCTCACCGCTGCTGGCCCAGCAAGCGGATGTCTCGCTCAAACTCGACATCGTCGCCTGGGGCGATGAGATCAGGGGCCTCTCGCTCAAATCTGGTGAAACCGGTGCCATCATCGCGCTGCCGTTCCGCTACTCCGATCCGGTCACCTACTCGGGACCTGCCGTCATGGAGATTTTCAGGACCGGCGACGGCGACGTCAAGCACCTGCCGCCGCCCACCGCAGACGACAAGAAGCACCAACTCCACCCGCTGCCGGCGGCACCCGCCGACGTCATCAGTCCCGACGGCCAGCCCAAATCCCCCCTCGCGCTCGAACTCGACAAGCGCCGCGCCAAGCACTCCAATCTCGTGGCCTTGGCACCCATTCCGGCAGGTTGCACCCACGCCACCGTGCTCCTCGCCCCCCTCGGCAATGGCACCTTCCAAGCCTATGTGATCGACGACGACCCCGCCAAGCTGCCGCTCGGCGAGGTACGCGTCCACAACCTCAGCACCTATGAGATCGCCGTGCGCTGCAATAATAACGGCACCAAAACCCTCAAAACCCGCGACGCCTTCGTCGCCAAGGCCCCTGATGGCTACTTCATCTACGAACTCACCTACCTCCAGGACGGGGAGTGGAAATATCAGGAAAACAACGTCATACCGATCCGCCCCACCGACCAATCCCAAGTGATCATCCTGAGCAGCGACAACGCGTTCTTCCGCTCCGGGGATGGCTCCAAAAACGGATTCCTCCAAATTGTCACCTTGCGGCGCTTCCCCAAAGCCCCGCCCAAAGCGCCCAAGCCCGCCAAGTAGCCGCACTGTGGGAAAAGAGGCAGGGACGGAGCATTGCGCCGCACGCCTACCGGATGCCCGGTAGGGCGTGGCGGTCGCGCCGCGCCCTGATTGCCCCAGAGGGCGAGGTGCAGCTGCCATGCTCATTGCGCGGCCCCTTGGCACCCCGCCCATCCGAGGGGACAAGTGGGTCGGCGACCGCCATACAATACGGCCGCACGGATTGCTCCGGGCGGCCGCTGAGAGAGTCAGGTGACGGCTCGCATCAGAAAGTGATGCGGGCACCCACTTCAAACAAACAGTCGTTGTTGTTGAAGTTGTAGTTGGTGTTGGCGATTTTCACGTCATTGAGGTAGATCCAGCGAGCACCGGCGTACATATCGAACGACGGGCAGAACTTGTAGTCCAAACCGGCAAAAATCTGCGATGTGAAGACAGTGCTGTTATGGGAGTAATTGCCGATGAGCACACTGGAACTGGCACTGACGTCCACCACCGCGGCACCGAGGCCGGCACCCACGTAGACGCTGAGCTTATCCATGATCGGCCGTTCAAACTTGACGTTGAAGGTGATCGGCACGATCTCGGTCTTGGTGTCCACGTAGAACCCGTTCACATAGCTGTCCTTGATGTCGCTGTAGCCCACTTCGCCGAAGAGGGCGACATTCCAACCACCGACAGTCCACGGGGTGTTGACGCCGATGTGACCGTTATACATCACTTCCTGGGCATCAGCCAAATAGCCAACCGATCCGCCGATAAACCAGGACCAGAGACTGGACTGGGGCGCGGGGGCGACAGCTTCCCTTGCAGGACTTCCGGCAAAAACCGGCATTGCGAGGACCAACGAGGCAAGATACAATTTAGTTTTCATAGCAGGGGAACGTAATGCAGCAAAAGCCCTCTTGTCAACCCGCAATGATTCGGAAACCCGAACCATCTCCCGCAGAAGACGGCAAGACGGCAAGAAGACAGAAGACAGAAGACAGAAGACAGAAGACAGAAGACAGAAGACAGAAGACTGGAACAAGAATCGCCATGCGCGGACCGGTGGCTCTTCTGTATCTTGTCTTGCAGCGCAGCGGTCTTCTGTCTCCGAAGTTACTGCCTGCTCCATACCCGCCTCGGATTCGGGTCTTGCGTCTGGCGTCTTGAGTCCTGCGTCAGAGCCCCTGCCAGCGGAGTTTTTGGCGCAGCGCCTGGTAAAACGAGCGATCTTCCAGCAGCAGCAAGCGCAGCGAGCGGGGGGATTTGCGCACCTCGATCCGGTCGCCAGTCTCAATGTGGGTGGTGTCCCGCCCGTCGGCCGTAAACAGCATCGGCCCGCCATCCGCCGCTTCCGGCGAGATCTCCACCACCGCGTCATCCGCCAGGATCAAGGAACGCTGGCTCAGACTGTGCGGGCAAATCGGCGTGATGACAAAAACCGCCGCCGCAGGCTCAATGAGCGGCCCGCCGGCGGACAGCGAATAGGCGGTGGAGCCCGTCGGAGTGGCCACAATCAAGCCATCGGCGCGATAGTGGTTGAGCAATTCGCCATTGACCGTGGCACGCAGCGCCACCAGGCGCCCGGTTTCACCACGGGCCAGCGCGACCTCATTGAGCGCGACAAAGGACGCCCTGACCCCGCCACTGCGGAAAATGGTTGCCTGCAACAAAGAGCGCACACTGGTGGTGAAGCGGCCTTCGGTGATGGCGGCAGCAAAGGCGCCCGACTCGGCGTCGGTGCAGCTTGTCAAAAACCCAAGCCGCCCGATGTTGATGCCGGCCACCGGCTTGGCGAAATCGCCGAGCCTGGAGAGCGCGTCGAGCATCGTGCCATCCCCGCCGAGCACGGCGGCCAGATCGACGCAGCGGGCAAACTCCGCAGCGGGGATGCCGCCGGACTCGCCCGCCATGGCGGCGGTTTGCAGATCCAGCACGGGTCGGCAACCGCGCGCCAACAAGGCCGCGCGCAGGGCCTGCAACGCTTGCAGCGCCCCGGTCATTTTGGGATTGGCTAAAATTCCGACGGTGAGCATCGGGGCCGAATCAATAGGGCGGACGGCTGCTTGGCAAGCACGATGCGTGCAGCAAAGAGCGGACACTTGCCAAGCGTCGTGTGCTGAAGTCCAATCCATTGGCCGCGACAGAGCCACCGGCGGGATCCATCCTCATTCGTCGACCTCGCGCGCCTGTTTTTTGTGCTCGGCGACGATCTTGGCCTCCAACTCGTGCGGCACCTCCTCGTAGTGATCGAACTGCTCGCGGTGGCGGCCACGACCTGCCGACAAGGCACGCAACTGGCTGGAATATTTGTATAACTCGGCCTGCGGCACCTGGGTGACGACCACCTCGAAGCGGCCCTCGGTTTCCATGCCCATGACCCGGCCGCGCCGCCCGGAGAGGTCGGCCATGACCGAACCCACCGCGTCGGAGGGCACCTTGACGCGCAACAGCATGATCGGCTCTAACAAGCGCGGGGTTGCCAGCAGGAACGCCTCATTGAAGGCGGCCTTGCCGGCGATTTGGAAGGCGATGTCCTTGGAATCCACCGGGTGCTGCTTGCCATCGTAGAAATCCACCTTCACGTCGGTGACCGGGAAGCCGGCGTAGGGGCCGTGGGTGCAGGCGGTATTGACGCCTTTCTCGACGGAGGCGACGAAGACGCGGTCGACATTGCTGCCGACCAACGAATTGGTGAACACCAGACCGGTTTCCGACGGCAGGCTCTCGACACGCAGCCACACCTCGGCGAATTGGCCGGCACCGCCGGTTTGTTTCTTGTGGCGGTGCTTGGAGTCGCCCTGGCGCTTGATGGTTTCACGATAAGAAACGCGCGGCTCGACCAGCTCGACTTCCACGTTGAAGCGGCGCTTGAGTTCTTCGGCGACGATTTGGAGTTGCAGCTCGCCTTGGCCGGAAACGATCGTCTGGCCGAGCGAGGGGTCGAAATGGAATTCAAAGGTCGGATCTTCCTCCCGCAACACCGACAAACCCTCACCCAGCTTGTTCAAGTCCGCCCGCGACTTGGCGACCAAGGCACCGCGCGTGTTGGCCGCCGGAAACGCCACGGTCTCCAGCACCACCCGCCGCGACGGCGCGCACAGCGTGTGGCCGGTCAGGGTGGAACGCAATTTCACCACCGCCCCGATATCCCCGGCGTGCAGCGCGCCCACCGGCTCGCGGTGCGATCCATTCACCCGATACAACTGGCCGATGCGCTCGGTCTCACCGCGGCTGGCATTGTACAACTCGGTGCCGGTGGTCACATCCCCGCTGTACACCCGGAAATACGACAGCGTGCCGACGTGCTGCTCGTGCATCGTCTTGAACACAAAGGCCACCGTCACCCCGTCATCCAGGGTCACCGTCAGCGGTGCCCCGTCCGGCGAGGCGGCCTCCACCGTGGCGCGATCGACCGGCGAGGAACCGTACTTGGCGATGAAATCCATCAGACGCGACACGCCGATGTTTTTCGCCCCCGAAGTGGCAAACACCGGCACCACCAAACCTTTTTGCACCGCGTCATGCACATGCGCCCGCAATTCATCCTCACTCAAGGTGCCGTCCTCGAAAAACTTCTCCAGCAACGAGTCCTCGGACTCCGCCACCATGTCGATCAACTGGCGGTGAAGCTCTTGCACCCGTTCCCGCAACTCGCCATCGGCGGGGCGTTCCTCGTAGCGGCCGCTGCCGTCTTCAGCGAAGGTAATCACCTCCGAGCGCATCACATCGAGCACCGAGCGGAACCCCGGACCGGCATCCACCGGCAAAGTCATCGGAAACACCCGCGCCCCGTAATGGTCCCGCGCCTCCTCCAGAATCGCGTCATACTGCGTCCGCTCCCGATCTAGCAGGTTTATCACCAGAAACTTCGGGATATCATATTCACCGGCCGCCGCCCACACCTCATCGGCGCCGGTTTCCACCCCATTGACCCCGCTGATGACGATCAGGGCGAAATCCGCCACCCGGATCGCGCTCAACGGTTCGCTGACGAAATCGGGCATCCCCGGGCAATCAATCGCGTTGAATTCCCGCCCCAGCCATTCTGACGTCAGCACCGTGGCGTGCACCGACTGGTGGTGCTCTTTTTCGTCGGGATGAAAATCGGAAACCGTGTTGCCCTGCTCGATGGTGCCCGCCCGCTGGATGCGGCCGGCACACACGAGCATCGACTCACACAGCAGGGTTTTGCCGGTCGCAGCATGTCCGACCACGGCGAAATTGCGAATCTCTGGCGCTAGGAAGTCTTTCATATTTGGGAATCGTTGTTGATTTCAAGGGTTATTGAATGGCTCACTGTGTCCATCCGTTTGCATTTGAGCAATTTCCCCCCCCGCAGTCAATCCCTCGATTGCCCACGCAAAGCCAAGCGCGGCTTTAGGCAAGATCCGGTCACTCGCCCGCAACGCCCCGGCTCCTCGCCGCCGCTAGCCGCGGGGATGGAATTGCCGGTGCACCGCCTTGAGCCGCTGGCGGTCGACGTGGGTGTAGACCTGGGTGGTGGAGAGGTCGGAGTGACCCAGCAATTCCTGGATGACCCGCAGATCGGCGCCGCCTTCCAACAAATGAGTGGCGAACGAGTGGCGCAGCAGGTGCGGATAGACGTTTTGCTCGATGCCGGCGAGGGCGGCGCGGCGTTTGACGATTTGACGCACGCGATCCGGCGACATGACGGTCCCGTGAATGGTGAGGAAAACGTGCGACGAGCTGCGTTTGGTCACCAGCGCCGGCCGTTCGTTGTGCAAATAGTCCTCCAGCGCGGCGCGGGCCTTGCTGCCGACTCGGGCGATGCGCGTCTTGTTCCCCTTGCCGGTGACGCGCAGGAAGCCCTCGTCAAAATCCATCACCTCCAGGCGCGCTTTGCACAACTCGGACAAGCGCAGGCCGGAGGCATAGAACAGCTCCAGGATCGCCAGATCGCGGCGACCGAGAAACGGCGCGGGGTCGATCGAATCCAACAATATTTGCACTTCCGAGGCGTGCAGGGTTTCCGGCAGCGTCAGATCCGGGCGGGGCGATATGAGCGGCTCGGCCGGATCCATCTCCAACCGCCCCTGCCCCGCCAGCCAACGGAAAAACACCTTCAAATGCACCGTGGTGATGCGCAACGATGCGGCGTTAAGCCCGTCCTGCTTGCGCTGGCTCAAAAACGCCGCCAATTCGTCGGTGCCCACATCGCGCAACACACAGCCGCGTTTCACCAGCCAACCCGCCAGCGCGTCGAGCGTCTGGCGCACCGACAGCTGATAGGCCGGCGACAGCCCGCGCTCGGTGGCTAGAAAGCGGATCAGGGCATCACTGGCTTGTTCCATGGGATGGGCCGAGCCTGCGCCAGGCGGAGCCGCGCGGCAATGGAAACTTCCGCGCTTGACTCTGCGCGGAGGCGGGATATTTTGCCGCCCCCATGAAACGAATTGCCCTCTTGATAAGCGTGTTGGTGAGCGTTTCAGCACTGTCAAGCTGCGGCATGGCCAGCAGCGTTGCAAACTCCGGCGCGCGCTTGGTCCAAAGTGCAGGCCGCGTGGTCGGCATGTAGGGCTCAGCCAATGCGCTCCACCGTCCGCGCGGTGTCGGGTTCCACCACGAAGCGCAGCCAGATCGCTTCCGGCGGCAGTAATTCTGGAAATTTATCGGCCCACTCGACCACCAACAGGCCCCCGGCATCGAGATATTCATCCCAGCCGAGCGCCAGCACCTCGGCGGCGCTTTCCAGCCGGTAAAAATCGAAGTGAAACACGCTCAGGCGGCCGCCACGGTATTCATGCACCAGGGAAAACGTGGGACTGGTGACATCCAGCGAACATGCCAAGGCCGCCACCAAACCCTTGGTCCAGTGAGTCTTGCCGGCACCAAGCCCGCCCACCAAGGCGATGACAGCACCCGCCGTGACATCCCCAGCGGCGGCGCACCCGAGGCGGGTCATGGCCTCGGCAGATTCCGCCCGTCCCTGCATGCCGAGAGCACCCATCATGCCTTTTGCGCCACGAGGCGGAAGCGTGCGTGATAGGCACCGTTGTTGAATTTGCGGCAACACGCGTAACAAGCGACCATGCGGCGGATCGGCTTGACTCGCTGCAAGGCGATCATGCAATGCGGGCAAACGTAAGTGTAGTTGCGCTTCATTCGGCGGCGCTTGAAGGGCAACGTGTGATACGGACTTTCGTTGGCGATTCCCAATTCCGCACAGGCAGCCTGCCATTCCGGTCCGTGGGGCTCGGTGTAGCGGCGCCCGGCGCGTTCGTAGGCGATGAGGTGGGCGAGTTCGTGCTTGAGGGTGCGCCAGAGCTCTTCGGGGGCCAGCGGCTTGAGTTTCGGGTTGAGCTCAATGACCCGGTCAGGCCACCACGCGCGGCCCGCCGTCGTCTGCATCCGCGAGTTCCAAGAGACCCGGACCCTCCTCGATAATTCATTTAAATTGAGCGTCTTACACGTCTCGGAACACCACGCAGTCAGACCGCTATCGTCGTGGGTCGGGCGCTCCGGCGGCGGTGGCGGCGTCGCCCGCACGCGCAGCCACGAGGCCCACCGGAATTCAAGCTGTGACAACAAGCGGCCCATCAGTTACGACTACCAGCAATCCCACCAACTGGCAACACGAGCATCACCAATCGTGGAAAAATTTTCCATTTTTGCATTGCCAGCCACTGCGGGGCGGGTCAATCTCCGCGCCCCGCGAATCAATTCCTCTTCCCACGATGTCCAAGCACAACAGCCTCAAATCCAGCGCCTCCGTCGGCGGCAAACGCTCCGTCCTCAAACGCTTCGAGCGCGTCAAACTCCTCAGGGAGCGTGGCGAATGGAAAGCCGGCCGCTCGCCGGTGGGCCTGCCGAAGACGAAACACGAGGGCTGATCGCCCGCGGGTTTTCTTCTGCTGCACGCGCGGATCCTGCCAGGCTCCGCGCCTTTTGCATTCCAAGCCACCCCCCCATGAACGACGGAACCCGCCTCAATAAATACCTCGCGTCCTGTGCCATCGGCTCCCGCCGGGCCTGCGACGCATTGATTCAGGCCGGCCGCGTCGAGGTCAACGGCAGTTCCTGCACCAAGCTGGCCACCCGCATCCAGGCCAGTGATCACGTCAAGGTGGATGGCCGCCGGGTGGTGCCGCGGGACGTGACCATCGTGGCGTTTCACAAACCTCGCGGCTACGTTTGTTCGCGCGAGGACGAACTCGGCCGGGACACCATCTACGCGCTATTGCCCGGCGCGTTGCACTCGCTGCACCACGTCGGACGCCTGGACCGCGATTCGGAAGGCCTGCTCATCCTGACCAACGACGGCGACCTCTCGCAACGCCTGATGCACCCGTCCAAATCCGTGGAAAAGGAGTATTTGGTCACCTCCAATCAGGCGTTTGAAAATGCCCACCTCGACAAGTTTCTCGAGGGCGTCTACACCGAAGGGGGCAAGCTGCGCGCCAAGGCGATCGAACGACTCTCTGCGCGCCGCATCAAGGTGGTCCTCGACCACGGTGCCAAACGCCAGATCCGCCTGATGTTTGAAACCATGGGCTACACCGTCACCAAGTTGCTGCGGGTGCGCATCGGCCAATTGTGGCTCGGCGATCTGGAGCCCGGCCACTGGGCCCTGCTCACCCCGCCGGAAGTGGAGATGCTGCTAGGCACCGCCACCCCGACCAAGAAGCGCGCGACGGAGAAAAGGGGTCCTGGAATCCCGCCCGGATCCCGGAACAGCGGGCAGGATGCCCGCACCACGGAGAAAAGTGGTCCAGCCAGATCGCCCGGATCCCGGAGCAGCGGACAGGATGCCCGCGCCATGGAGAAAAGTGGTCCGGCCAGGTCGCCCGGGTCTCGGAGCAGCGGGCAGGCTGCCCGCGCCACGGGAAAAAGTGGTCCGGCCAGATCGCCCGGATCTCGGAGCAGCGGGCAGGCTGTCCGCGCTGCGGGAAAAAGTGGTCCGGCCAGACCGCCCGGGTCTCGGGTCAAGCGCAGCACGACGGGTGCTTCGCCCAGTGTGCGGAAAAAAACCCGCTGACCACACTTGGCCGCTTGCCTTGTGGCGGCTTGGCAGCTAGAGTGTCGCCTTCGTTCCTTGTTGTAGCTGCGGCCCTTGTTGTAGCTGCGTTCTTGTTGTAGAAGTCCTTCCGAATCCTCGCCCTTTCAGAAACCCCCATGAGCCACTCCCACGCCCCCCAGGAAGCCTCCACCCCGGGACCCGCCTCAGTTTACCTGCCCCCCAAAGATTTTGCCGCCAAGGCCCGCATCCCATCGCTGGCAGCCTACCGCAAGCTCTACGCGGAATCCATTGCCGACCCCGAGGCGTTCTGGGCGGCCGAGGCCAAGGAACTCCTCTGGCACAAACCCTGGTCCAAAGTGCTCGAGTGGCAAATGCCCTTCGCCAAGTGGTTCGACGGCGGCAAACTCAACGTCTGCGAAAATTGCGTCGACCGCCACGCCGCAGGCCCCCGCAAAAACAAGGCCGCCATCATCTGGGAGGGCGAACCCGGCGACCAGCGCGTCATCACCTACGGCCAACTCCAAAAAGACGTCTGCCGCTTCGCCAACGTGCTCGAAGCCAACGGCATCAAGGCCGGCCAACGGGTCATCATCTACATGCCGATGGTGCCCGAGGCGGTGGTCGCCATGCTCGCTTGCGCCCGCATCGGCGCCGTCCATTCCGTCATTTTCGGCGGCTTTTCCAGCGAGGCCATCTATGACCGCCTCGAGGACTCCGCAGCCGTGGCCATCATCACCGCCGACGGCGGCTGGCGCCGCGGCAAGGTCGTCGCCCTCAAGCCAGCGGTCGACGAGGCGGTCGCCAAGTACCGCAAGATCAGGCGGGTCATTGTCCTGAAGCGCTGCGGTAACGAAGTGGCGATGGACCCCGCCACCGACGTGTGGTGGCACGATGAGGTCGTCAAAGTCCCGGCCAAGCACACGGCCAAGGCGTTCGATTCGGAACACCCGCTGTTCATTCTCTACACCTCCGGCTCCACCGGCAAACCCAAGGGCATCCTCCACACCTCCGGCGGCTACCTCACCGGCACCTACGCCACTTGCAAGTACATCTTCGACCTGCGCGAGGAAGACATCTTCTGGTGCACCGCCGATGTCGGCTGGATCACCGGCCACTCGTACATCGTCTACGGACCGCTGGCCAACGGCGCCACCCAGATCATGTATGAAGGCGCTCCCAACCATCCGGACTTCGGCCGCTTTTGGAAAATGATCGAGGCCTACGGCGTAAGCATCTTCTACACCGCCCCCACCGCCATCCGCGCCTTCATCAAGGCCGGCGACACCTTCCCCGCCGCTCACGACCTGTCCTCGCTACGGCTGTTAGGCTCGGTCGGCGAGCCAATCAACCCGGAAGCCTGGACCTGGTATCACCAACGCATCGGCGGCGGCAAGTGCCCGATTGTCGACACCTGGTGGCAGACGGAAACCGGTGCCATCCTCATTTCACCGCTGCCGGGTGCCACGCCCTGCATTCCAGGCACCGCGACCCTGCCGTTCTTCGGCATCGATGCCGCCATCCTCGATGACAGCGGCAAGGAATGCGGACCCAATCAGGACGGCCGCCTCGTCATCCGCAAGCCATGGCCCGCCATGACCCGCTCGATCTACAACGACCCGGAGCGTTTCAAAAAAACCTACTGGTCGGATTTTCCCGGCCTCTACACCACCGGCGACGGCGCGCGCCGCGACGAGCACGGCAATTTCTGGATCATCGGTCGGCTCGACGACGTTCTCAACGTTTCCGGCCACCGTCTCGGCACCGCCGAAATCGAAAGCGCACTGGTCTCGCATCCAGCCGTCGCGGAAGCCGCCGCCGTCGGCCGCCCCGATGAAATCAAAGGCCAAGCCGTCGCCGTGTTCGTCACCCTCAAGGCGAATTTCGCCGAATCGGAAGCCCTCCGGCAGGAACTGCGCGCCCACGTCGGCCACATGATCGGTGCCCTCGCCAAGCCCGATGACATCCACTTCGCCGCCGCCCTGCCCAAGACCCGCTCCGGCAAAATCATGCGCCGCATCCTCAAAGAGCTGGTGAGCACCGGCGAAGTCACCGGCAATATCACCACCCTTGAAGATTACTCGGTGGTGGCTACCCTGCAGCGCAGCATCGCCCGCTAATCCCCCACCCCGCCGTCAACCCGACCGCCTGCCATGACCACCACCCGCTACTTCATCGCCCGCTTCGCCCAAGCCTTCGGCATCTTCCGCCGCAATCAGCGCATGGGCGACGCCGCCAGTGAAATGCACCTCCTGCGCGAAGCCGAAGCCCAACTGGGAATGGAGGTGTGGGAGAGAGTCGATTCCATCGAGCGACTCTCGATCGAATACTGGAATCTGCGCAAACTCGTCAAAGACCGCGACACCGTCCTGGAACAACTCGCCGAATGCGAAAAGCGCCTTGAAACCACCCAGCAGAACCGCTCTGATTTGCTCAACGCCACGCCAGCGCCACAGACAAGCCTTTACGACGAACGCATTGCCGTCATCTCATCCCTCGAAGACCTCACCCGCGACCGCGACCTGATCGTCACCCGCGCCCGTGACGTCCGGCGCATCCACGACGGCCTCAAAATCAAGACCGAAGTTCTCATCAACGAGCACGCCCCATCGCCGGAACGCACGGCCGAACTCGAACAGGTCAAACAACGCCTGGCCGATCTCAAACTCCAGTTCGTGGCCCTCAAGGACGAACGCACGGCAGTGGGTGGCAAAATCGAAGACGGCGACAAAAAACTCGACGAAATCGACATTGCCATTGAATCCTTCAAGAGCGAGCGCCGCACCCAGGCATCAGGCATCTTCAAAGTCATTGGCGAGGCGAACCGCGAAATCTCCTCGCTGCGCGCCGAACTCGGCCTCCTCGACACCCGCATCCGCCAGCTGCAGGGCGAAATCGGCCGCTACGTCAGCCGCCATTCCTACAGCGACAAGCATTGCGCCGATACCGTCAAGACCCACCGCGGCCTCATCGAGGTGATGCGCGCCCTGCGCCGTTCCGTCGCCCTCAACCACCGCCTCGGCGGCTCCTGAGCCAAGCTGCGGTGGCTCAGCCCCGCATCACCGTCACCACCAGCACGGTTTTGCAACCGGCGCGGCGGAGGGTCGCGGCGCAAGCCTCCGCGGTCGAGCCAGTGGTGAGGACATCATCGATCAGGATCACCCCGGCGGCGGCAGTGGCAAGATGGCGGCGCCCGGCGCCGGTAACCGCGAAGGCGCCATGGAGGTTGCTGAGCCGCTGCTTGCGGCCCAACAACGCCTGCGTATCGGTGCGCCGGATGCGCTTAAGGGCGGCCAGCACCGGCAAGCCGGTATGCCGGGCCACGGAGCGGGCGATTTCCGCAGCCTGATTGAAGTTGCGGTGCTGGAAACGCGAGCGGTGCAAGGGGACCGGGACGAGCGGCCAGTGGCCGGCAAGCGCGGGCCGCAGGCGCTCATCACGGAACGACTCCGCGGCGAGGCGGCCCAACTCGGCAGCCAGATGGATGGCCCGCCCGTATTTCAACTGGTGCACCAGTTGGCGGGTCCGCTCGTCGCGCAGCATCGCCGGCCGGGCAAAGCTGAAGGTGAAATCCAACTCGCCACAATTCGGGCACTGGAATGGCCCGTCGATGCGTCCTTGGAACGGCTCGCCACAGGTTGCGCAAAACGGCGCACTGAGCCGCGGCAACTCCCGATCACAGGACTCACACAGAGACCGGCCGTCTTGCAGCACCTCACCGCACAACTCGCATTGCGGGGTGTACACCCAGTCGAGCAGGCGCGTGGCCAGTTTCCGCCAGCAATGAACCGCATAGCGCATGGCCGAATCTAACCCCATTTGCAGAAATGAAAAGCCCCATGCGCCGCCGCCGTGGTTCTCCGGCCTTGCATTCCCCCGCCGTCCCACTATCGTCCGGCCATGGAAAGCCACGAATGGCACGATCGCAGTGCTGACGGAGTCAGGTATTACAGAGCCACCCACCACGGTGAGCGCTGGACGATTCTGACGACTTTGAAAACCGACCCCGATTGGCTACGCCTCGAGCCGGACCAAATTCCGGAGGACGTTTGGCGCGCCCTGCGCGACGTGGTCTGGCGCAAGTACCAACGCAAACGCTGCCCGTGGGAGCGCGTCGCGGAAATCGACAAACTCCTCGGCGACGAACCCGCCCCGGAAGGCCGCTGAGCGCCTCAGCCCCCGAACATTTGGGTCCAGTGGTTGCCGGTGCAACCCATGCCGATACGGTGCTGGCCCGGGCTGAACATGTTCTTGTGGTGGCCCGGCGAATAAAACCAACCCATGTTGGCATCGTGCGGCTCCGCGCTGCCCATGTAGATATTTTCGCCCGAGGCGGAAGTCCCGAAATTTTTTGCGCGGTCCCAGGGGGTTTTCTTGCCTGGCACGGGCGATTCATGCGCGAAAAACCCCTTCTCCGCCATGTCCTTGGAATGATCGCGAGCAGCATCACACAATTTTGGATCCAACAACACGGCGCAGAGCCCCACCAACATCCGTAACTCGTTGCATTCCTCAATGCCGCGCACTTCCGCATCCGGCACCTTCTTGTCCTTCGCCAGCTTGCGGTTGAGCGCGAGGATTTTCAAGTCACTGCGCTCAAAGCCGGAGACCCCTTCGGCCGCTGTCTTTTCCGCGGCAGCCAACGGACCGATGGAGTCCAGCGGTGCCACAAACATCACCGCGTTATGAGCCGCATCCCGCAACTTCGCCACGGCAAACACCAGCTTGCGTTGCGCCTGCAATTTCTCCCCGCCCGCTTCAATGACTTGCGCCGGATTGGGTGCCAAGAGCTTGCGCAGCGCCTCAACGGCGGGCATGCTCACCGTGGTGAGCAAGGGCTTCATCGCGTCTTCCCCCTTGCCGTAAACTTCCTTGAAGGCCTCGCGATGCTTGCGAATCTGCTGGCGGCTATCAGTCTTTTTGTTACCGAGGGTCTTGGCAGTGACTGCGAGCTGGCTCAGATACGCTTCACTCTGGGCGGGCCAAAATTTCTCGATGCCCGCACTCAGGCGTTTGAGGTCCACCGCGGAGAGTTTATCCACCCCGGCGATCACGTCATCGACGTTCTCGCCCTTGGCGGCTTTGGTTTGAAAGGTGCTGAGCAGTTCGTCGGCCGCAGTGGGCACGGCAGCCAGCGGCAACACCAACAGCAACGATAGCAGGAAGGTAAGTTTTTTCACACCGGAGAAGATTGAGTGCCTATCCCCCAACCCTGGCAAGCCAATTCGACAGCCAATTTTGTTGGGCATCGCCTCATTCCGCCAATATCGCCTCGCCGCCGCCATTCCCCACGATGGGCCGCTGCAACATCCGTTCATACACCCCGAAGTAACTCCGCGCCATGACGGCATGATCAAACCGCTCGCGGGCGTCCAGCATGATGCGCCTAATATGGGAGGCGCGCACCTCGAGCGGCAAGCGGGTGAAGATCATGGCCTCATCGATGGCCCAGCGCAATCCATTGGTGTCATAGTTCTTGAAGGAAAAACCATTGCCACTGCCGCGCGCCAGGTCGAGGTGCTCGATCGTGTCGTGCAGACCGCCGGTGTCGTGCACAATGGGCAAACTGCCGTAAATGGTGCTGATCATCTGCGGCAGGCCACAGGGCTCAAACAGCGAGGGCATCAGCGTGAAGTCCCCCGCCGCATAGCCCAGGCGTGAGAGTCGCTCGCGAAAATCGCAGACGGCGACCCGGCCGTACAAATTGTGAAACCGCACGATGTCGTGAAAGGGTTGCTGGAAGGCACCGTTGGCAATGATGGCCACCTGCACGCCCTCTTCGTGGAAGACGTCAATGAGGTCGTAGAGGATATGGGCCAGAAGTTGGCAGCCCTTTTGGATCGGATCGAGGCGTGAGGGCCACAGGAAGAGCGGAGCATCCGGGTTTTGCGCCAAACCCAATTCCTTCTGCAGCGCCAGTTTGTTCAACCGCTTGCCCGCAATGGCCGTCTCCGCCGTATACGTCTGCTCCAACAGCGAATCAGTGGCCGGGTCATGCGATTCATCCGGCGCATTGAGAATTCCCACGGCACACCCGGCGTTGCGCTTCTGCTCCATCTCGGCCCGGATGTGACCCGGCACGAAATCGTGCCTGCCTTCCACGACCTCATCCAAAAACGTCGGGCTGACCGTGTTGATGAAATCGGAGGCGAAAATACCACTCGCGAGGAAGTCGACGGGGACACTTTCCCTGGCTTGCTCGTAACTGCCGGGGTTGTCCTTGTAGAAGAGGTTCGACCAAAATGCCGCCGCATCGATCCCCCGGTCTTCGATCGCCGCCAGCGTCATTTCAAGGGAGTGAATATTGTGCAGCGTAAACAAACAGGGAATGTTCAGCCGCCGCGCCAGCCCCGGAATCAGCCCCGTCATCCAGTCGTTGCAGTGAATCAGGTCCGGCTTGACCAACGGAATAATGGTGTTGATAACCTCGCGCTGAAAGGCCAGCGCGATTCTCGCCAGCTCGTCCCGATAGCCGCTGTACACCGCGTCCCGGTAGTAAAAAATCCGGTCTTCCGCCAGGTGAATGCGGGCATTGGGCAGCCTGCTGTGGTACATCCGCAGGTCGTTGCTGATGAGCTTGCCGATATTGGCCTGAAACAAGCGCCGGTAATGCGGCAGCGCCACATGCACGTCGGCACCCTGGTCAAACAGGGCCGACACCAGCGACGCCGACACGTCGGCCAAGCCACCCGCTTTGGCCGTCAAGCGATGCGCCATGTCGCCCATGCCGTCGGGCAGGCACGTGATCTCCGGGGTGACCAGCAAAATCCGCGGATCACGGCGGGGAGAG
Organism: Akkermansiaceae bacterium; assembly: GCA_903908495.1. Taxonomy (GTDB): domain Bacteria; phylum Verrucomicrobiota; class Verrucomicrobiia; order Verrucomicrobiales; family Akkermansiaceae; genus Luteolibacter. Next base: position 34,759 of record CAIVSK010000149.1, read on the forward strand.
GTTGTTGTGTGGCTTGATTCCATTTCCATCGGTTCAAATGACGCCCGTGTAACCAACACCGGCCAGGTGACTCAAATCAAGCAGCCCCACCGTGGGGTTCTACATTGATCCTGAGGGTATGACTCCCTCCCTCCGCACACAAGCGAAAAATCCACTGATTTTCGCCGCAAACACCAGCCACAAACAAGCTTTGCGGCTGTTGGCACATGCAACAGTCACCGCCTCATCCAGCGCAAGATCCTCCCAGCCGCCCCCACAGGCATGCGCGGCAAGCGAAGAGCATGTTGGAGATCGCTCGCGACAAATTTTAACACTGAGGCACCCTTTGCCGCAATCAGGGCTTGCCGGAGCGGCCAAGCGCCGTATCATCCGCTCCAGCCGCCGGGATGGCGAAATTGGTAGACGCACTTGATTTAGGATGTATTGCAACTCGTTCATAATAAGCATGTTACGACCGAATATAGCCTGTATTGGCCGTTATTGGCCATCAGTATTTTGAACCATTTTGCCAGTTGGAACCACGGTGGCAATCTGTTTGTCACCATTTGTCACCACTAGTTCCGTTAGACAGTCAGTTAGACAGTGGTTGACATGCCAACACCGGCATGGACACGCCAACTGATTCGCCGCGCACCGAACTAGCCCCCTCCCCTCTC
>CAIVSK010000150.1 GCA_903908495.1 Akkermansiaceae bacterium
GTCGTAGATCTGAGTGAGGCCGGTGAGGCCGATGGTGGCGGTGGCTTTGTCGATCACCAGTGTGCCTGATGCGCTGCCGGTGTGGTTAGGATCGGTCACGCTGGCGGCGATCGCATAACTGCCAGCGGCGCTCGGCGCGGTAGGCGAGCCGTCATAGGTGACTGCGACCGTCAGCCCGGTGGGCATGGTGGCGGTGGTCACCGGCCGGGGCGAGCCGTCGTAGGTTTGGCTGAGGCCGGTGAGGCCGATAGTGGCGGTGGCTTTTTGTATGACCAGTGTGCCTGATGCGCTGCCAGAGTAGTTTGGATCGCTGACGGTAGCGGCAATGGTATAAGTGCCAGCCGCGCCCGGCACCGTGGTGGAGGCGTTATAGGTGACCGCGACGCTCAGGCCGACGGGAGAGGTGACGGCGGTGATCGGTTTGGGAGAACCGTCATAAGTGGCCGTGAAACCGCCGAGAGTCAGGCCTGCCGGGGCCGGGAGAATGGTGCCGCTATTGCAGTCTACCAGGGTGGGTGCGTAGTTGGCACCGCCATTGGTGTCGTTGATCAGGATGCTCGGGATGATCACTTTGTTGCCGGCACCGGCGGCAGGGGTTTGGAACGCCTGCGCCAGCACGCTGGCGGTATCGCTGCCCAGCAGCGGCGGCGAGAGGGTCGGTGTGCCCGCCGCGCTGGTGGTTCCATCGTAGGTCTTGGTCGCGCTCACCGCAGTGACTGTGACCGGTCTGGGCGTGACCAGCACCGAGCCCGTGGCCCCAACTGTGGTGTAGTTGGCTGCCGCGGCTCCTGCGAGAGCCAGGGTGGATGAGCGCACGGTCTTGAAGGTGCAGATGGTGCCGGACCACTGAGCCGAGGCGCTAAGTGTGCCGCCAGTGGTTGCGGCCCCGGTTGAGGAGACGATGCGTTCGAGAGCGTACACCTTGGCGTTGCTGCTAGCCGTGCTGCGGGTTGACTGCGCGCTGGCCACTGTGGTGAAGCTGCCGAGAACGCTGCTCAGCGTGGGAGTGCTGCTAACAAACCCAATACCTCCGAGCCACACCTCATTGGCCTGGCCGGTGGTGAGCGTGGTGCCGGTTGCGGCGGCGGTGCTACTGCCGGTGGCGCTGGCAGTTTGGTCAAGCACGCCCGCAGCCAGAATGCCTGCATATTCGATGACCACCGCAGCCGAGCGCAACGAGGCCTGGGAGATGGTGAGCGAAGTGCCCGCGCCCGCCACGCTGGGGGCGTACCAGATCTCGGTGGTGGTGCCGCTGCTATTGGCGGTTTGAGCGGCACGGACCCAGGTGGCCCCGGTTTGGGTGATGGAGGTGACCCGACTGGTACTGGTACCGCGGGTGGAAATGACGGCGATGAGGGTGTTGCCGGAGGTCGGGGTGGTGGCCAGAGTCACGCCAAATGAAGTGGCGGCGTTGCTGCCGGTGTTGCCAGTGGCGCTCTGCACGCGCGCCACCGCCGCTCCGGTGGAAACCGCCTGTACGCCGACATTGCTGCCGGCCAGGTTGGCGCTGCCGGTCAAGGTGAGATTGGTGCCGTCGAGATTGTTGAGCACCGATAACACCGTTGCAGCCGCCAGCATCGAGCCGTCATAGGGCTGGGTGCCGCTGAGTTGGACAGGCCGCGGCGTGATGGTGGCATTGGCCACGGCGGGTTGTGCCGACAGCACATAATTCGCGGCATTGGCACCGCTGAGCGCGTAGCCGACGCTGCTCACCGCTTGGGTGCCGGCGTTGGCACTGGCAAAGTTCCCGCTGCCCGCGACCACGCTCACCACATCGCTGCCGACCAGGCCGGAGACCACTCCGCCGCTTAGAACAGCGCTGGTGGTGGCGTCGTAGATTTTGTTGGCGGCGCTCACTCCGGTGATGGTCACGGGCTTGGGACTGACGGTGTAGCCAAATGTGGCCGAGGTGCTGGCCGCATAGGTGACGTCGCCCGGAAAACTGGCGCTGAGCGCATGGCCGCCCAAGCCGAGTGCGCTGGTGGTGAAGGCGGCGACGCCGGAAGCGTTGAGGCTGGCGCTGCCTAACACGGTGGATCCGTCTTTGAAGGTCACCGTGCCGCTGGCCGTGGCACCGGTCCCCGCCACCGTGGCGCTAAAAGTCACGGCGCTGCCGTAAGCGCCGGTTGCACCGAGCGACGACGCCAGCGAGGTGGTGGATGGCAGGGCCGCGGGAATGACGCTGGCCTCGCCGGAATTGCTGCTTTCGACGCTCCCATTGGTGGCTGATACCACATAGAAGTAGGTGCTGCCATTGGTCGCGGTCGCGTCCATATAACTCGTGGTGGAAGTGGTGCCAACCGTCGCGTAGGGCCCGCCGCTGACCAGCGCGCGTTTCACGTTGTAGGCGCTGGCTCCGCCTGCGGCGCTCCACGTCAGCTTGGCGGCATTGTTGCCCGGGGTGGCGACGAGGTTGGTCGGGGTACCGGTAACGGCGAGGTTGAGCGTTTGGCCCTGGCCGATGCCCGTGCCGACGTCCGTGAACGTCAACGTGTCGGCATAGGTGCCGGCAGCCAGGGCGGAGGCACCGCTGTTGATCGACCAGGTCACGATGGTGTTGGCACCCGCCGCCAAGGTCCCGCTGCCGGTCGAGAGGGTCGTCCAGGATTGGGTTTTGGCGGCAGTCCAACTGAGCGCTGTGGTGCCGCTGTTGGTCAGGGTGCAGCTCGCCGAACCGGGGCTGAACGGACCGCCGACCGGACCGCCGGGAGCAAACGCGGGCATCGACACCTGCAAGTACTCAGGCGTGCCGGCCAGTGCATTGATCATGGCAATGCCGGCGGGGGTGCCCCAACCGGTACACAAGTCATAGCCAGCCACGGCCGCGAATTTGGTCGGGCTGGTGGGCCAAAAGTTGTTGCCTGTGGTGGTGTCGTGGAAAGTCGACGAGTAACTCGCGCCAGTGCCAAGCGCATAGATGGCCGGATTGAGAAAGCCGACGGTGGCGCGGCCGTTGGCGAGCGCCTGTTGATTGACCAGCGCGGTGAAGCCCGCCCACAGGGGAGCCGCGCAACTGGTGCCGCCGAAGGCACCCGAGGCACCATTGTTATAGCGGACGTACACATTATCCCCGGTGAGAGCCACGTCGGGGAGATTGCGCCTGGTGGCGGAGCCCTGGTTGGTGGCCATGCTGGTGGATTGCTGCCAGCTCGGAATGGCATAGATGGTGCTGCTGCCGCCGCTGCTGCCCACATAACTGCCGCTCACCAAGCCCCAGTTCCAGACCGTCTCGGAGACGTACGAACCGCCCGCCCCCGTGGTTGATAGAGTGGTGGCGCCGACCTCGGTGATGCTCGGGCTGTCCGACGGGAATGGAATCGTCCCGGTGAAGGCATCGGAGTCGCCGGTGGCGTTGAAGAACGACTGGCCCTGGGTGGCCATCTGTTGGAAGATCGACTCGGCATTGTTGGTGCCGCCGCCCCACGAGCAACTGATTTGTTTGCACAGATTGTCACTGACCATCCGGTTCAGCAGGGGCAAGAAATTGCTGGTGGTGTTAGGCGCTTCATAGACATAGATGGCTGAAACCCCGGGGGCCATGGCCAACACCATTTCGATGTCCAGGCAAACCTCGCTGTTGCCGGTGCCGGGAGTGCTCACGCCGCCATTGACCGCCACATTGACCAACGGCACGTCCGGCAAGCCGAACTGGGTCTTGTAGGCCGCAATATCACTGGCGTAATAGCCGTCAAATTGCAACAGGCCGACGCTCTGCCCCGCGCCGGTGAGCGCGGTGCCCGGCACGTAGGCGGCGCGGAAATCGCCGCCGCCATACGCCCCGCCCGGGCCGGAACCGGCATTGGGGCTAACGTTTGCCGTGGCGTTGAGTGGCTTGATTTTGTGGTTCGGGTGTGGGATCCAGTAGTTGTCGAGCCCGCTGATCGATGCAATCGGCACGGCCAGATCGAGTGCCGGCTCGGTGTCCGGCGCGTAGAACTTCCGAGCTTCTTGCGGATGTTGGTAATTCCGCAACGTCACATGGAAGGCGGATTCGATGGCCGGGATCGCCCCGTCCACCTCCAGAAGCAGCCGATTGGGGTGGGTAGCGGTCACTTTCAAACCGTTGGCCCGGGCGAAGTCCACGACCGTCTGGTAGTCCGCTTCGGTCGGACCGAATTTTTCGGTGAACTGGGCAGGTGTCAGGTAGTGGCGGAAGTTCGGGCTGGCCGGATCATAAAGGTCGTCGATCAGGATCTTGAGCTCAGCCGGGTTGCGTGCCGGCAAACTCATCGCGAGGTGCAGGTGCTGCGCGGCGGGCAGTCGCTCGACCGGCCGCAATGCCGCCACCGCCGCCGGCACGTGGCCATGCAATTGCTGGCCGGCGAAAGTCGCGGCGGGTGCCAGGGCCGCCATTCCGCAGCAAAAAACCGTCCACTTGAGGAGTCGGTGCCACCGCCGATCCCACTCGCAAGGGTGCGGGCGCTGGCCCGCAAGCGGCCCGGTGGGCACGGATGCCCAGAGCGGGGCCGGGGAGGAAGGGGAATAATGCATGGGGTACGGATACAGGCTCGGAGGCTCTTGCGCAAGTAGCGTCGAGGCGCTCTGGCATCAAGCACATATATTTTCCCCCGGTGAGTCCTGCCGCTGGAACCCACTTGCAGTGCCAGCAAGCAGGCGGGTTGCCCCGATCCAACAATTAGACGGCAGCAGCCCCTGTCGGCGGCCGGGCAGCGCGCCAGGTCGGCGATTCGCCCGTGCCGGGGACGACTTGGATCCGCGGGACCCCAGTGCAGCCCGTCATACAGACAACACTTTAGCGGTTTGATTTCCGATTGTTGATTGTTGATTGTTGGTTGGATGTTGAGATGGCGTGCCGTCACTTCAACAATCAAAAATCATCAATCGGCAATCATCAATCGAAGGGGTTTCCGAATAGTATGCAATCTGCTTGGCGGGATACCCTGGCGCCGCTTTCAGGGCCGGGAGATGGGTTCGAGGTAACTCGGCATGGTGACGGCGCCGGCGCCGGCCACGTCCCAGACTTTCAGCCGGAACCACTGCAGATTCGTCATGTCGACGGGCCACTCAAAGGTGTGGCGGCCGGCCAGCTGACTTCCAAGTGTTGGCCGTCCCGGCGCACGCCGATGCCGCAATCCGACTGATAGTTGGAAAAATCCACCTCGACGGCACCAGCGAAGGGCACCGCGGCGGCCCGGAGAAGAGCATGGTTCATGATGTGCTGTATATGCTTGAGGAATGCGCTCATCGCCTACGGATTTCCAGCTGCCGCGCCTTGGATTATGACGGCGGAACCGGCGCGGAGACACTCTTGTCCCCGTGAAAGATTAGAGCGGACGGCTCCAACAATTTCGGCAGCCGCTGAATTTCATCGGATTGAATCTTGCCGGAAAGCAGCTCAAGTCCGGTTTTGCATCAATCACTCGCCCCGCCACACCTCCACCCCTTTGGCTTCAAGCGCCTCAATAAACCCGCTGTCCGCCGCAGCATCCGTGATGAGGCAACTCAAGTCGGCAACCCCGGCGAAAAAAAACGCGGATTTCTGCCCGAGTTTGGAGGAATCGGCGAGCATGACCACGTCTTCGGCGCTGGCGATGACGCGCTCCTTGAAGGCCGCCTGCAGCGAGTTTCGCTCGCTCACGCCACGCTCTAGATGGAGGCCGTTGCCGGAAAAAAACATGCGGTGGATGTTGTAGCGCTGCAGGGAGTTCTCCGCGATCAGGCCGATAAACGAGCGCGAGCGCGCATCAAACGCCCCGCCGGTGCAGATGAGGTCGATGTTCGGCCGCTCCGCCAGCGCGGTGACCACGTTGAGCGCGTTGGTCAATACCGTCAGCGGCACCTCCGGCAGGAATTCCGTCAGCGTCAGCACCGTCGAACTCGCATCCAGAAAAATCGTCTCGTTGGCTTGGATCCGGCTGGCCGCCAGCCGCGCGATGACGAGTTTCTCCTCGCGCCGCACGGCCTGCCGCTCGGTGAACGGCTGCTCTTCCTTGATGCGCTCGGGGCGGCTCGCCCCGCCATGAATCCGGATCAACTCGCCGCGCTTGTCCAGCACTTCGAAGTCTTTGCGCACCGTCTCGTCCGTCACCCCCAGCAGCGTCGCGGTGTCCGTCGTCCGCAGCGACCCCGCTCCATTGAGAAGGTCCAAAATCCGGCGTTGTCGATCAATCGCGAGCATAAATTACGGGTATTTCTGTGTTTTTTTGGGATTGTTTGGGTTTTCACTTGACGGGTCAAGAAAATACCGTACAAATCCACTCCAGATGGCTGCACCAACCAACCCTCCCACGCCCAGAGCCCTCGTCGAACGTCTGGTTCGCGAGCAGGTCTACGCCCGCCTTGGCCTGCCGCTGCCTGCGGCGGCGACGGCTCCCAACGCGCTGCTGGTGAATATTTCGGCCCGTCATTGCCACCTCACCCAAGCGGCTGTGGAGGCGCTCTTCGGCCCCGGCCACCAACTCACCCCGATGAAAGGCCTCTATCAAGAAGGCCAGTACGCCGCCAAGGAGGCCGTCACCCTCATCGGCCCGCGCAGCCGCGTCATTTCCAACCTCCGCATCCTCGGCCCCTGCCGCAGCCTCAACCAAGTCGAACTCGCCTACACCGATGCCATCGCACTGGGCTTTGACATCCCGGTGCGCATGTCCGGTGCCATCGCCGGCACCCCCGGCTGCATGTTAATGGGCCCGCACGGCTATTTCCAACTCGACGAAGGGGTCATCCGCGCCCAACCCCACGTCCACATGTGCCCGGCGGATGCCGCCCACTATCAGGTCAAACACCTCGATGTGATGAAACTCAAAATCCACGGCCCCCTCGGCATGACCTTTGACAAACTCGTCGTCCGCGTCGATGCCTCGTTCAAGCTCGAAGTCCACATCGATACCGACGAAGGCAACGCCTGCGGCCTCAAGAGCGACACCTTCTGCGAACTGATCCGCTGAATCATAAATCCGAAATCATAAATCATAAATTCCAAACAAATCAAAGATAGACACCATCCAGGGCCACCTCTTCCTCTCTTCTTCGTTTAGAATTTCAAACTTACGATTTATTACTTTCTCCCCCATCCCTCTCCAACATCATCCTAACCACCACCACCACCACCATGAGCACTGCACTCGGCATGATCGAAACCAAAGGCTACGTCGGTAGCGTCGAAGCCACCGACGCGATGGCCAAAGCCGCCAACGTCCAACTCGTCAGTCAAATCCAAATCGGCGGCGGCTACATCACCGTCATCGTCAAGGGCGACGTCGGCAGCGTCAAAGCCGCCGTCGACGCCGGCGCGGAAGCCGCCGGCCGGGTCGGCGAACTCGTCGCCTCCCACGTCATCGCCCGTCCGCATGCGGAACTCCTCAGCCAGTTCGGCCTCGCTTGAGACCGCTGCCACCCAATCTAACAAACAACTCCACAACACCATGGCCAAGCAAGCAATCGGCATCCTCGAAACCAAGGGTTTCATCTCCCTCATTGAAGCCTCTGACGCCGCCCTCAAGGCGGCCGACATCAAAATGACCGGCTGGGACAAGATCGGCTCGGGTCTCGTCACCGGGTTTTTCACCGGCGACGTCGCCGCAGTCAAGGCCGGCCTCGATGCCGCCGCCGCCGCCGCCTCCAAACTCGGCACCGTCAGCTCCGTTCAAGTCATCCCGCGTCCCCACGACGACCTGTCGAAACTCGGTCCCTGGATTGCGTGATCCACGTTATTGGTTATTTGTTATGGGTTATCAGGAAAGAAGCTCCGCTCCCCGCCGGGTCCCCCAATAGCATCTAGCTAATAACCTCTACGCCATTTCCCGCCATGCTCATCCTCGTCGCCAACCTTGGCTCAACCTCGTTCAAATACCGGCTTTTCCGCATGGAAGAGCAGGCTGGCGAGGTCATTGCCAAGGGGGCTTACGAGCGAGTCACGGACTATGCCGAAGTCATCGATGACGCCCTGGCCACGTTGCAGCGCGATGGCGTCATCACCGGCCCGGATGCCATCGATGCGGTGGGTTTCAAGACGGTTCTGGGCAAGGATCTGAGCGGTTGCGTCATCGCCGACCAAGCGGTCATCGATGCGCTCGACGGCTTCACCGCGGTGGCCCCCGCGCACAATCCAGCGTATGCCGCCGGCATCCGCCAGTTTGCCAAATCGCTGCCCAAGGCCCGTCTGGTGGCGTTGTTCGAGACCGCGTTCTACCAGTGGACGACGGCCGCCTCGGCGACTTACGCCGTGCCTGTTAGCTGGCGCGACATCGGCATCCGGCGCTACGGCTTCCACGGTGCCAGTCACAAGTTCATTGCCGAGCGCGCCGCCGAGTTATGCGGCCGCGAAGACGTCGCCCGCGTCGCCCGCCGCCTCTATCTGGACGGCCCGCAACCCGTCGCCGGCCCGCCCCTGCGGGTGGTGTCGTGCCATCTCGGCGGCTCCAGTTCGGTCACCGGCATTCGCAACGGCGTGGCCATCGGCTCCAGCATGGGATTCTCTCCGCAAAGCGGCCTGCCGCAAAACAACCGCGTCGGCGACCTCGATTCCGGTGCCATCCCCTATGCCATGCGCAGCCTCGGCATCAGCCTCGACGAGGCCGAGCGCCAACTCACCAAGCAGTCGGGCCTGCTAGGGCTGTCCGGTGTTTCCAACGACATCCGCGACCTCTACGCCGCCGCCGCCGCGGGCAATCCGGATGCCCAGCTCGCGCTCGACACCCTGGTCCATTCGATCCGGCATTGGACTGGTGCCCTGCATTTCGAGCTGGGTGGACTCGACGCGCTGGTGTTCACCGCCGGCATCGGCGAAAATGGCGTCGCCCTGCGGGCCGCCGTGTGCGCCAACCTCGAACCCTTTGGCATCCACCTCGATGCGGCCAGGAACGCCGCCTGTCAGGCCACCGAGGCCGTCATCAGCACGGCCGCTTCCGCAGTGAAAATCCTGGTCATCCCCGCCAACGAAGAACTCGTCCTCGCCCGCGAGGTGTTCCGCAAACTCTCCTGAATGACTCCATCCCATCTCTAACCAAACCTCACCCCCACCAAATACCACTATGGCCAAACAAGCAGTAGGACTCCTCGAAACCCGCGGCCTCGCCTGCCTCGTCGTCGGCGTTGACGCCATGCTCAAATCCGCAAACGTCGAACTCCTCGGACCGATGAAACAAGTCGGCAACGGCCTGTGCAATGCCGTCGTCTCCGGCGACGTCGCCGCCGTCAAGGCCGCCATCGATTCCGGCGCCGCCATCGCCGCGAGCATCGGTGAAGTCGTCAGCGCCCATGTCATTGCCCGTCCGGACGATGCCATTGAAGGCGTGCTTCCCAAGGAAGTTGCCCGCGCGCCCCGCAAGTAATTCCGCGGCAAGTCATCAAGGAAGCCGCGCGCGCCTCAGCCGCGGCCTTCCCTGATCACTCATCACACATAACTTCAACTCCCCATGTTCCTCGCGGAAGTCATCGGACAGATTGTCGCCACCAAGAAAGACGAGCTGATGGTCGGCAAGAAATTGCTCCTGCTGCGGCCCAAGCTGGTAGACGACAAGGACCCGTCGCGATTCAAGGACGGCCAGAGCACCATCGTTGCCATCGATACGGTTGGTGCCGGTGAAGGGGAGTTGGTGTTGTTTTGCCAGGGCAGTTCCGCCCGCAATGCCGATGGCCTCAAGGGCATCCCGGTGGATGCCGCCATCGTCGCCATCATCGACCGCGTCGAAGTCCACGGCAAAACCCTCTACAAAGGCGGCTGAGCCCCAAATCGGAAATTTGAGATGAAGTTCTGGCGACCCCAAACGTCCCGCACCACTCACCCAAATAAAACCAGTGCCTTCAGTGGTTCTCAGTGACCTCAGTGGATTAGAATCTCCGCCCCCCCCCCCAAACATCCCGCACCGCTCAACTTCATATCAGCAGTGGGCCAAATTCTCCGCATCACCCAAAATCCCCCGATTTTCCCTCTCCCAATTTTCCCTCTCCCATGAGCCTCGATCAAAATCAAATCAAATTCATCGTTGAAGCCGTCGTCTCCCGCTTGGCCGCGGCCAACGGTCTGCTGCCGGCTCCGGCCGCCAAGCCGGATTGCGGTTGCACCAAGACCGCCGCCAAGGCGGCCGTGAGCGGCAAGTTCGGCGTGTTCAGTTGCGTCAACCAAGCAGCGGAAGCCGCCAGCGACGCTCAACTCCAACTGCGCAAGCTCGGCGTAGGCGGTCGTGCCAAGGTCATCGCCATCGTCAAAGGACTGGCGGTGGGCAATGCCGAGGCCTGGGGCCGCTTTGAAATGGAGGAGACCAAGATTGGCCGGGTGGATCATAAGATCGCCAAATTGCTCATTACCAAGGACGTTCCCGGCACCGAGTGGCTGCAGCCCGACGCCATGAGCGGCGACGGCGGCATCACGCTGGAGGAATACGCGCCCTTCGGTGTGATTGGCGCCATCCTGCCGGTCACCCATTCGGTGCCGACCCTCACAGGCAACGTGATCAGCATGGTGGCCGGTGGCAACACGGTGGTCTTCAATCCGCATCCCGGCGGTGCCCGCAGCGCAGCGATGGCCGTGCGCGCCTACAACGAGGCGATCTATCGGGCCATCGGCATCGACAACATCATCACCACCATCGAGCAGCCGTCGTTGGACACCTTCGACATGCTGTGCAAAAACCCCCTCGTCGCACTGCTGGCCATCACCGGCGGCCCCGCGGTGGTCAATGCGGCAATGAAATCCGGCAAGCGCGCCATCTGCGCCGGCCCCGGCAATCCACCCGTGGTCGTCGATGAAACCGCCGACCTGGCCAAAGCAGCCCGCCAGATCATTGAAGGTGCGGCGTTTGACAACAATCTGCTGTGCATCGGGGAGAAATCCGTGTTTGTGGTCGGCTCGGTGTTCAAGCGCTTCTGCGAGGAACTCGAACAAGCCGGGGCCGCGCGCCTCAATGCCCAACAACTCGAAAAACTCTCCGCCGCCGCCTTCACCTACAAGCCCACCGATGGCGGTTGCTCGCATCCGGTGCTGAACCGGGCTTTGGTCGGTGCGGACCCCGGCAAACTTGCCGAACAAGCCGGGCTGGCGATCCCGTCCAGCACCCAACTGTTGTTTGCGGAAACCGATGCCGATCACGCGTTTGTGCAGGAAGAACAGATGATGCCGATGCTGCCCATCATCGCCATGCCCGACTTCGCAACGGCCGTGCGCGAAGCCAAGCGCTCCGAGCACAACTACCGTCACTCCGCCATCATCCACACCAAGGACGTCGATCACATGACTTACATGGCCAAGGAAATGGATACCACGCTCTTCGTCAAGAACGGTCCGTCCGTCGCCGGCCTCGGCCTTGGCGGCGAAGGCTACCTATCCTATTCCATCGCCACCACCACCGGCGAGGGCATCACCACTCCCAAAACCTTCACCCGCATCCGCCGCTGCGTGCTCGTCGAGAACCTGCGGATCATCTGAGACAGAAGACCGCTGCGCTGCAAGACTAGAAAATCCAGAGATCATGCTCCGCGCAAAACGCTTCTTCCTCTGGTCTTCTGTCTTCTGTCTCAAAGTCTTGTGTCTCTTCCCCCAATAACCCATAACCTATAACTCCTCCCCCCCATGATCCTCGCCCAAGTCGTTGGCCATGCAGTCAGCAGCCATTGCCACCCCTCTCTCAAGGGTTGCAAGCTGTTGCTGTGCCAACCGCTGGACGCCGAACGCCGCTTGAGTGGCGCTCCGATGGTGGCCATCGACCTGTTCGGCGCCGGCCTGCACTCCAACGTCTTCGTCTCCACCGACGGGCTGGGCGCCCGCCACATCGTCCACGACGACAGCTCGCCGATCCGCAACTTCATCCAGGGAGTCATCGATTAATCCCCATGCGCGTCGCCCAAGTCATCGGCCGAGTCACCCTCAGCATCCAGGACCCCTCCTTCAAAGGCGGGCGCTGGCTGATGGTCAACCCCCTTGATGCGGGCCAGTTCAACTCCGCGTGCCAGCAGCCCCCCCCGCTCTCCAGCCAGTTTTCCCTCATCGCCTACGACAACATCGGTGCCGGTGACGGTGATATTGTCGGCATCGTCGAGGGCGCGGAAGCCACCGCCCCGTTCGCCTTTCCCATCCCCATCGACGCCATCACCGTCGCCATTTTCGATTCGCTTTCCTATCAACCACCCGTCGCATAATCCGCCAACCTAACATTCCCATCCCATGACCAAGAAAGTCTTTACCGCCGCCGACATGGAAGCCTTCCTCAGATCCGGCCAGACCGCCGCCGATCTGCCGAAGAACGTTCTTCTAACACCTTCCGCGAAGGATGTGCTGCGCGACGGCCTCGGTCCGGTGCGTGCCAACGGCGCGGTTGCCGTCACCACCACCGTGCCAAGCGCGCCGATCCTGCCGGATTATGAATACCACTGGACTCCCGGCCAGGACCCCAAAACCCCGGCGGAAATCCAGGCGTTTTTCGACTCACCGGCCATCGTTGCCATCAAGCACCGCATGGTGGATATCGGCAAGCGCATGTGGGCCCGCGAATACACCGACGGCAACGGCGGCAATCTAACCATCCGGGTCGGCGACAACCTGGTGCTGTGTACGCCCACCCTCGTTTCCAAGGGCTTCATGACCATGGAGCAAATGTGTTTGGTGGACATGGAAGGCAAACAAATCGCCGGCAAATACAAGCGCACCTCCGAGTGCATGACCCATCTAGCGATCATGAAGCGCCAGCCGAAGTGCAAGGCATGCTGCCACGCGCATCCACCGCACGGCACCGCGTTTGCGGTGGCCGGCGTGCGCCCGCCCACCTGCATGGTCCCGGAGGCCGATGTCTTCCTCGGTGAGATCGGCCTGGCGGAATACGGCACCCCCGGCACCCCCGATGTGGCCGCCAACGTCGGTAAAATCGGCGTCGATCACATGGCCGTGCTCATGATCAATCACGGCGTCATCACCTGGGGAAAAGACGTCGAGGACGCCTATTGGAAAATGGAAAACGTGGAGGCTTTGTGCAAGGTCGTGTGGGTGGCCTCCCAGCTCAACCGCGGCAAGCTGATGAGCATGACCCCCGGTCAGGCCAAGGAACTCATCGCGGTGCGCCAATCCCTCGGCATGGACGACAAGCGCGCCTCGTGGAAAGAATGCGAACTGTGCGACAACGCGGAATTCCAGCCCGGCACCGTCTGCCAGATCCCGGCGGCCGCCGGCCAGCCCAGCAATCCTGGCACCCTCGATTCCGACGCTGAGAAGCTCGTCAAGCTCCTCACCGAGCAGATCCTCGCTTCCATGAAATAGCGGCCATCAGCGGGGCACGGATGCCCCGCCAGCGAGCTGGGCGTGCCGATCTTCATCCCTGATGGGACGGCAGCCATTGGCCCGGGGTCAAGACCGCAGCCGCGGCCACGCGATCGACTTGCTGCGAGACGCAGCAATCGCGGCCTGCCGAGCGACGCGGCAGCCACGCGTGAGCAGCCTCGGCCCTCCGGAGCCGGGCCCTGCCCGGCGGGCGGCCGGTGGCAGAAAACGCGCCGCTTTTGGGGTGCATTCCCCTTGACGTGGCAAGCCAGCGTCACGATGCTCAGCACCGGGCGGTGCGTATGACTTCATTCACCACATTCTATTTAAGCCGCATCATTGGTACCAAGGCGTTTGATTCCAACGGCAAGTGCCTTGGCATCGTCAAGGATTTGCTGGTTGATTCCGACTCGTCGAACTACACCTCGGGACATCCCTCGGTGCATGGCATTGAGCTCAAAATCAACAAGCGGCGGGAATTTTTCGCGTTCCGCGATTTTCATATCGAGAAGGGGGGCGGTAAAATGCGGGTCGTGTGCGACAAGCTCAGCGAGTTGCCCGCCGAGCAAATCGAGGGCGACCTCTATTTGGTGGATAGCGTGCTGGACAAGCAAATCGTCGATCTCAACGGCCGCAAGCTGGTTCGCGTCAATGACGTCCGCCTGGTTTCCCTCGCCAACGGGACGTATGCGGTGGCGGTTGACATCGGCATCGAAGGCTTGTTGCGGCGCATTGGCATCGTCAAACCGATCAAGTTCATGTCCTCCATGTTTGGGACGAGCGTGCCCTCCAAGTTCATTTTGTGGGAAGATGTGGCGGCCATTGATTTCTCCAACCTCAACATCAAGCTCTCCAAGAGCCATTCCCGACTCCAAACGCTGCATCCGTCCGACTTGGCCGACATCATCGAGGACCTCGGGCGCAAAGCCAGCGCCGACGTGTTCTCCGCACTGGATGAGGAGAAAGCCGCCGACGTGCTCGAGGAACTGGAAATCGACGCCCAGGTGCGCATTCTCGAGAGCCTGTCGATTGAAAAGGCGGCCGACTTGCTGGACAAGATGCCGGCCGACGAGGTGGCGGATATTTTCGACGCGCTGGAAGACGACAAGGTGGAACTGCTGTTGAATGAAATGGGCGAAGACACCTCGCAGGAAGTCCGCGAGTTGCTCTACTACCCCGATAATTCGGTGGGCAGCATCATGTCGACCGAGGTGCTGTCATTCAGTGAAAACGCGACCATTGCGGAAGTGCTGACGGAATTGAAAGCGAAGCAGCCCGAGGCCGAGGCCCTCTACAACCTCTTTGTCACAGGTGAGGCCGATGTGTTGATCGCCACATTCTCGCTGAGGGACCTGGTGATTCACGCCCCGGAGACCCGCATCAGTCAAGTCATGAGACCCTCACCGGTGCACCTGCGTGATTATCAAAAAATCAACGAAGTCGCCGAGATCGTTTCGAAATACAATCTCATGGCCATCCCCGTGGTGGACCGTCACAATGCATTGCAGGGCATGGTGGTGATTGATGATGTGATCGATGACTTGATCGGCAAGCGCCGGACTAACAAATAGTAATTTCGCGGGATGTCCAGAAACAAGAAAACGTTTTATCAGAAGCTCGGCCTGTTCATGGCCATTTTGGGTCCCGGAATCATCACCGGAAGTGTCGATAACGACGCTGGCGGGATCACCACTTACTCGGTGGCCGGGGCGATGTACGGCTATAATCTCTTATGGACCCTCATCCCGTCATTCGTCGTGCTGGTGGCCATCCAGGAGATGAACGCCCGCATGGGCATCGTCACGGGCAAGGGCCTGGCCGACCTGATCCGGGAGAACGCGGGGGTGAAGATCACCTTTTTCATCTTCATCGGTTTGCTCATCGCCGACATCGGCAATACCACCACCGAATTTGCCGGGGTGGCGGGCAGCATGGAGGTGTTCGGCGTGAACAAGTACATATCCGTGCCCATTGTGGGGTTTCTGGTTTGGTTCCTGGTGGTGAAGGGGACTTACAAATTCGCCGAGCGCATCTTTCTGCTCTTCAGCGTGTCGTTGTTGATGTATGTGGTGTCCGCCCTGATGGGCAAGCCGAATTGGGGTGAGATCGGTCACGCGGTGGTACATCCGCAATTGGAGATCAACTCCAAGAGTCTGGCCATGATCATTGGCATCGTCGGCACCACCATCGCGCCCTGGATGCAATTCTACATGCAGTCCTCCGTCATCGAGAAGGGCTTGAAAATGAAGAATTACCGCTATTCGCTCATCGACATCGTGGTCGGCTGCGTGGCCACCGTGGTCGTCGCCTTTTTCATCATCGTGGCCTGTGCCTCCACCTTGCACGTCAATGGCATCCAAATTCACGAGGCGAAGGACGCCGCCTTGGCGCTCAAGCCGCTGGCCGGGGCGTTTGCCTCGCAGTTGTTTGCCTTCGGGTTGTTCATCGCGTCGATTTTTTCAGCCACGATTCTGCCGCTGGCGACGGCCTTTTACGTCTGTGAGGCGTTCGGATTCGAGGCGGGGATAGACAAGAAGTGGGACGAGGCCAAGGAGTTCTATATCCTCTACACCGGCATTCTGGTGCTTTCCGCCGCCATCATCCTGATTCCCAACGCACCGCTGATTGCCATTTCGCTGTGGTCCCAGGTGCTCAACGGCATCCTGCTGCCGATGGTGCTGGTGTGCATGATCCTGTTGGTGAACAACAAGAAAATCATGGGCAAGTACGTCAACAATCGGTTCAACAACCTGATTGGCTGGAGTGCTGTGGTGGTGCTCATCATCTTGTCGCTGCTGCTTATTTTCCAGCCGTTCTTTGGCTAGTCTTTCAATCCGGTGTGGCTGCGCAGGCGAGGATCATGCATTGGCTCCAGCGCCGACCTACAACGCCTTCACATGCAACGTCAGCGTGTGGGCGCTGCCGTTGCGGGGGTCGGTGGCGGTGAGGATGTGGGTGCCGGGGCTGAGGTGAATGATCGGCTCGGGGCTGGCCGGCTCGATGCGGAGGGTGGGGCACTGCCAGCGCGCAGTGCCGGGCAGATTGGTGATCGGGCGCAGCCGCTCGGACCCGGACGGGATCTCCGGATCTAGCAAAAACGTGGTGTGGTCGGCGGGTGTGATGATGCGCAGCGGCTCGAGCGTGGTGGGAGCGGGGTCGAGCGCCAACTCGCCGCGACGCAAATTGTGGCGGCTGGCAAACCACCCGGCGTAGGTCGGATCAAGCAGCGCCTTGCCGGAGACATCGTAATCGGCGGGCGTGGCGGCGGGCGGAATGCGCTCGGCGGGGGCGAGGTCGCGGCGGGCGTGAGGATTGTTAGGAAATTCGGTATCGGCGAGGAGTTTGCCGTTGCGGGCATCGATGGTGATGTCGACCAAGCCGGGGGGCCGATTGAAGGTATCCGGCTGGCGCTGCTGGTACAAGGCGAGCATGGCGCGGTGAAAAATCGGTGCCGCCCCGGTGACCCCGGAGATGCCTTTCATCGGGCGGTTTTCAAAGTTGCCGGCCCACACGCCAACGGTGAACTGCGGAGTGTAGCCAAGGCACCAGTTATCGTGAAAATCCGACGAGGTGCCGGTTTTCACCGCGCAGGGAAACGGCAACTCGAGCGGGCCGCCGGATTGGAATGCCGGCGCGCGCGCCGTGGCGTCCGCCAGAATGTGGCTGATCAGATAGACATGCAGCGGATCCAATACTCTAACCGGCCCGGTGCCGGCCGGCGCATCGCAAAACAGGCGCGGCGGCAGCCGCAGCCCGCCGCGGGCGAGGGTGGCGTAGGCATTGGTCAGGTCCAACAAGCTAACAGGCGCATTGCCGAGGGTCAGGCCGAGGCCGTAGGTATATGGATCGTCGCCGGGGATGGCGACGCCCAATTGGGTCAGCAAGTCAAACAGCGGGGCGGGGCCACCAATGGCGTTGAGTTGGCGGAGGGCCGGCACGTTGAGCGAGCAGGCCAGCGCCGTGCGCAGGGTGACGGGGCCGCGATACGCGCGGTCGTAATTTTCCGGCAGATCCAGTCCCTGTGGGGTGCGGAATGGGGTGGGGATATCCGCCACGATGGAGGCGGGGGTGAGCCGTTCGCGGTCCAGGGCCAGCAGATAGGTGAACGGCTTGAGGGTGGATCCGGGCGAGCGCGGCAGCAGGGTGCCGTTGAGTTGGCCGCCGCGCGGATCGTCCCAATTGGCGGATGAGACCAGGGCGAGGATTTCGCCGCTGGGGTTATGGATGACCACGACGGCGGCATGGCGCAAATTGGCGCTTTTGAGCTTGGCGGTTTCCTCGCCGACGATGGTGGCAATGGCGTGCTGCAAGCCGAGATCGAGGGTGGTGGGGATGCGCGGGTTCGCCAGTTGGAGCTGGGCCTGGGCGGTGAGCCACGGGGCGGTGAGGGATTCCTTGAGCGGGCGCAGGGTGAGCGGCTCGACCAGCGCGGTTGCTAGATTCGATGCGGTGCAGGTGCCGGCGGCCGCCAAGCGGGTCAGCACGGTGTTGCGGCGGGCGAGGGCGGCGACCGGGTGTCTGGCCGGGTTGAGGCGGGACGGGGCCTGCGGCAGGCCGGCGAGCAGCGCGCATTCCGCCAGCGACAGGTCCCCCAGAGGTTTTTGGAAATAATAGCGCGTGGCTTCGGACGGGCCGACGCGCAGGTTGCCATACTCGAGCCGGTTGAGGTAGGCGTGGAGGATACGCTCCTTGGACCAGGTCATTTCCAAGCGGCGCGCGGCGAGGGCTTCGATGAGTTTCACCCACAGGCTGCGGGGCTGCGGCGGCGAGGAAATTTTGATGAGCTGCTGGGTGATGGTCGAGGCACCGGAGGTGACATGGCGCCGGCTGACCCAATCCCGCGCGGCGCGGCAGATCGCGAGGAAATCCACCCCGTGATGGGCAAAGAACCGTTTGTCCTCCGCCGCGAGGGTGCAGGCGATCAATTCAGCCGGCACGTCGGCCAACGCGACCGGGGCCGCGCGCGTCGAATCCGCCAGCGCGAGGTGCTCCAGCGGCTCGCCATGCCGGTCCAGCAACACCGGCGAGGCCGGTGCCGGCTCCAACAAGTCTGGCGGCAGCGGCACCGCAAACGGCAGCGCGAACCAAGCCAGCAGCCCCAGCCCGCCGACGAGCAGCGCGCGGCGGGCCAAGCGGCGGCAATCGATGGATGGCAGCTTCATGTGGGGTATGGATGGCAGGCGCTCCGGCGCAGCGGCGGCGCACATGGCGTCCTGAGGCGCGTGGCCATCGTCCCCACCCATAATTCACGCTAGCCCCTTGTGTCAACCGGTTTGGCGGCATAGCAAGTGCAATCAGAGATTTCCTCTTGGTGTTGAAAGGAAACCCGGGACAGCAAGACGCAAGAGAAGATCCGCTGCGCACCCTTCTCTTGTCTGCTGATCTTGCTATGCCTTGCGGCGGATGCGCAGGAACATGGCCGAACCGACCAACCCGGAGAGCGCCAGCAGGTTGCCCGGCTCCGGCACGGCGGAGAAGTCGGTGAGACTGGCCGTGACCGCTAACCCACCAAAATCATTGATGACCAGGACACCCGCTCCGCCGGCGAGGGCGATCGATAGACTTCCTTCACAATAGTTCCCAACGTTCTCTGTAAACACGGAAGCCGTGGGGATGACGGGCCCCGAGTGGGAAACTGGAATGAGGTCTGGCGTGGTGATTTTGAATTCAAAAACCATCAAATTGTTATAATTATCACCCCAGGTGCCTTGGCCCAGCAAGCCCGCATCAAAAGAATTGTATGGGTTGCCAGCTTCGGTTACAAAATAATCAAAAAAGACAAACTGGTCGGCTGGCAAGGAGGCTGCATAGGGGGTGCCATTAATAATGAATGATAAGGAGCTAACCTGAAAATTCCACACATACGGATCAATAGGGGCCGCCGAATCGAACTCCGCTTGGAAGGAAAACGGCGTCCCATCGCCCAGGACGATTCCTCCCAAAGTGGTGGTCGGGCCGAAGCTTCCGGCATAATTCAGGTTCATCAACCCTGCCGGGGCGGACGCGGCCAGCACCAGACTGCCGGCGCAGAACAGAATAAGATAGGATTTCATGCTGATTGTTTTCATTCTTCTCATTGTTGGGTTGATCTGTGTGGAGGTGTTGCCAGAAAAGGCACAACGGGGCTAAGGGTGGAAGCCA
>CAIVSK010000151.1 GCA_903908495.1 Akkermansiaceae bacterium
CCACGGACTTCGGCGTGAGCTCCGTCGAACGATTTCACGGAATGCACGGATTCAGAAAGAGGTATGAATTTTTGTGAATTCGCCATGTGGGTGAGTCTGAGACTTGATTAATCAGGGCCATCTTATCCGTGAAATCCTCTTCAATCCGTGAAATCTGTGGTAAAAACGCGCCACTGCAACCCATTCCATTTTCCATTCCAGGATGAATGAATTGCCGGAAAGCGACCCGACGCTGCACGACGCGCAGGCACGTGGCGGGCCGCCGCGCCGCCTGAAATTTTTGCGGCGTTTTTTCAAAGGGCATCAAGAACTGCGCATCGGGTGGATGATCCTGGATGCCTTGACCGTCCTCGTGCTCATCGCACTGGGGGTTGCGGCCAAGCCGGCCTACCGGGATGATGCTGGGTTTCGTGCGGCGATCGTGCCGCTGCTCATCCAACGCGGCCAGTGCGAGCTGGCCGAAAAGTCGCTGCGAGTGGTGATGGGGCCGGCGGACGGGCCCATGGTGAAGCTCGAGTTGCTGCGAGTGCTGTGCAGCCGCCCGAGCGTCGAGCACGTGGTCGAGGCACAGCGGATTTTCGCGGATTTGATCGCCGCCCACGCCGATGACGCGTCGCTCGCCGCCCTCCTCATCCTCGGCGACGCCCCGCTCGGGCTGGTCGAGGGCGAGCCGCTGCCGGATTTGCCGAAGTGGCTCGAAAGCCAGCCCAAGCCACCACCCTGCACCACTTGCTGGCGCTGCACCCGGCACTGCGGGCCCACCCGGAGTCGGCCACTCACATTTATGAATTGGCGGCCAAGCGGTTTCTGGCCAGCGATCCGGCGGTGCTCGGAACTTGGTTGCTCCGCCACGAACAAGCTGAAATGGCCGTCACCTTGCTGGAAGTGGCGGCCCAAACCCGCTCAGACGCCTACATTTCCCGCCTCAATGCCCTGATGCATTTAAACAAGGATGCCGAAATCGCCGCCGCGCTGGCTGCGCCTCCCGCCTCGGTCGATTTGGTCGAACTCGAGGTCATGCACGCCAACCTCGCAACCCGTCGCAGCGATCCAATCGCCGCCGGGGCCGCGTGGACCCGCGCCCTCAACCACGCGGCGTACGATACCACCCGCAACCGCTGCATCGACCTCGCCCGCATCGCGCAACGCCGCGGCGCGAAGGATGCCGCCGAGGACGCCTGGGTGGCTGCAGTTCGCTTGGGCTGGGGCCAACTGCCGCTCGGAGGACTTGATGGCGATGTACCGCACCCTGCTGCGCTTCGAGCCACGCAACCCCGAATTGCTCAACAAGGCCTACTATTTTGCCCTGCTCGAAGGCGTCCAGCCGCCCAGTCAGGTCGCCTCGGTGATCGGTAAACTCACCGAGAGCCAGGACAAGCCAGTGTACAACTCGACCCTGATGCTGGCCGAGATGTTGGACGGGCGTGCCGCCGAGGCGCTGGCTCTGCTGCCCAAAGTCCGCGCTGGCACCGGGGTGTCGCCCCGCATGCTCGCGGCACTCGAAGGCACCGCTCGGGTCCTCACAGGCGACACCGCAGCGGGCACCGCCATGCTCAGCGATGTCAATTGGCGCGAATTCATGGGCCAGGAACGCAAACTTTTCCGCAGCATTCTGGTGACCTTTAAAAATTCCAAGCTGTCGATGCCGGACTTGGGCACCCCGGCGGCCACCATCAATGCCGCCGAGATTCCAGCATGGCGCAAGGTGGTAGAGCGCTTCGAAAAGGAACGTGCGGGCGATGTCCTGCCCGCGCTGCTGGCCCCCAAAATCCCCGGCACCAGCGAGTCAGGGGGAGAGGATCCTAGCCACAGCCCCGCCTGGCGCAAGGCCCTCACCCACACCGAAAACAAGGCTGCGGACGGAACCCTCCCGCCGCTGCCGGAACGGCCGGAGCACCACAGCCCGCGCGCCGTGCCGTGACGGGGAGGGGTTACCTGCAGAGTCTGGGCTTCGCGCGGCGGCAGGCGCGGTGCCTGGCCCCGCCCTCAAACACGGCAAGGCTGCCCGTGCCCCACTTCGCCATTCCCAACCCCGGGCCTCGTGCCTGAGGGGCGGCCCGTTTTTGACCGTTCTGTGGCCCTCAGAGGTCGTGGATGGCGCACATGATGCGCTTGGCCAGCAGATCGTAACCGTCCTTGGTGGCGGCTTGCTTCAATTCCGCCGGGCTGAGGCGGATGGCCGGGCCGATGGTCAGGCTGATGCGCGACGGGCGCAGGAACGAGGCACCACGGGGCAGAGCCTCGTAGGCGCCGCGGATGCGCACCGGTTGGATGATGGCAGCGGATTTGGCGGCGACGAAACCGACGCCTGGGGCGGCTTCGGCGATGTTGCCATCGAAGGTGCGGGAGCCCTCCGGGAAGATGACGACGCGATGGCCGGCCTTGAGCAGGCGGATGATGTGCTTGAGGCCGGCGAGGTCCGGCTTTTCCTGATCCAGCGGGAAGGCATTCCATTGTCGGTAGAGCCAGCCGCAAAAGCCGCGGAAGAGGGTTTTGCGGGCGACGAAGAACGTCGGCGTGTCATAGAGGTTGGCCAGTAGCGGCGGATCCATATAACTCTGGTGATTGGCTGCGACCAACACCGCTCCTTCGGTGACCAGATGCTCGCGCCCTTCGATTCGCAGACCGTAAAAGGAGCGGAACCCCGCTCCGAAGGTCATCCAGGATAACCAGTAGATGAAAGTCATGGCAGTTATTGGTGAATGGTTATTAGTTATTAGTTATTAGTTATTAGTTATTAGTTATTAGGGAAGAAGGGGCGGAAAATGGCGGTGGTGTCTTGTTAGCCGATAACCCATAACATCTAACCAATAACCGGCCGTTCAAACCGCCAGTCCCTGCTGTTTGAGGATCTCGAGGGCGGCGAGAACGCTGGCCTCGATCGAGTGATGGGAGTTGTCGAGGATGGCGGCACCGGGGGCGACCATCAGCGGCGCGGTGCTGCGGTTGCTGTCGGCGGCATCGCGCTGGGCCACCGAGTCGATTTCCCCCATGTTGCTGCGGCGCGCGCTGCGGACGTGCTCGGCGGCATGGACGTAGATTTTGTAGGGGGTATCCGGAAAAACGACTGATCCGATATCGCGGCCTTCCATCACGATGTTGGTGCGGGTGAGGTAGTCGCGCTGGAGGGCAACGAGTTTGGCGCGGACTTCCGGGATGGCGGCGACGGTGGAGACATTGGCATTGACCGCCTCGCTGCGCAGCGCGTCGCCGGGATCGCAGCCATTGAGGGTGATGGTGGAGCTCAGACCGTCATCGCCGCACTCGATGGTGAGCCGGTGGAGCAGGTCGATGACGGCGGCGTGGTCGCTGGGGTCGATGTGATCCTGCAGCGCCTGCCAAGTGATGGCGCGATACATGGCACCGGAGTTGACCATGATCAGGCCGAGGCGGGTGGCGAGTTGGTGGGCGAGGGTGCTCTTGCCGGAAGCGGCGGGGCCGTCGATGGCGATGGCGAAGTGGGGGGCGGTTGAAGGCATGGGCGTCACAAATGGGAGCGGGTGGGCAGGGTGAAATCGGCGGGGGTGGAGCGCTGGCCGAGGATGGCTTGCAGGTGGTGGGCGAAGCCGGGGTAAGAGGTATTCACGCAGGCGGTGTTGCGGATGATCGTCTCACCGGTGGCAAAGAGTCCTGCGATGGCAAAGGCCATGGCAATGCGGTGGTCACCGGAACTATCAATCTCGGCGGCGTGGAGCGGGTGGCCGCCCTCGATCTCCATGCCATCCTCGAACTCGGTGACCTGCGCGCCCATGGCGCGGAGGTTGTTGACGACGGTGGTGATGCGGTCGGTTTCCTTGACGCGCAGTTCGCTGGCATTGCGGATGACGGTGCGGCCGGTGGCCAGCGCGGCGGCCACCGCGAGCACCGGGATTTCATCGATGAGATTGGGAATTTCCGCAGCCAAAATGCAGGTGCCGACCAGCGGCGCGCCGTGGATCTCGACATTGCCGATCGGCTCGCCGGCCCCGTGTTGGACGGTTTCTATCATGTGTGCGCCCATCCGACCGAGCACCTTGAGAATGGCGGTGCGGGTGGGATTGAGGCCGACGTCCTTGATGAGCAGGCGCGAGCCGGGCAGGGCGGCGGCGGCGACCAGCCAAAACGCGGCGCTGGAAATATCGCCCGGAACGGTGAAATCGCAGGCCACCGGCATCTGGCCGCCATCGATCGATATGGCGTTGTCATGGCTGCGGGTGGTGACGCCGAAGGAGGCGAGCATGCGCTCGGTATGGTCGCGGGTTTCTGCCGGCTGGATCACGGTGGTGGTGCCGTCGGCAAACATCCCGGCGAGCAGGACCGCGCTTTTGACCTGGGCGCTGGCGACCGGCATTTGATAGGTTATGGGGGTCAGCGCGGTGCCGCGGATGACAAGCGGGGCGCAGCCGGGTTTGGTGCCGCGGGTTTCGATGAGGGCACCCATTTGGCCGAGAGGGGTGGTGATGCGGCCCATCGGGCGGGACGAGAGCGAGGCATCGCCAAAGAGTTCCGAGGTGAATGGCTGGCCGGCTAACAATCCTGCCAGCAGCCGCATGCCGGTGCCGGAATTGCCACAATCAATCGGCCCGGGCGGGCTGCTCAATCGCATCGCCTGGCCGTGGACGACGAGGTGGGTGGGACCGTAGCCTACGAGTTCCTCGATCACCTCGTGGCGGGCACCCAGGGCTTGCATGGCATGCAGGGTGTTGAGGCAGTCCTCGCTGGGCAGGAAATTGCGGACCCGGCAAATGCCGTTAGACAGGGCGCTGAAAATGGCGGCGCGGTGCGAGATGCTCTTATCCCCGGGCACACTGAATTCGGCATGGAGAGAGGTGATGGCCGTGACGCGGAGTTCTGACATGGAAAACAAGGGGGGGTGGGCGTTAGAGCGGTGGGGTGAGCGAGTCGCGGCGGTGTTTGGCGGTGGCGAGCCAGAGCCGGGCTTGGGCGTGATCGGCGGCTTCCAGGCTTGCTAAAAGCGCGGCGAGATCTTCGATGGATTCGCGCAAGGGGCCGACGATGGCTTGGCGGTTCTCGATGAGAATTTCCGCCCACATTTCAGGATTGCCGGAGGCGACCCGCGTGGTGTCGCGCAATCCGCCGCCGCCGAAGCGGCCGAGGCTCGGGTCATCCAGGCAGATGCGGGCGCCGGAGGCGGCTAGGATATGTGGCAGGTGGCTGATGCGGGCGACCAGGGCGTCGTGGGTGGCCGCGCTGAGCCAGGTGGTTTGGCAGCCAATGGTCTGCCAGAAATGCTCCAAGGCGGCGGCCAGCGGGGCAGGGGCCTGGTCGTCATTGGTGAGCAGACAGGCGGCGCCATCGAACAGGCGGGCGGTGGCGGCGGCGATGCCAACTTGTTCGGACCCGGCCATCGGGTGGCTGCCGATGAAAGCGACGGGGGAGTTCGCCAGCAGCGGTGCGAGCGTTTGATGCGGTGTTTGTTTGACGCTGCCAACGTCTGTGATGAGGCAGTGGTCCGGCAGGCCCGCGTCCAGCGCGGATCTCACCAAATCGGCCATGCTGCCCACCGGCACGGCGAGGATGACAAGGTCCACTTCGGCGAGCGCCTCGTCGAGGAGTCCGGTGGCGTGGGTGATGCCGCGGCGCTTGGCGGCTTCCAGCGTTGCACTGCGGCGCGCCCACAGCCGCACCTGTGGCGGGTGCTCAAGCGCGCCGAGGGCGAGTGCCAGCGAGCCGCCTAGCAGCCCGCCGCCGAGGATCGCAATTTTTGGGAATGTGTCTGTCATCCGAAAAATACCAGCGGGTTCGAGGCGGCTTGGCACGGGTGGTTAGGGAACGCGGAAAAACTTCTTATCAGAAGCCGGATAGCCAGGGTCCGGCACGACTGTGCCGCTGGGGATGGTGCGCACCAGGATGAGCTTGTGGTTGTATGGGCTCAAGACGTAGCCGGGTTTGCCGGGTGCCGCGGTGGCCACGGGCAGGTCGGGGCTGGCGGCTGCGGGTGGATTTTCCAGGGTGGCTGCGGATTGCGGTTGGGTTGGCGACTGCCTTGGCGGCGGGGTTGGCGTGGGGTGGACTGCGGCGGGCGGCAGCGGGCGCGCGGTCACGGCGGTGGCTGGTTTGGCCGCTTGCGCGTGGATGTTAGGATCGCTTTTGGCCGCAGGGGCCGTCACGACAGGTGCCGGCGCGATGCGGGCCGGCATTGGGCGGGTGCGGGGCGTGGCCCGGTACGGCGGGTTTTCCGGATAGGGGGAGCAGGAAACGAGCAAGCCACCGCTGGTTGCGGCAAGGCAAGCAAGAATCCGGGAGGGCATCGTGAGACAGGTGGGGCGGGCCATGCTGAGGCAGTTGAGCGACGAAGGCGAGGGGGCGAACGCGGGACACTTTGGCCAAAACAGCCAACCCGTCAAGGGAAGGCTGTGGGAGAAGGCGCTCATCGCGAGCCGCCTGTCCGGTCCGTCTGGCACGCCGCCCGAGTGGCGTCGGGCAGTGCGCTTGGCCGGCCTGCGGCCATCGTTAGGGCACGCGGAAATACTTTTTCTCGGAGGCCGGATAGGTCGGGTCGCTCACCAGTGTGCCGCGGGGCCGCTTTTTGCCGGCGTCATCGTGGACGTCGATGATTTTGTTATTATACGGGCTCAGGACGAAGCCGTCCTTGCCTGGAGCATTCTTGGCGTACTCGTAGTCGAGAGGTTTGGTCGGCTCGGGCTTGTTGCCGGTTTCTGGCGGGGCATCGGTCGGCTCGCGGGTTAGATCAGGTGCTTGCTGCTCGGCTTGGGCTTGCATGCGTTTCTCATCTTCCGCCCGTTTGATTTCTGCCTGCTGGGCGTCACGCTTGGCCTGCTCGGTTTGTGCGGCGGTGAGTTGGGCGGGCTTGGTCCCGGTTTTGGGCCCGCGCTTGGGGTGTTCCTGGTAGGGGGAGCAAGACACGAGCAGCACGCTGGCGACTGCAACAAGGCCGGAGAGGATGCGGAGAATCATGACGACTTGGGGGGAGACGGTGGGGTGTAGGGAAACAAGCGGTCCGGCGTTTGGCCGAAAACCAGCCCTAGTCTAGGCTTCGCCGCTACAGCGTCAAGGCTGGATTGCGAATTTTTGCGCCGTGGCAGCGGCGGCAAGCCCTTCACAGACCCGCCGGGTCTGGCGCCTTCCGGCGGAAAAACACACGGCGGCCCTGGCAAGCCAGGACCGCCGTGGCAAGTGGGTTGGCTCAGACGCTGCCGCAGATGCTGCGTCCGGTCGAGCGCAGGTCATTGCAGGCGTCCTTGAGACGGTTGGCGAGGCCGATCTCGGCCTTCTTGAGATAGCCGCGCGGATCGTAGGCTTTCTTGTCGCCGACTTCGCCGTCGATTTTAAGCACGCCTTCGATGTTCTGGCAGATATGGGTGACGATGGGGCGGGTGAAGGCGTATTGGGTGTCGGTATCGATGTTCATTTTGACAACGCCGTAATCGAGGGTTTCGCGGATGTCGGAGAGTTCCGAACCGGAGCCACCGTGGAACACGAGGTCCATTTCGGCCGCCGCGCCGTGCTTGTCGGTGACGGCCTTTTGGCCATCGCGCAGGATGGTGGGCATGAGTTTGACGGCACCGGGCTTGTAGGCACCGTGGACGTTGCCAAAGGTGGCTGCAAACAGGAAGCGGCCCAGCGGTTGGAGCGTTTCATAGACGGTGAGCATGTCCTCCGTGGTGGTGTAGAGCTTGTCGGCAGGGGTGCCGGAGGTGTCATGGCCGTCCTCTTCGCCACCGACCACGCCGGCTTCCACTTCAAGGATGATGTCCAGTTCCGCGCATTCCTTGAGGAGTTTCTTGGAAAGCTCCATGTTGTCGGCCAGCGGCAACTCGGAGGCATCCAGCATGTGACTCTGGAACAACGGGCCCTTGCCCTCGGCGATGCGCTGGCGCGATGCGTCGAGCAGCGGCCGCAGGAACGACTCGACCTTGCCGGGCTGGCAGTGGTCGGTGTGCAGGGCCACCAGCACGTTGTATTTCTCCGCCAGCCGGTGGGCGGCTTCGGCTAACACGATGGCACCGAACGCCTCATCGCCCACGCTGGAACCCGAGGCGAACTTGCCGCCTCCGGTGGAAACCTGGATGATGCCGTCGGACTTGGACTCCGCAAATGCGCGGAGGGCCCCGTTGATGGTGATGATGGAGGTGACGTTGACCGCCGGATAGGCATAGCCACCTTGTTGGGCGGCATCCAGCATGGCACGGTATTGGGCAGGAGTAGCAATTGGCATAACGGCCCTTGCGTATCCAACCGGCGCGCATGCTGCAAGCGGTATTGACAACAATCGCAGGAAAAATTCTCCGGGTCGGGGGGAATTCGTGGCGGCGTGCATGTTTGTGGATGTTTGTGGGTTGCCAAACCCGGTCTAGCGGGGTTAAACTGCGCGGAGCACGATGACCGATCCCGAAACTTTGCCGCCCCGGAGCATGACGAGTGAGCCCGCCACGATTGTTTGCAAGCCGACCCACTGGTTTCTTTTCCGCGCCTTGGTCATGTTGCTGATGTTCGGGGTGTTCGCCGTGCTGTTTTATGCCGATGGCTCGAGCGGTTACCGCAACAAGAACGAGGTTTTCTATCTGCGCCAGACGTTTCAGACCGCCATCAAGAGATTCGGAGACATGAATCAAGGCGGCTCCCTAACGCCGGAGGCCTGGAAGAAATACGCGGCTGGCCAGGTGGTGGATTTCCCGCCGGATCGCTCGCTGTTGCCGACCCGCCTGCAGTTGCCGATGCCCTGGCCGGAGATTTTGCAGGACTACCAGCGGATGCAGCCGCTGCAGTGGAATTTGCTCTGGCGCGAATACACCAAGGCCCGCGGCATCAATGAAACCGTCCCCGAGGAACCCTATGACGCCCGTAAAATCAACGAGCAATGGGTCGTGTTCGGAATTTGCGCCTCCCTTACCGTCGTCATCGCCTTCTTCCTGGCTCGCACCCTCCGCCGCCGCATCACCGCCGATGCCGACGCCGTCACCGACCAGCGCGGCCGCCGGGTCCCGTATGCCGATATGAAATTCCTCGACCTGCGCAAGTGGGAGACCAAGGGCCTGGCCTTCGTTGCCTATGCCGGCAGCGCCGGCAGCGGCCGCATCCGCGTCGATGGCCTGACCTACGGCGGCTTCAAAAAAGAGGATGACGAGCCCGCTGAAAGGCTCATGCAGCTCATCCGCTCGCGTTTTTCCGGCGAAGTGATCGAATACGCCGTGCTCGCCCCCCCTGCAGCTGCGGCCCCCGCCGCGCCGCACTCCGCAGATCCCGCGGACGCACCGAAACCGGAGTGATTTGCCGCTCGTTTGACATTTTTCGTGCCCAAGGCGTTTTTAGGTGTTGCCAAGCCACGCCCTGACACGCTAAGCCACCCCCGACGCCAACCATAACCACCACAGTAGCCTATGTCTGATAAAAGTATCGAAGCCCGTGTGAAGGACATCATCGTCGACCAGCTCGGCGTCAGTGCCGATCAAGTCACCTTGGAAGCAAAGTTCGTCGAAGACCTTGGTGCCGACTCGCTCGACACCGTGGAACTTGTGATGGCTTTTGAAGAAGAGTTCGACATCGAAGTGCCCGACGAAGAAGCCGAAAAGCTCCAGTCGGTCGGCGATGTCATCACCTACATCAACAACCAACAAGGCTGATTCGATCTGCCGGTTTGTTTTGAAAAGGGTGGACTCCCCGGTGGTGTCCGCCCTTTTCTTTGCAATCCGCCCAATCTGACGGACATTGGGTTGATCATGCACTCGCCCGACGACATCCAGTACGCCCTCGAAACCACCCGCGTGCTGCGCGAACCGGATCGGAGGATCGAGACGTTTGGCGAGACGCGCTTTGAGTTCCAAATCATCAGCGAGCTGATGGATCAGGTCGGCCAAGTGCGGATTCGCACTGGCGAGGTGGAGGCGATGCGGCCGCGGATCCTGCGGCCCGCGCCCTACCGGGAAATCGAGCTCGATGGGTTCGACGCCACGGCCCGCGCCCGCATGGATGAGTTGATAGAAAAATTCCGCAGCGAAGGCAAGAATCTTGCTTTTCTGCAATACGGTTTCCAATTTCGGCGTGGCCAGGTCCACGAGGAAATCATTCACGATTCGATGGACGCGGTGCGCGAGCGTGTGCTGGAGGATATCCGGCGCACGGGCAATCCGACGCGTGCGGTGATCGAGGGGGTGGACGACGCCTGGGAGGTGTCGATTCTGAAGTTTTCGTTTGACATGATTATTCGTTCCCATGAGATCAACGCGTTTGATTTCAAGCGGCGCGGCCTCCTCTGAGCATTGAACCGCCCATGAGTCTCTGGACCTTTGTCAAGCTGCTTGCCGCCGCCGCCGTGCTCGGGGCCATCGCGTTCACCTGCATGTTTGCCTATCACATGGCGGTGCGCCCGATGGGCGGGGTGTTCGAGAAAATCGTGCCCAATCCCACGGTGGTGATGAATGCGCAGCCGGACGCCGACTTTGCGGAGAGCGTCAATGCCGCCGAGATGCCGGATTTGGATCCGGGCGAGAAGACGTTTCAAAAGGCGCTTGAACTCATCGCAATGGGCAAGCTGGCCGACGCCCGCGAAAAGCTCAACGCCATCGTCAACATCTTTCCCACCTCGTCTTCCGCCCCTGTCGCCCGCCACATCGTTGGCGAAATGAACCTCGACGACATCCTCTCCACCACCCAGATGGCGGGCAAACAAACCCACATCGTCAAACGCGGCGATTCGTTCCTCGGCATCGCCGCCCATTACAAGACCACCTTAGATTGCATCGTCCACCTCAATGGCTTGCAGGAGCTCAAAAACCTCGTGCCCGGCGAAGAATTGCTCGTCATGCCCTTGGAATACCGCCTCCTCATCGAGCCCCAACGCAAAGCAATCTCGCTCTGGGACGGCGGGCGCTTCATCTGCGAATACCCGATCATCCACCTCGAGGCCGCCGGTAAACTCAGCTCGCTGCGGACCACCATCGGCTCAAAAACCGGCCAACTTGACGCCCGCCGGAGCAAGCCTGATGCCAAACCGCGCGCCAAGGCGGACCCGAAATCGAAAATCAAGCCGAAGTCCAAGGCCGATCCAAAATCGGACGCCAAGGCGGACGCCAAAACGGATGCCAAGGCCGCGCTGCCAGCTGGAAAAGCGATACAACTCGCCAAATCGCCGGTGCAGATCCGGGCGTATGCGGCGGAAGACGTCGGCGCGCGGGGCATCTTCTTGAGCCCGGCCGATGTTGAAGAGCTCTTCCTGCTCACCCGCGTCGGCAACACCGTGGAAATCCGCGTCACCGCCCGCTGAGCGGCCCGCCGCAATTGCTCCTTGCCTCTCAAAGCTAAATCCAGCAATCCTCTGCCATGCAAATCCTCGAATTCGAAAAGCCCATCGCCGAACTCGAGCGCGAGTTGGAAAAACTCCGCGCCAAATCCCTCTCCCAAAACCTCGACCTCTCCGCCGACCTGGCCGCCATGGAGGACCAACTCGCCGATACCCGCTCCTCTATCTATCAAAATTTGAGCCCCTGGCAGCGCGTTCAGATCGCCCGTCACACCAGCCGCCCCTTCATGCTGGACTACGTGGCCAACGCCTTCACCGACTTTTGTGAACTCCACGGCGACCGCCACATTGGCGACGACCACGCCATGCCCGGCGGCTTCGCCCGCATCGGCGGCCAGCGCGTCGTCATCGTCGGCCACCAAAAAGGCCGCAATACCAAGGATAACCTCCGCCGCAACTTCGGCAGCGCCCACCCCGAGGGCTACCGCAAGGCGATGCGCTTGATGAAACTCGCGGAAAAATTCGGCCTGCCCATCATCACCCTCATCGACACCCCCGGTGCCTTTCCCGGCATCGGCGCGGAAGAGCGCAACATCGCCGAAGCCATCGCCTATAACCTGCGCGAAATGATGTTGCTGCGGGTGCCCACCATTGCCGTGGTCCTCGGCGAGGGTGGCTCCGGCGGCGCGCTGGGCATCGGCGTGGCCGACCGCGTCATCATGATGGAAAACGCCTACTACTCGGTCATCAGCCCGGAAGGCTGCGCCGCCATCCTCTGGAAACACCGCAAGCACGCCCCGGAGGCCGCCGCAGCCATGAAACTCGTCGCCCCCGATCTCAAGCAGCTCGGCCTCATCGACGACGTCATCGACGAACCCACCGGCGGTGCCCATTACGACCACCACGCCGCCGCCAGCGCCTTCCGGGATTGTGTCCTGCGCCATCTCGCCGAACTCGCCAGTCTATCCACCGACGCTCTGCTCACCCAGCGCTACGAAAAATTCCGCAACTTCGGCGAGTGGAGCGGCAAGTGAGCAGGTGGTTTATTGGTGAGACGAAGGTTTGACGTCCTTGCGGAAGCCATTGAATCCATACATCAGCGGCTCATAGCTGCCGACGATGCTTACGTCCGCCTTGGCCGGCACTGTGAGTCCCAGGCCCCAGTATACGCCGTTGACCACCAGGCGCCGCAGCCCTTCGTTTGTCAGATCCGTCGCCGCGCCCATCGTGGTGCAGAGGATCTTGTGGGTCTTGCCCGCCCCGCCCTTGAGTTCGCGACTCCACGCCACGGCCATCATCGGCTCGTTGATTGGCTGCTCGACGCCGTCGGCACGTTTCTTGTGATAGCTGGCCGGTTCGTCGCCCGGGCTCATCCCCTTGAGCACCTGGCCGCGCAGCAGGATTTTGGCATCGGCGGGCGGGGCCGCCTCATAGACGTCGGAATTGGCGAATACCTCGCTGACGCCGTGCAGCAGCGCATCGCCGGCATTGGCGGCCTCAATGACGCCGCGGGTGGCCTCTGACTTGTGCCCGCCCCAGTGGTTGACCCATTGCTCGCCGAGCACGCGTTTGCCAAAACTGTTATACTCCTTGAACTCGCTCGCGTCGGGCAGTTGAAAGGCGTGCGTGCTGGTGCGCAGCCCGATGACCGGCACTCCCCGGCGCATCGCCGCATCAAATCGCCGCATCGCCGCGTCGGGCCACCTGCGGAAGCGGATCAACATCACGATGGCGTCGGCCGAATCCAAGGCCTCGGGGTGGCTGAGGCTCGCCCCGGCGTTCGGATCGATCAGCCCCTCCGGCGAAACTGAGAACAGCACCGTGCAATCGAAGCCGTGGCGCTGGGACAGGATCTTGCCTAACATCGGCAGACTGTCCTCGGAGCGGTACTCCTCGTCGCCGGCGATCAACACGATGTGCTTGCCCTTGCCCGGACCATCACCGCCGGGGTAGTCAACCCAATCCGCTTCAGCGGCGGGGACGGCGGTTTGTAACATGGCGGCTAACGAGGCAGCGGTGACGAATGACTTGAAACCGACGGCCGTCGCCACCGGATCGGTCTCTTTAAGTTTGTCCGGCGGGGGCGGATTCTCGCCCATGCCACGTCCGCCCAGCCCGACGGGGATTGTTGTCGAGGCCACAGGTTTGAGCAAAAATAGACGTCGCGAGTGCATGGTGTGTTGGGTGGGCGGCTGGGGGCAGGTTGATACCGCCGCTAAGCCGGGGGTTTATCAAGAAAGTTCTCTCTTCAGTATTCGGGATTGATTTGCAGATGCAAGGGTTGGCCGTCGCTCTGCCAGGCGGCCGGCAACGCCACCACTCCGGGCAGCGTGGCTGGGTGCGGCGGCGCGAATTCCGAGAGCGCCAGTTGTATCCGGACCGTGCCGTCGGATAAAACCGCAAGCACTTGTTTTTGGCTCGTGTCCACCTGGCCATCCGCCGTGAAAAACCGGATGCCGTCGGCCGTTGGCGGTGCCGGCCTGTCGCCCGGAGCGTGCAGGGTGAGCACGATCGTGTGTGGGGCGCGCATGACGGCGACCCGCCACGCCGGATCCAGCTTCGGCACCAGTGCGCGAAATTTTGCAAACAACGCTTCGTTCGCCGGGTCCGCCTCCGCAGACACGGCCACCGGCAGCGTCACGCCAAACGGGATTTTCACAGCTGGGCTGCAGGTTGCGCCGCAGCACATCCATGAGACTTTGGCGGTCACTCTCACCTGCTTGCTGGCTAAATCCGCCGCAGCCGTCAGGGGAATCAGCAACAAGGTCTCGCCCTCGTACCCTTGGGCGTCGTAGCCCGCCATCTTGACCAACGCCGGTGCCGGCCACTCGATGGCACCCGCGACAATGCCCGCAGGTAAGTCCCATTCAACCTGTGTCGCCAGACCGACAATCCCCGGATGCTGCCAATACGAGTGGCTGCCGGGCGGATGGCGCAGGTGCAGCCCGAGGCAAAATGCCGCACCAGGACGGATGTTGCGCTGCTCGGAAAGCAACTCGACATCCAACGGATTGCCGCCGGCCCCGGCGGGCTGCGGCGAACACAAAAGCACAATAGCCAGAAAACCGCTCAAGCGCATCGCCCCTACGATACATTATTCCTGCCGGAATTAAATCAATTTTTTTCCGTGAGTCGCTTGCGCAATGCCATGCCCCGTGGTTGCGTGACCGGCAATATCGAATTTTTACCGAGCCAACCCACTCATGATGATCACCCGACTCGCCCTGCTGCTATTGAGCTCCGGGCTGATGATACTGACCGCCCGTGCTGAATTCACGTTCCAAAAAGGCGATAAGATCTGCCTTATTGGAAATTCCCTGGCCGATCGCATGCAACATGACGGGTGGATGGAAACCTTGATCCAGCGCGAAACCTCCCAGTTGGAATTGAGCTTCCGCGACATCGCGGTGTGCGGCGATGAAGTGGCCAGGCGCCCGCGTTCTGAAAATGTGCCTAACAGCGAGGCCCTGCTGGCCCAGTGCAAAGCCGATGTGGTCTTCTGCTTCTTCGGATACAGCGAGTCGTTCCAAGGCCAGCCAGGCCTTGAAAAATTCAAGGCCGATTACGCCGCGATGATCGATAGCTACAAGGCAAAGAACTTCAACGGAAAGAACACGCTGCGATTGGTGCTGTTTTCGCCCATCGCCAATGAAAACCTGCACAACCCGCTGCTGCCAGACGCTGCGGCTAACAACAATCGTCTCGCCCTCTATGCCAATGCGGTCAAGGAAGTGGCCGAGGCGGAAAATGCAACATTTGTCGATCTGTACCAGCCAACGCTGGTGCTTTACGCCAATGCCAAAGCGCCGCTGACCCTCAACGGGGCGCATTTGTCTGCCGCCGGCAATCGCGAGTTGGCAGGGGTCATCGCCCAGGCGCTCCTCAAGAAGTCCGTGACGGCCTCGCCTAACGATGAAAATCTGCGCCAAGCCGTCAATACCAAGAGCACCTACTGGCACAATTCCTACCGCGCGTCCGACAGCAATGATGTCTGGGGCAACCGGTCGGTACTGCGCTTTGAAAACAACCAAAGCAACGGCGAGGTGCTCCAGCAGGAACTGCTGATATGGCAGCAAATGGCCAGCAACCGCGACCGCCAAATCTGGGCGCTGGCCGCCGGCAAACCGTTTAAGGTCGACGATAGCAATCTGCCGGCACCGCTCCAGGTTGTGTCCAATGTGAGCCACAAAACCGAGCAAAGCATCCCCTATATCGACGGCCAGGAAGCCATCAGCAAGATGACGGTGGCCCCCGGTTTCAAGGTGAACCTCTTCGCTGATGAAAAGCGCTTCCCTGAACTGGCCAACCCCGTGCAGATGGCCGTGGACCCGAAGGGGCGCCTGTGGGTTGCCGCGTGGGGGTCCTATCCGAAGTGGGAACCTGGCAAGCCGTTGACCGACCGTCTGCTCATTCTAACTGACGAGAAACACTCCGGTGTGGCTGACAAGTGCATCACCTTCGCCACGGTCGAGAATCCGACGGGTTTTGAATTCTGGAACGGAGGGGTGCTGGTCACCTCGGGTCACGACCTGCTGTTTCTCAAGGACAGCAAGGGCGACGGGGTGGCAGACGTGCGCGAGGTGATGCTGCAAGGCCTCGACAACGCCGACACCCACCATGCTGCCAACAATTTCCGCTTCGGCCCCGATGGCGGACTGTACTGGCAACGCGGCGTGTTCATTGTGGAAAACGTGGAAACCCCGTGGGCCAGGGCGTTTGAGGCCACCCGCGACGGGATGTATCGCTTCGATCCGGCCAGCCATACTTTCAGTTTTCATGCCGCCAACGGCCCCAACTCGCACGGCATTGCCTTCGATTACTGGGGGTTTCATTATGCCACCGACGGCACCTCGGGCAACACCTTCCAGGTCGTGCCAGATCAAAAAGGCTTCAAAATGCGCGAACTGCTGCAAAAACAAGTGCGCCCGGTGCCCTCCAGCGCCATCGTTTCCAGCAGCCAATTTCCCGCTGGAAACCAGGGCAATTTCCTCATCTGCAATTCCATCGGATTTCTCGGCATCAAACAGTACAAGCTCGATCGCGATGCAATTTCCGGCTTGGTCCACGGCACCCCGGTGGTCGATATGGTCTCATCCACCGATCCCAATTTCCGCCCCACCGCCATTCAGTTCGGTGACGACGGTGCGCTCTATTTCTCCGATTGGCAGAACGCCATCATCGGCCACATGCAGCACAACATCCGCGACCCCGAACGCGACAAAAGCCACGGCCGCGTCTATCGCATCGTCGCCGAGGGACGCAAACTCCAGGAGCACGTCGACATCGACGGCCAGCCAGTGGCAAAATTATTGGAAAATCTCAAGCACCCGGTGGATGGCGTGCGCTATCGCACCCACATCGAGCTGAGCAAGCACCAGCCCGCCGAGGTCCTGGCGGCCTGCAAGGAGTGGATGCAGCAATTCGATCCGAAGAATCCCGCCGACGCCCATCACTTGCTCGAGGCGCTGTGGTTGCACCAGCGGTTGGATGTGCGGGACATGAACCTGCTCAAGATCCTCCAACAATCACCCGAACCGTTCGCCCGCATAGCCGCCAAAACCGTCGCTCATTTCTGGAGCGGCAATGCGATCGACCCGCAATCACGGCCCTCGAGCCAGGAGGCCGGGATCAAGAGTCTCGCCCCGAGCGTGCGGCCGGACGGCACCCTGGAAGTGCAGTTGCTAACCGTCAAGGAGGCCCTCAAGTTTGATCAATCCAGCATCGACGCCAAGCCGGGCCAGCAGGTGGAACTCCATTTCATCAATGTTGACCTGATGCCGCACAACGTCGTGATCACCCAACCGGGTGCTGCCGATGAAGTCTGCACCGCGGCGCTGGCGCTGGGTGCTGCCGGCTTTGCCAAGGATTTCATCCCCGAGTCTTCCAAGATTCTGGCTCACTCGAAAATGTTGGATCACGGCCAGATGGCCACCCTCAAGTTTACCCTGCCGGCCGCTGCGGGGGATTATCAGTTTGTTTGCACCTTCCCCGGTCACGGCCAGGTCATGCGCGGCATTATCAGAGCCCAATAGCCACACGCGGTGGCTAGCGGCGGCACGCGCCGGCGCGAAACTTGCATTGGCGGAATGGAATATTTGGGAGGCTCAGGGCACCCGCACAGAGGCACGGTAAAAGCGCTGTTTTCCGCTGGGAACCGGGCCGGTGAGAGAGGCGATACCCCCGCTGCCGGGGATGTCAGCTTGGGAAGAAATCGGACTCAAGGACTTTTGGCGCGTGAGTATCGAATCTGACCGCCCCTGCGCCATGGATATCATCAGCGCCGGAGCGCGACCCGCCGGCACGGCCGAAAGCTACGTCCAGGCGAAGGCGTTCTGGGACGCATCCTCACCGGGATGAGCAGAGGTGGATGACCAGTAGAACGGGATGTCAGGATGTTTGAGTTCGTTGGTGATGGGTGTGCAATGGAAGAGCGGGTGGTGAAAGTGGGTTGCTGGGTGCCGACACAAGGCGCGACATGCTTGTTTGCGCTCCAATATTGGGTGGCCTTGGTGTTTTGCGCGAGGGATCCCCCTCAGTGCCACGACACCGCAAAATGAAAACCGGCAGACTGTGACGTCTGCCGGTCTTGTTTGAGGGCTTGTCTATGTCAGATCAGCCCACGTCGCGCTGTCAGCGGGTGACAGGCTTGGCACTGGCTTGGTTGGACTGGCATGATTCCTGATTGACCAAGTTGGCCTCCCTGACAACGTAGTAGTAGGTTGTGCCGTTGACGACCGAGTTGTCCAGATACGTGCAATACGTCGTGGTGGCGGCAGCGAGCAGGGCATACGGCCCTCCGTTGACTTTACTCCGGTACACATTGTAGTGGTGGGCGCCCGTGTTCGTCCAGGTCAACTGCACCTTGCCGGGTTTCGCCCTTGCGGCAAGGTCGCTGACGCAGGAGCAGCCGGGGTCTGAGGGTGCCAGCACGTTGACGACCGCCGATGCGGTGCTCGAGAGATCAGGATACCCGCTGGCCGGGAATGAGGCTGCCGTATTGTCGGTTACCTTGAGTTGGACGAGGTAGCTGCCGACTCCCTTTGCCAGGAAGTATGCCGTCACATCGGGCTGCGCACCGTACGCATCGTTGAACAGTCCGTCGCCGTTGAGATCCCATGCATAGGTCTTGATCGAGTCACCAGGGTACGGGCCTGGCTGGTGCTGGCCGTCATCCGGGTTGACCGATGCGGTGCCATCGAGGAACCAGGGCGTCGAGCCCGGGCAGAGGGCATATGGGCCACCGGCAGATGCGCTCGGTGCCAGCGGCGGGACGTTGATCACAATCGTCAAGGTGGTGACCGCCGACTCCGCAGGCGTGGAATTGTCTGTGACCCGCAGCTTGACCGGATAGTTGCCGATGGAGGGGAACGCAACCGTTGCAAACGGTCCGGATGCCTCGTAGACGCCGTCGTTGTTGAGATCCCATTCCCACGTATTGATCAGCTTGGAGGGGTCTTGTTGGTAGGATGCAGAGCCGTCCAGCTGGATGGTCTGCCCGGCGACCGCCGGATTGGGGACTGCCTTGGCGACCGCCACCGGAGATCCCGCCTTGAACAACGTGGGGCTCAGGATGATGAGGTTCCAAGCGGTGGCCGTCTGGTATCCGACGTAAGGCCAGTCGTCGTAAGGCCAATATCCATCCGATTGCTGGGCATTCACCAAGAGTCGCGCCAAGCCGTTGGTATTGTCGCCATACCAGTCTTTGCCGTCAGGCAAAGTGACAACCGGGATCGGCAGTGCCACCCGCATGGCCTTGGCAAACGAATACCACGAGTAGTAGCGCGCCACATGCCAACTGATGAATGAGGCCCAGTTGCTGGTAATAAACTGTTGGCAAGCCACCCACTTGGAATCGGTCACGTCTTTGCCGTCGAATGCAAGTTGGACCATCCCGCAAGGGCCTGTAGAGTACCAATAATTCGGGCTGGGATTGGTGTAGCCGAAATACCCGGCGGAGTTATATGAGTAGGTGAGCCACTGACTGTTGCGGTCCTTGACCCATTGCGGCACCATGCAGCCGAAATGCCGCTCCGCTGCAATCATGCCGATTGCTCCCCACTGGGAGGCCGAATTGTCAGGGTTATACTCATTCCAGCTATAGCGCCATCCCCCTATCACTGAACCGCTGTCCGACTGGCCCCAAGCATACATGTCAACCATGTCCTGTACGAGCGTCTTGTAGGACTTGCCAAGCACGGAGGCGTTTCCCGTGCGCGCGGTCGCGTCGGGTGTGCCTGAGGCGACCAAGGCATCCACCACCGAGCCGGTTTCGTAAATGGAACGATCCGAATTCCAGTAAAGGCCGATGCCGTTGCCGTTGGAGTCAGGGTTAGCCCCGGCTTGCAGGGACATGGTCTGCACAGCCAGGTTGTTTGTCAGGTAGTCGATGCCACCGGTGACAGCCTCGGAGTACGGGTTCAAAGGCTGATTTTCCAAGTGGCCCTGGCTCTCGAACGCTTGCACCGCGGAAGCGGTGGAATTGCCGTAGTAACCGTAGCCGCCCGGGGTGTAGTTGTTCCAGTAATACTGCCCGGAGCTGCGGCCGGCGTTTTTCCACAAATACCACAGGCCTTCATCGATGGCGACGTTGACTTCTACCGGCAATGTCTTGTCTTTGATGCTGGTATAGTACTTGGCCTCGCCTTTTTCACCCGTGGTGGAATTTTGGACAGTCAGCGTAGCGGTGAACACGAGGTTGCTGGCTCCTGTATAGGCGTGTGTCGCTTGGATGACATACTTGTTGGCCACCGTTCCGGAGACCACCGGGCTGGCATCGCCGAAGTCCCAGATGTACGAGTACGTGGTGCCGGCAGGCGTGCCATTCTGGACATTGCAAGTGCCTTTAAGTGTGATTGTCTTGCCCGACCATGCGTCGTGCGGAATCAGCGGTTGGCTGGCCACCCATGGCACGGTCCTGACAACGGGAGCAGCCGCGAAGGCGGCGTGGCTGAGAACTATCAGACTGATGAGGCTAGTCGTACGACCTGCCCATTTTATTAGCGAGGATTTGTTCATGGTTTTGGAAGGAGAGAGTTGTTAACTGCATATGGAGCGTCGATTAGGGTTTTCGTGCGGAGCGCCATCCGACGATGCCGGTCATCGCACAAAGAAGGAGGGCGAGCGAGGAACCGGCGTCCGGCACTGATTGCCCTTGGACAGCGAGGGAGCTGGTGAAGTACAGGCTTTCTTGACTGGCTGGATCGGTTTGTGACAGGTAGAAGCCCGAGGTGGGCATGGTCTCGCTGACATTGAAACTCAGCAGGGCCGTCTCTCCCGGATTCAGGGTGAAATTCCATGCCAAGGCCATCGAGACATCGTCCGGGATGAGGCTGCTGTTGGTGTTGTCAAGATTGCTAGCTCCGAAATTAGTGAAGATATCCCCGGTTTTCCAGCCGGGTTCATCGATCTCCCAGGATAGGCCGGAGGAGGGCGCTCCGCTTTTAGCGCCGGTTTCATTGAAGAAGGTGTTGATGATCTCGTCGATTTCGTGGTCGAGGAACACGCCGCCGTAATGTAGTCCGGTTCCAGCCATTGTCATCTGGATGGTTCCAAGGCCGGTACCGGTGTTGAATCCGGCGATGTTGACTCCCGCGGGAGGTGGGGCGGGGAGGAGGTAGTCTGATACGGTTCCGTCAATGTTGAACGCGTACTCGGCGAGAGTAGATGCGCCAAATGCCGGTAGACTGACGGCACTCAGCAAAGCCCCCGCCGTGATAAATGAATGGATGGTCCTCATAGTTTTGTTCGTTGTATTGTTTGATTATAGTAACTGCTAGGAAGGCGATTTTTCGGGTTTGGCGCGCATGAAAAGCCAAGGGGGAAGTCGGGAAGTAATTGATTCGGTGGAGTTATCAGAATTCCAAGAATTGCGATAGTTATACCTTAATATATTCACATTTCAAAAATTTCGGACTGATATCCAGGCTGTGAGTTGTGCCTGGATTTCCGGAGCCGAGTTGAGCTTTCTGTCGGGTGGAGGGCGGGCAGAGTTCGCCCATGGCTGGTGAACGTTTGGTGGCTCATGGGTTGTGACGTGCTTGCTGCCAAGCGGTTGGCCTTTAGCCCTTCATGAACGATGGCGGCCCTCCGCTGCAGTGGTCTTTACAACCAACCAGTAAAGATTGCGTAGCGCGCCGACGTATACGGAGGCATGCTGTCCTCTGTGAAAGTCCTGCTTGCCTGTCTGTTGCCCGTCGTTGCCTGCGCAGCGCCTGAATCATTTGAAGACGTTCCGCCCGGCCCGTTGACCGCGCTGGAATCGTCGGCAGGCCGCTGGTCGGCGGCGGCGGGGGACGCCAGCGTGCTGGCTGGGCGTGGCCACAGCGGCACGCACTGCCTGCGGCTGGGTGAACACGGCAAGGGCCAGATTTTGCTGGAGCTGGCGGCCCCCGCAGCGGCGGGTGCCCGACTGGCGTGCTTTGCCGAGCGTTGGACGAAGCGGCCGCCGTTTGAGTTCACCATCGAGGCGATGAGCGGCGGTGGCTGGCAGCAAATCCACCGTGCCGGGCCCGACGCCGTGCAGGTGGGTGGATTTCTGACGCCGCTGCGGGTGGTGCTTCCGGTTGGCACCCGCGAGCTGCGCTTGGCCTGTAATTCCGGTGAAAACGGCGGAATCCTGCTGGACGATGTGATGATCAGCGAGGCCGGAGCACTGCGGGCGCTGCGGGTGGCCACCACTCAGCCGGTATGTCCGGCGATGCTGCGGGCCGGTTTCAACCCGGTGCTCGGGTTCTGCGTCACGGTCACCGGCAGTGAGGGGGCGCTGCAACTCGAGGGCGTTGAGTTCGGCCTCGATGGCACCACTCACCCGGAGGACATCGAGCGGGTGGAAATTTTCGCCGGTTCCGCCGAGCCGCAGGACAAGGGTGCCGAGAGGGTGGGGGAGGTGGCGCGCAGCAAGGGGAAAATGTCCCTCGCCTGCAGCCGTGCCCTGGAGCCCGGCGACAATTGGTTTTGGATTTCACCGGTGCTGCGGGCGGGCGCTGATATCGACGGGCTGATTGATGCCTCGCTGTTCCGCGTGAAGGCCGGTGGCCTGGTGTTGGAACCGGCGGTGGTCTCGCCGGACGGATTCCAGCGCATCGGCGTCGCGGTGAAACTGCCCGGCGATGATGGCTCGAAGGCGTTCCGGATCCCCGGCTTGGTGCGGACCAAAAATGGCTCGCTGCTGGCGGTCTATGATGTGCGCTACCGCCACGCGGGCGATCTGCCCGCCGACATCGATATCGGGGTGTCCCGCTCGCCGGATGGCGGCCGCACCTGGCAAGCGCAGCGCGTGGCCTTGGACACCGGCAACGACCCGAAATTCGCCTTCGACGGCGTGGGCGACCCGTGCACCTTGGTCGACGAGGTGAGCGGCCGGATTTGGATTGCCGCCTCGTGGAGCCACGGCAAACTCGGCTGGAATGGCTCGAAACCCGGCCTCACGCCCGAGACCACCAACCAGTTCATGATGACTTGGAGCGACGACGACGGCCGCAGCTGGGCCCCGCCGCGCAATTTGACCAGTGAATTGAAAAAGCCGGAGTGGCGGTTGTTCATGCAGGGGCCCGGAGCCGGCATCACCTTGCGCGACGGCACCTTGGTGATGCCAGCGCAATATCGAGCCGCCGACGGTCCTCCCGACGAGGGCAAACCGTTTTCGACCCTGATTTGGTCGGCCGACCGCGGCAAGTCCTGGCACGTCGGCTGTGGCGTCAAGAGCAATACCACGGAGGCCCAGGTGGCAGAACTCGCGGACGGCTCGCTGATGATCAATTGCCGCGATAACCGCGGTGGCGCTCGCACGGTGGCGGTGACCCGCGACCGCGGCCAGACTTGGACGCTGCACCCGACCGATCGCAAGGCGCTGCGCGAGCCGGTGTGCATGGCCAGCCTGCTGCGCTGGCAGCACCCGCAGCACGGTGCGCTTATGTTTTTCTCCAATCCAGACGCCACCGACGGCCGCCACCAGATGACCGTCAAGTTGTCGCGGGATGAAGCGCTCAGCTGGCCGGCCGCCGATGCGCGGCTGTATGACTCGCGAGCGTGTTTCGGCTACTCATGCCTTGCCATCGCCGATGCCGAGCACCTCGGCGTGCTCTACGAGGGCAATGGTTCCATCCTGTTTCTGCGGTTGCCGCTGAGCGGGTGGTTCCGTTAGGTGGAGGTCAGCCGGCGTGGGTGGCCACGATTTGTTCCATCGGTTCGAGCTTGGCTTCAAGCGCGGCGACAAAGCCGAACTGATTGCGGCAGCGATCGAGGTTGTGAGCGGGGTGTTTGATCTTGAAATAGATATCACCCTGCAGGTAATCGGTTAGGAAACGGATGCCGCACTCCAGGGTGAGCAGCTTGCCGGCGAACGCGAGATGGGCGATTTCGGCCGGATTGAGAAACGTCTTGGCGGCACCGAGATAGCCGCGCACGAGGGCCTCGAAGCGGTCCAGCCGCACGTCCAGCCGGCTCAAGTCAACCTCGTCCTCCCGGTTGGTCGGCGTGGCGGTGCGGACCATGTCGCCAAAGTCATAGAGCGCCGAGCCGGGCATGGTGGTGTCGAGGTCGATGACGCACACCCCCTCGGCGGTGACGTCGTCGAGCAGCACGTTATTGAGTTTGGTGTCGTTGTGGGTGACGCGCTCGGGGATGGTGCCGGAGGCGATGAGATCACTGATGCGGGAGCAATCCGCGGCACGTGCCAATACAAAGGCGATCTCGGGCTGCAAGCCGGCGGCGCGATTGCAGGCATCGGCGTCGATGGCGGCGCGCAGGGCCGCGAGGCGCGTCGGGGTGTGGTGGAACTGCGGGATGGTCTCGTGCAAGCGGGCACCGCCAAGGTCGGCGGTGAGTTTCTGGAAATTGCCGAACGCCTTGGCGGCTTGATAGGCTTGTTCGTTGGTCTCGATTTCGTCGTATCCGCGGGCGCGTTCGATGAATGGATAGACCCGCCACACGTTGCCCTGGGCGTCGCAGGCGTAGGGTTTGCCGTCGTGAGCCGGGATGCAGGTGAGGGTGCGGCGGTGGGCTTCGGGGTGGCCTTCCTCGAGCAGCCGCGCCAGCGCGTGGCGGGTCACCCGGGCGACGTTGTCCATCAGTTCGAACGGTGTTTTAAAGACATTGGTGTTGATGCGCTGGAGAATGTAGCGAAGGCGCTGGCCGGCCTGGTCGAAGGTGCCGCAATAGGTATCGTTGATATGTCCAGAGCCGTACGCCGAGCCGTGCACAAAGTCGGCTCGCAGGTCAAAGAGGGTGGCAATTTCGGACAAATTCGGGGCAGTGGATGGATGGGTCATGGCGATGGTTGGGTGGGGGGAAAAGTATATCTAACGGCTGTGGAAGGGTGCGATTCGCGGCGGCGTCAATCCGGGCTGGGAGGGGCTGTTATCCTAAATGGGAAAATGGGAACGGTAGAGGTGGCGTTTTTTTTACCACGGATTTCACGGATTGAAGAGGATTACACGGATAAGATGGTTCTGATCTGTCAAGTCACTGGCTCACCCAAATGGTGAATGCCACAA
This sequence comes from Akkermansiaceae bacterium, assembly GCA_903908495.1. Taxonomy (GTDB): domain Bacteria; phylum Verrucomicrobiota; class Verrucomicrobiia; order Verrucomicrobiales; family Akkermansiaceae; genus Luteolibacter. Next base: position 24,694 of record CAIVSK010000151.1, read on the forward strand.
AACGCATAACTCTTTCTTCATCCGTGCATTCCGTGAAATCCGTGGTTTCTATTTTCCGTTGCAGGGTTCTTGGGGCTGCGGTGTCTTGCGGCGGGTGGCTGCGGCGGGTGGCTGCGGCGTCCTCGCCGCAGGCCGTGCTGGCGGCGTCCCCGCCGCCAGTGTTTCTGCGAGCGCGTCGCGGCGCGTGCCGATCAGCGTTTCGGTTTGGGAGCGGCGGCTTCGAGGGATTTGGTGGCGATGACATCGAATTCAGCGAGAGCCGTCCACGGGTTGCCTTTGGCCTCGCTGAGGACGAGCAGGCGGACAAATTGCGCCGGCCGCGCCGCGTTGAAGCGGATGTGTTCCAAGCCGCCGGCGCCTTTGAGGGTGGCGGATGCCGCCGGTTTTCCCCAATCCTTGCCGTCGAGGCTGGTATATATTTCACAATCCTTGATGCGGCCGTTCTCATTGTCTTGGCGCGGCAGCAGGGTGACTCCAGCAAGCTCGGCCTTGACGCCCAAATCAATCACAAGTTCGTGCGGCGGGCGCGGCGCGGCCCCCTGCCAGCGGGTGTGCCAATAGGTGTCGGGCTTGCCGTCGATGGCGTGGATTGCTTCGCCTTCGCCCGATTCCTCGCTATCGGCGCGGACGATTTTCCAGGTATCGCGCGGCAAGCTGAAGGGGAAATCCTGCACGGTGGGAGCGGAGCGGATGAACCCCGGCGCTTCCGCCACCGCCTCAACTGTGCCCGCCTGCTGCAACGCAAAGGGGGTTGACCACACCTGCCACTCGCCCCCATTCGTGCGGTAGCGGATTGCCGCCAGTGGAGTCGCGGAGGACAGCGCGATGCGTCCTTGGCGGTCGCGCTCAAGGGTCACCGGCGCGGTCACCGGCACCATCGGGCGTGCCACCGCCGCCGGGTCGGCTCCGGCTGACAACGGCCGGATCACGAAGCCGAAGTTATACGGGCCGGAGCGGACGACGTCGCGCGCCATCGGCGGCGGTCCGCAACTCGCGCCGCCGAGGCCGAGGACCCGCGCGTCGAGCGACAACACGTTGCATTTGGACGTTGGCAGATCGACCGGATGGCGCGATGTGAGCAACTCCATGGCGGTCCACGGCAGGGCGGTGGCGGCCATCGGCTCGCCGCGGCTGGCGACGACGAAGCCGCGGCCGGTTTGGTCGGTTAGGGCGCACCAGCTCACGCCCTGGTGGTTGGCCATGTCCATTGGTTTCGGATAGGCGACCGGGAGTTGGCTCACGTTGCGGGAGTAGCGGCCGATGTCCGATCCGGTCATGCGGTCCGGATAGTTTTCTTCCGGCCCGCGGCCATACCAAGTGAAGCGCTCCAGCGCCGGGGCCACCAGCCATTGCTGGCCGATTTTGGGCAACACGATTGACGGGCCCACCCCCGAGCCGACGATATCGACTGCCACGGTGCCGTCCGGGAAAACCGTCCATGCCTGGGTGCTTTCAAAATGGAAATCATCAGCCGTGAGTGCGCGACCGGTCACGATTTTGTGAGACCCGCTGTTTTGTTCCGGCACCCGGTCGGAGCTCACCCCTTGGGAGTGGATGCGGGCGACGATCCGCACGGCGTCCTGGTTGCTGCGGTCCACCTTGATGTCCAGCGCTTTGTCTGTTAGAGTGTGCAGGCCGTTGCCGAACCAGCCGTTGGCGGTCCATTTGTCATTGTCGGTGAAGGCGCGAAACGCGTTGAGCTTGGAGGTGCCGGCGAGCATTTCATGACCACCGTAGGTCAGCGATGCCAAGCCGCCGCTGTTGCGGTCGAACACGGCGGTGAACGGACCGTTGGCACCCGCCGCAGCCGCGCCGCAGCTCACTACGATGCGCCCGTCCTGCTCGTCCACGGTGAATCCTGCGGGCTTGGCGGCGCGCGCCATGACCGGGAGCCCGGGCACGGTCGGCGCCAGAGCCAACTGGTTGGCGGCCACTTCGTAGCCTTGTTTTTGCCAGGAACTATCCGCCTTGAGATGAAACGACACCCGCAGTTGCCAATCGGAGGTTGCCGCCCGCGTGCCGGTCTTGAAGGGGATGGTCAGCCGCGTCTTGTGGCGCGGTGCCAGGTCCGGGGCGGGCAGCGTGCCGTCCTCGATGAGCTTGCCGTCCTGGCTGAGTGACCAGTGCAGATCGAAGTCCGCCAAATTGCGGAAGAAGTATTTGTTGAAAACATCGACCTGCGCCGCCTCGCCGGCCACCGCGCTGGCCGTGATGTCCTGATAGACCCGCTTCACCTCCCAAAACGCGGGCTTGGGATCGCGGTTGGCGAACACCACCCCCTTGAGGATGAACAACCCGTCATTCGGCTTGTCACCAAAGTCGCCACCGTAGGCCGCAAACTTTTTCACCCCGGCCTCGGGCTTGCCGCGGGCCAGATCCACGCTCACCTTGCCGTCGACGGACTTGGCGTAAATCGCCTGGTCCTGCCATTCCCAGATCGAGGCGCCGATGATGTTGTCGCTCGACTCGATGGCCTGCCAGTAATCGGCCAGGTTGCCCAGCGCGTTGTTCATCGTGTGGGCATACTCGCAGATATAGAATGGCTTCTTGCGGTTTTTCTCGGCGGCCAGCGACGCCACCCAGCCGACGTCGGGGTACATCGTGCTGTCGACGTCGACAATATCGCTGTTGCGTTCGTAATGGTCCGGGCGCGATTGGTCGATCGCCTTGAGCGCGTCATGCGCCGCCTGGAAATTCTTGCCCGGGCCGGCCTCGTTGCCCAGCGACCAGAAAATGACGGACGGGTGGTTTTTGTCACGTTGCACCATGTTGACCACGCGGGCCACATGCGCCGGCTTCCATTCCGGCGGATGCGACAGCGACGCCTCGCCATAATAGTAGCCGTGCGACTCGATGTTGGCCTCATCCATCAGATAGATGCCATGCAGGTCGCACAGCTCGTACCAATACGGGTCATTCGGATAGTGGCAGGTGCGGACGTGGTTGACGTTGGCCTCCTTGAGCCGGACGATATCCTGCAGCATGCGTTCGCGGCTCACCGCGTGGCCGGTGTCGGGTTCCATTTCGTGGCGGTTGGAGCCCTTGAGTTTGACGGCCTGGCCGTTGATGAGGTAGCGCCCGCCGCGGATCTCGACCTTGCGGAAACCGGTGCGCAGGCTCACGGCCTCGAGCGGGTGCTGGTCTGCCGCCAGGGATTCTATCACCACGGTGTAGAGGTTGGGCGTCTCGGCAGTCCATTTCAGCGGCTTGTCAATCTTGAGCGCGGCCACCAACTGGCGCTTGCCGCCGGGTTCAAGTGCGTCGCCAAACGCCACCACCGCCCCGCCGGCCGGCTTTCCCGCTTTGTCCAGCAATCCGACCCGCAGCTGGCTGGCCGCCTGCGGTGTGGCCGCCAGGTTTCTAACATCCACCTTGACCGTGAGCGCGCCGTTCTGATAGCCGGCATCCAGATCGGGGATGGCGAACACGTCGCGGATCTGGAGGGGCGGGGTGGCGTGCAGATAGACGCTGCGGAAGATCCCGCTGAGCCGCCACATGTCCTGGCACTCGAGGTAGCTGGCGTCCGAGTAGCGGTAGACCTCGGCGGCGATGACGTTGGCACCGGGCTTGAGCGCGCTGGTGATGTTGAAGCAAGCGGGGGTGCGGCTGTCCTTGCTGAATCCGATGTAGCTGCCGTTGATCCACAGGTAGAAAAACGAGTCCACCCCGTCGAAGGTCACAAACACCTGCTGGCCGCTCCAACTGGCCGGCACGCTGAAGCTGCGCCGGTAGCTGCCCACGGGGTTGCGGTCCTTGAAGGCCGGCCAATCCTGCGGCGGCACCCCCATTACCCGTGGCCAGTCGCGTTTGAAGGTATAACTCTGGTTGGAATAAATCGGCGTGTCGTAGCCCTCGAGTTGCCAGTTGGAGGGCACCGGAATGTCCTTCCACGCCGCCACGTCAAACTCCGGCCGCTGGAAACCTGCCGGCCGCTCGGACGGATTACCGACCCAGCGGAACTTCCACGGCCCGTCCAGCGATTGGAAAAACGGCGATGTTTCGCGGGCCACGGCTGCGGCGAATGCTGCGTCCGGGAACGACATGAAGCTGGCCCGCGGCTGTTCCTTGTTGAGCGCAAGGTTCTGCGGTTGCTGCCACTCGTCGCCGCTCGGCCCGTCAACCGCCGCGGCCAGCGAGCCGCCGCCGCAGCAAAGCACCAGAAGCGGGGCCGCCGCCGCCCTGCCAAGCCATGCTGCGATCCGTCGCGGGCTGGCCGCTTGCAACTTACCCCACCGCCGGCCTGCCGCCGGTGGCTGGTCCACTGCGGCTACCCGCTCTTTGCCCGCCGCCACAGATATACATGTTACTGTCCGAAACATGGGCCTTTCCTACAGCTGCGCGACGCGGGTGGCGAACGTAATCGTGCCCAAATTGGCTGGTTTTAACAAAAGACCAGCTGCCACGGCTTGCGGATGGGGGCATTCGGAGCGATTTGTACCTCGCTACCCCGCAGTGGTAGAAACTGCGGAACTGGTGTAGATTCTGCTTGTGGGCACCGGTTCCGTTCCTATTATTGCGTAGGCCAGCCGCTCCAACCCATTGCAATAGCCAGCCGCTTCAATCCGATTCACCCTCCAAGAAATCATGAACTCATCCGTCGGCACCGTCAAAAGACCGCGTTTGGCTCGCCCTCGTGCTGGCTTCGCGCTGGTCATCACCTTGGCCCTGATGGTGCTGCTGACCCTGCTGGCGGTCGGCTTGTTGACCCTTTCGGGTATCGCGCTGCGCACCACCGCGGATGGCCGTGCCATGGCCACGGCCCGCAGCAACGCCCGTCTCGGCCTGATGCTGGCCCTGGGCGAACTCCAGAAATACGTCGGCCCGGACAAGGCCATCACCGCCAGCTCGGAGATCATTACCGAAAAGCCTGCCAAGCCGCATTTGATGGGGGTGTGGGATTCCTGGAATTTCAATCCGAATTCAGCCAGCTTGGATTACACCGCCAAGAAGACCGAATTGTTCCGCGGTTGGCTGGTTTCCAACAAGGATCAGCTGGCCCTCCGCGACCGCAACTTTGCGGCCACCGACGCCACCGGGGAAACCGTCGAGCTGGTCGGGGCCGCCTCCCTCGGTGCCACCACCGCCGATAGCGCCGACAAGGCCACCGCCGGTAAAGTCCGGGTGTTCCGCAATGGCAAGGACGAAGGTGGCTACGCCTGGCACGTGTCCGACGAGTCGGTCAAGGCGCGGATCAATTCCTACCGTGATCCCAGCCAAAATCAGACGCTCTGGCAGAAGCGGGCGCTGTTGGCAGGGCACCGACCCGACCCCTCGGTGGTCACTGCCACGGATGCCAGCCCCTTGTCATTTATGCCGCAGGACACCACCCCTGCGCTCTTCACCAAGGCCACCGACGTCTCCCCCAAATTACTCAGCCTCAACCAGGTGGACCTGACCACGGCGAGCAAGCAGATCGCCAAGTTCCGCAATCACGTGAGCCTGGTTTCCATGGGCCTGCCGACCAATGTCCGCGACGGCGGCCTCAAGCTCGACTTGTCCTCCTTGTTCGGCTTTTCGCCCACCACCCTGCCCGCGCCCTACAGCAGCGGCAATGGCCTCAAACTCTACGCCTCCACCCACAAGATCACCGGCGTGAGCGACCCGTACTGGTCCACCTTGAAGGGCTATTACGACATGTACAAGGAGACCAGCCTCAACAGCAATGCCCCGGTCTACTACAAGGCACCGCTCGAGGCGGTGCCCATCACCCAAACCTCGCCACCCAAGAAATACTATCCGGCACCGGTCATCGAAAAGGTGGAGATCCTGTTTTCATTCGTGGTGCGGGATGCGCACGGACCCTGGGCCCCCGCCGGTACCGGTCATCCCGAACTGACCCGCATGGGCCATCTGCTGTATGCGCCCATCATTACCCTGCACAACCCCTACAATGTCAGCTTGAAGTTCGATCAACTCGATCTGGACATCAATGGCATCCCGATGGCTTTCAACTTCACCGTCAATGACCTGCAACAGAACGATGCTCCGGTGTCGTTCAACGAGATGTTCGTCTATAACAATGCCCGCCACATCAAGTCCTTCATGCTGAGCATTTCCAACTGGACCGATTTCTCGTCCACCACGCCCACGCCCATCACCATGAAGCCGGGCCAAACCCTCGTCTGCGGGCCATATATCAACGGATCCACCGTGTTTGGTGCCTCCGGTGAGGGGCAAAACGTGTTCTTCGACTGGCAAAACAACCTCACCGGCACCACCTCCTCTCGCGCCAAGTGCAAACCCGGTTTCTTCGGTCACCAGGTGTCCTATGATATCGACTGGCTGACCCTGCCGGAACATTTGCTAAACTCCACCGATGATAACCGGGGCACTCTCATCATCAAGCCCGAGGACCGGCTCTTCATCGAGTGGAAGGTCAAGCCGAACACCGGCGATATTCAGGATAAAATGACCGTCAATGCGTTCATGACGTTCCAGGGCAACACCACCGAGATGGGCGGCCTGGAGTTTGACTATGATGGTGCAGCTCTCGACAAGAATTTCCCGACCACTAACCGCTATCCGGATATCAAGAGCGTGCCGAATTACTTCGTGGCCGACAACGCCTACGAGTCGAACCAAACCCCGATCAGCGCCCAGACCCACGTCAAGTCATTCGCCATGTTGTCGGCCTATGCCCGCACCGCAAATGGTGGCGTCTACGACAATAACACCCGCGACAAGATTGCCAATGGCCAAAACCTGCAGTTGAACGGCCGTCTGGCCGGGTTGCCATTTTTGCATCACAATCCCGCCAGAACCCCCACCGTGGTGGATCTAAAGACCGATATTCCCGGCCGCTATTCCCATGAGTTGAACGTGCAGCCACTGCTTGGCAGCGTCGATGATATCTTCAACATCGACGATACCAAGCGCGGCTACGGGCTCATCAGCAACACGGTGGCACGCGGCATCAAGTCGGGCAGTTACCTGGAACTGCCCACCGGCCCGCTCCAAACGCTGGCGGATTTCCGCCGCTCCAACGCCCTGACCAGCGCGCTGCTGCCCAACTTCGTCCAACCGGTGGGCAATTCCTACGCCTCGCCAATCATGGCCACCACCAGCGTGCTGCAAACCGGGGTAGCCAAGTATACATTGCTGGACCACTCGGTGCTGGCCAACCACGCGCTGTATGACGGGTTCTATTTTTCCACCTTCGCCCCCTACGGAACCAAGTCGGTGGAGAACGTGTTTGCCGATTTCATCTCAGGCAGCAAGCCGCTGCTGTCGCAAGTGTTTGAACCGTACATGCCCGCCGGCAAGACGCCGGACACGGCCAAGAGCGAGTTGTTCGCCAGCGGCAAGGCCACTGCCACGGCCTTTCAAACGGCCGCCGAGTACCAGATGATCCGCGGCGCGTTCAATGTCAACTCAACGGATGTCCAGGCCTGGAAGGCGGTGCTCGCCTCGATGAACAAGAGCATGGTCCAAACGCTGTGGGCCGGCAGCGCCACCCTCACCGAAAAATTGAGCGCCCTCATCCCGATTCTGCCCATGTCCCTGCTCAACGGCGGGGCGGTCAACGGCTTCACGGCGAGCAAGGACAGCATCGCCAATATTGACAACTCGCGCACCAATGATTGGAACGGGTATCGCGAGTTGAGCCCCAAGCAGCTCGAGGAATTGGCCGCCAAAATCGTCATCGAAGTCCGCAAGCGCGGGCCGTTTCTCTCGATGTCCGAATTCGTCAACCGCCGCATCGGTGCCGATTCTGAATTGACCCGCATGGGTGCCCTGCAGGCCGCTATCGACAATTCCACGGTCAACAAGGATTTCCTGCTGGGCTCCGTCACCGACGTCCGCGCGCAGGACGTCGCCGATGTGAAGCTGTACAAGTACGCCACCCCGACTGCCGCCACCGGCAATCCGGCGGCCGGGGCGCCCGGTTGGGTGACCCAGGGCGACCTGATGCGCATCTTGGAACCCGGTGCCACCGTGCGCGGCGACACCTTCGTGATCCGCGTCTGCGGCGAAGCCCACGATGACAAGGGCAAGGTCAGCGCCCGTGCCTATGCGGAAGCGGTCGTGCAGCGCGTGCCGGAGTACGTGAGCGTGACGGACCGGCCATCGACCAACGTGTGGGACGTCAACACGAAGAGCACGAGTGTGGCCAACAAGACGTTTGGCCGCCGCCTGAGCGTGCTGGCGTTCCGCTGGCTCAACCCGTCCGAGATTTAAGTTTCCCTTCCATGTCCACCATCAAACACCTCGTCATCATTCTGTTCGCCGGCGCCATGTGCGGGGCGGCTTGCGCTGAACCGGAGGCCTCCTCCAAAGTGCGCCTGCGGGCCGTGTTGCACGATCCGATGAAACCCTTTGTCGAAATGTACGTGACCGGCCCCTCCGGCGCGCTCGAACGCCTCAATCTGGCGATGGAGGGCTTGACCGAAGCTCAGACCGTCACCCTGCCCAAGGGCGTGTTGCTGCTCTATTCTTCGGCCACCGTCGATGCCACCAAACCGCTGGCTAATTTGCTCGCTTCCGTCGTCGTCCCCGAAACGGTGAAGCAAGCCATCGTTTTCATTCTGCCTTCCAACGAACCGGAAAAATTGCCCTACAAGCTCATGGTCCTCAACGACTCCACCGCGGCCTTTCCCAGGGGCGAGTCGCGCGTGATCAACATGACCCGCATGCCGCTGGCCGTCCGCGCCGGCGAGCATGCCCTGGAAATCGCCCCCGGCAAGCTGGTGGCCGTGCCGCGGGTCACCAAGCTCAATGCCCTCAACCAGGCGCAGACGAGTTTCTATCGCAAGACCGACACGGAGTGGCTGCTGTTGGCGGAGAGGCCGATGCAATACACCCCCACGCTGCGCAATATCTTCCTTGTCTATCTGATGCCCAACGTCGAGGAGCCACAGATCCGCACCCTCGTCGACACCAGCGCGCCGACCTCAATAACTCCGGCCGCAGGCACCGCCACCAAGCCGCCCGTGCCCGTCGCCGCCCGCCCGCATTAGCGTCCTTGAGGATCTAACGAAACTGCTTGGTGGGGCCCGTGGTCAGTGGCTCAGCGTCGGCCGTCGTCCCATGGGCCGCGCCTGCGCCGCAGACTGCCGCTTCAAGCCCCGCCGCCGCTATTCGGCGGCCTGTTTTGCGATGCGGTCGAGCACGCCATTGACGAAGCGATGGGAATCGGTGGTGCCGAAGCAGCGCGCCAATTCAATGGCCTCGTTGATGACCACCTTGGGCGGGGTGGGGGTATGCAGTAGTTCGTAGGTGCCGAGGCGCAGCACCGCACGGTCTACCGGATCGATGCGCTCGGGCGCAAAATTGTCGACCACGGCGGCCAGAGTGGCATCGATGGCGGCCTTATGGCTGAGCACAGCGTCGACCAAGGCGTCGGTTTGCAGGCGCAAAGTACGGAGTGATGCCTCGGACTCGCGGAGTTTCGCCAGATCCGCCTGTTCGGGGAATTTACCGGGCTCCTCGACCATCCGCAAGCGCTCTGAAATGCGTTGCAGGCGCCGCACGCTGGCGGCCACCGCCTCCAACGGTCCGCGCAGGGCCGGAAAGTCGTCGATGCCCTCGAGAAAACGCAGTCGGGTGGCGGCCAACTCCCGATCCATCCGGAAAAACCCGTCCAGCGCAGCGCTGAAATGATCGGCCACGGCGGCCGCCTCGTCATCGCGCGGCAGGCGCTCCAGCACCTTAAACGCATCGCCCCACGCCGTTTCCAGCTCGGCCATGCGGGCGAGGTCGCGTTGCAGCGCCTCGGCCTGTGGCCACGCGGACAGGTGGGCCGCCGCCGGTTTCAGCCGGGTGTGAAATTCGGCCAGGCGTCCGTCGCGTCCGGCAGCCAGATGGAGCACGGTGCGAAATGTCGCCAGATGCAGGCTGCGCCGATCCGCTTCGGTGATGAAATCCCAAAATGGCTCGCGCAGCGCCGTGGGGTCGGCACCGCCTTCTAAATCCGCACAGTAGAGAAACTGCACGACCGCCTCGCGGATTTGGCGACGGCTAGCCATTCCGGGAGGTGGAGCGGGTGGAGTTGCGTGGCATCGAGCGATCCAGTTCCTGGAAAATATCGATCATGGTCGCGGCCGCGCGGGCCGCTTCCTTGCCGCGGTTGAGATTCGCCCCGATGCAGCGGGCGTATGCTTGTTTTTCGTCATCCACAATGATCACCTCGTGAATCACCGGGCGTTTCCAGTCCAATGCGATTTGCATCAACCCGTCGGTCACCGCTCGTGCCACCAGATCGCCGTGGAGGGTGGCACCGCGGATGATCAGGCCCAGCGCGATGACGCAGGCCGGCATGTCGCGCTCCATCACGGAGGCCACGGCGACGGGGATTTCGAACGCCCCCGGCACCCGGATCAAATCAATCCGCGCCTGGGGCACCAGCTCGTTGATTTCCTGAATGGCATTCTCCACCAGTGCATCGGTGTACTGCTCGTTGTATTTGGACGCAACGATGCAGATGCGGACCTTGGGTCCGATAATGCGGGGTTTTGGTGGCAGTGCAGACGACATGCCAGCGGTATGGACGAGCTCACGGCAATTGTCAACCCGCGGGCGCTGCCTGTTTTATGCGGGACGGGGTGGGAATCGGCGATAATTGCCAATTTCCCTTGTTTCTACGCTTGCCGGGGGCCGCAGAGGGGGCTACATGGGCCTCCGTTATGGCAAAGAAACCAGTGGTGCTTATCATTCGCGATGGCTGGGGTGTGAATCCCGGAGGAAAAAAGACGGCTAAGAAAGACGGCAATGCCGTTCTCCTTGCAAACACTCCATTTCATGACGTCATGTTGGAGAAGTACCCGAAAGGGTTTCTCAGTGCTTCCGGCCTCGATGTCGGCCTGCCCGACGGCCAAATGGGCAATTCCGAAGTCGGCCACCTCAACCTCGGTGCCGGCCGCATCGTCTATCAGGACCTCACCCGCATCAACAAGGCCATCGAGGACGGCTCGCTGGCCACCAATCCGGTCTTCGTCAAGGCTCTCGAGCAGGCAAAATCCAGCCGCCTGCATTTCATCGGACTCGTTTCCGACGGCGGCGTGCACAGTCACCAGGACCAGCTCATCGCCATGGTCAAGCTGGCCTGCCAGGCCGGCGTGCGCGATATCTTCATCCACGCCCTCACCGATGGCCGCGACACCTCGCCCACTGGCGGCGAGGCGTACCTCGCCAAGGTTGAGGACGAGGCGGCCAAGTGCGGTGCCTGCGTGGCCACCGTCGTCGGCCGCTACTATGCGATGGACCGCGACAAGCGCTGGGACCGCGTCAAGCTCGCTTGGGACGCCATTGTCCTGGGCAAGGGTGAACCGCGCGACGTGTTGGCCAGCGAGGCGGTGGCTGATTGCTATCGGCTAGACAACAAGACCGACGAGTTCATGCCGGCGATGGTGTTTGCCGAGCCTAACAAGCAGCGGGTGCGCGACGGCGACGTGGTGCTGTTCTTCAACTTCCGCTCCGACCGCGCCCGCGAACTATCCGACGCATTCCTGTTGCCCGATTTTTCCGGCTTTGACCGCGGGGTCTGGCCGCAGGTCCATTATGTCACCCTCACCGAGTACGACAAAACCTACAAGTGTCCCGTCATTTTCGACCCGCAAACCCTCACCATGGGACTCGGCGAAACCGTCGCGGCTGCCGGCCTCACCCAGATGCGCATCGCCGAAACCGAGAAATATCCCCACGTCACCTATTTCTTCAACGGCGGCATCGAAGAACCTAACAAAGGTGAGGACCGCTTCATCATTCCCTCGCCCAAGGATGTGCCCACCTATGATTTCAAGCCGGAAATGAGCGCCGCTGAAGTCACCGCCACCGTCGTCGCCAAGCTCAAGGACTACGATTTGGTCATTCTCAACTTCGCCAACCCCGACATGGTCGGCCACACCGGCGTGGTAAGCGCCGCCATCAAGGCCGTGGAAACCATCGATGCCGACGTCAAGGCCGTCGTCGAGGAAACCCTCCGCCTCGGCGGCAAATTGCTCGTCACCGCCGACCACGGCAATTGCGAGTACATGCGCAACCCCGACGGCTCGCCTAACACCGCCCACACCACCAACCTCGTTCACATCGTCTACGTCGCCGATGACGCCGCTGCCTATCAGGTGAACGACGGCATTCTCGCCGACGTCGCGCCGACATTGCTGGATATGCTTGGCGTGGCCCAGCCCAAGCAAATGACCGGCACCAGCCTGCTACAGCACCTGTAAGGCAGGGCGGGTGATTCAGCGCCAGGCCGCTGGGTCGCGGCGGCTGGCATGAGTGCCAAGTTTAGAGGAGGACGCCCGCGCGTGGCTGCGGCGTCCCCGTCGCAGGCCGTGGTTGCGGTGCCACGCCGCAAGTCATGCGAGGCAGCTCGATACCATTGAATTAGCGCCCACCCATACCCGATGGGGGCGAAGTGGCGGCGATGCAGGGCAGGGACGCCGCTCCCCGGGCGTCCAACGGGGGCGAGGCCGCAGTTCTTTGCCGCACATATCCGGCCGGATCCCGCCCGGGGAAGGTCCAACCGAACGCTGTTGTCTAATCTGATTCCTGCCGTCCCTCCCATGAAAGGTTCACCCCGCCGTAGCGTATGCAACGCACGGTGCCGATCCCGGACAATCCCTGCCACCCGCCTTCTAACGATGATGACGCATTCACCCTCACTCTGGAGCAAGCGCCTGCGGGTCTGCCTCATGTTGGCCTTCGCGCCCGCAGTGGCACCCGCCTCGGCCGATGGACTCCCCGCCCCCGGCAGCAGCGACGCCCAGGCACTGCACAACGCCATCGCCGACCTAACAAACACCTGCGGCGCGCGCTATCCCCGCGGCAAGGATTTTCTCGCGCGGCTCGATGCCATGACGGCGTTGCCTCAATTGCCGCGCGACGAGTTTGAATCGCTGCGGCGCGAGGCCTTGCTGGCCAATCCGCTCGTCAGCGGCCAACCCCTGCTTTATGTGGTCCGCAGCCAATACCTACCGGATCACCACAACACCGAAACGATGTTCCAGACGGGCGAATGCAATACCGCCAGCTACCAGCCCGGCGGCCCGCTCAAGACCCTCGACCTGGCCCACAACGGCACCACCCGCGTGGTGACCGATCCCGGCCCGGAAGGCCGCCTGCGCGATCCGGACGTGCACTTCGATGGCAAGCGCATCGTCTTTTCGATGCGCAAGAACATCCGCGACAACTATCACCTTTATGAAATCAATGCCGACGGCAGCGGCCTCAAGCAGCTCACCTCCGCCGCGGGAGTGTTTGACATCGACCCGTTCTATCTGCCAGATGACAACCTCGCCTTCACCTCCTCCCGCGAACCCAAGTACTGCATGTGCAACATTCACATCATGGGCAACTTGTTCCGGATGGAGCCCGATGGTGCCAACATCCATCAGATCGGCAAGAGCACCCTGTTTGAGGGCCACGGCTCGCTGCTGCCCGACGGCCGCCTGATCTATGACCGCTGGGAATACGTCGACCGGAATTTCGGCAACGCCCAGGGCCTGTGGACCGCCAACCCCGACGGCACCAACCACGCCGGCTACTACGGCAACAACACCCCTGCCGGCGGCGTGGTCCTCCAGCCGCACGCCATCCCCGGCAGCGACCTCATCCTCTGCATCCTCGGATCCTGCCACGACCGGCCGTGGGGCGCGCTGGCCATCCTCGACCGCAGCCGCGGGGTGGACGGCAAGCCGCCGGTCCTGCGCACCTGGCCGGCCAACGCGGTGGAGCGGGTCGCCGATCCCGGCACGCCCAATGGCGGCTTTGACTCGTTCACCACCGTCAATCCGAAGTACCAGGATCCCTATCCGCTTTCCGACAAGTATTTCCTGTGTTCGCGCATGACCGGGCAGGGCGAGCAGATGGGGATCTATCTGGTGGATGTGTTCGGCAACGAAATCCAAGTGCACAGCGAAGGTGCCGGCTGTTTTGATGCGATGCCGCTGGCAGCGCGGCCGCGGCCGCCGGTGATTCCAACGCGCCGGGATTTCACCAACGCCGATGGTTATGTGTATGTGCAGAACGTGTACAACGGCACCCACATGCAAGACGTCAAGCCCGGCAGTGTGAAGTTCCTGCGGGTGGTCGAGTCGCCCGAAAAACGCTACTGGACCGAGCCGGGATGGAATGGCCAGGGCATCGAGCGGCCAGGCATGAGCTGGCACGATTTCAACAACAAACGCATCCTCGGCACCGTCCCCGTCGAGGCCGACGGGTCCGCCGCATTTGCTCTGCCGTCCGACCGCTTCGTCTATTTCCAGTTGCTGGATGCAGACGGCATGATGGTCCAGTCGATGCGCAGCGGCACCTCCGTGCAATCCGGAGAGTGGCTCGGCTGTGTCGGCTGCCACGACGAGCGCCGCGCCGCACCGTCCTCGCCAAGCGGAAACAACCCGCTGGCGCTCAAGCGGCCACCGAGCACCCTGCAAGGCTGGCACGGCGCGCCACGGATGTTCAACTATCTAACTGACGTGCAGCCGGTCTTCGACAAGCACTGCGTGAGTTGTCACGACTACGGCAAGGAGGGCGGCAAGAAACTGGTGCTGGCCGGCGATCGCGGGCTGATTTTCAACGCATCCTACGTGAACCTCTGGACCAAGGGCGCGCTCACAGTGGTAGGTGCCGGCCCGCCGGAAATCCGCCAGGCCTATTCGTGGGGGTCTCATCCGAGCCGCTTGCTGCATTTCCACGACGGCCCGAACAAGCACGCGGAGGTCAAGCTCAGCGCCGGGGAACTTGAGAAAATCATCACCTGGGTGGACCTCAACGCCCCCTACTATCCGAGTTATGCCAGCGCCTATCCGCACAACCCGTACGGCCGCAGCCCGCTGGACGACGGCCAGTTAGGAAAACTCAAACAACTCGGCGTGGACACCGGCATCATCGATCTGAGCTTTGACCGGCCGGAAGTCAGTCCCGGGCTGGCCAAGCTGGCCAAGTCCGACCCGCGTTACGCCGAGGCGCTGGCGATCATCCGCGCCGGCCAGCAAGCCCTCAAGACAAGCCCTAATCCCGACTCACCCGGCTTTGTTGCCTGCGAGGCCGACCAGCAGCGCGAGCAGAAATATCAAATGCGTGCGGCGATCGAACTGCGCAGCCGCGCCGCCATCCGCGACGGCCGCAAGGTTTACGATAACTAGCAAATTGGTGCTCGCCAGCCATGACCGGCTCGGGCATGCTCCGCAGTGAAATCAAGGCAATGCACGCATGAAGATAGACGCCCACCAACATTTCTGGCAATACCACCCGGCCCACCAGGCCTGGATGACGGAGTCCATGGCGGCGTTGCGGCGGGACTATCTGCCGGACGAACTCGCGCCGCTGCTTGGCGCCAGCGGCTTTGACGGCAGCATCGCGGTGCAGGCGCGCCAGATGCTGGAAGAAACCGCGTGGTTGCTACAACTCGCCGACGCCCACGATCTGATTAAAGGAGTGGTCGGCTGGCTCGACTTGCGCTCGCCGGCGCTCGACGAACAACTGGCGCTCTATGCGCCCCATCCCAAGTTGGTGGGCGTGCGCCACGTCGTCCACGATGAGGCGGACGATGGCTTCATGCTGCGGCCGGACTTCCGCCGCGGCATCGCGCAACTGGCCGCGTTTGACCTCAGCTATGACCTGCTGTTGTTTCCCAAGCATCTGCCGGTGGCGCTGCAACTGGTGGAGGAGTTCCCCGACCAACGCTTCGTGCTCGACCACCTGGCCAAGCCGGCCATCGCCGCAGGGACCTTGTCACCGTGGCAACACGACCTGCAGCGCCTGGCCGCCATGCCTAACGTCTTCTGCAAACTCTCCGGCATGGTCACCGAGGCCAAATGGCAGCAATGGCGGGCTGACGACTTCCGCCGCTATCTGGACATCGTCCTTGATGCCTTCGGCACGCAGCGGGTGATGATCGGCTCGGATTGGCCGGTGTGCACCTTGTCCGGTGATTACGCCAGCACCATGGACATCGTCATCAATTACGTCGAACCATTCACCCCCGGCCAGCGCGAGGCCATCCTTGGCGGCAACTGCGCCCGCTTCTATCAAATCTGTTAGATCCCTGCCCACCACCACCCCATGAGTGACTTTTCCAACCTTCTGGCAGCCTCTTCGATGGTTTCTTGGATCGATCCGGTGGTCATCGCGGTGTATTTGGTGGGAATCACGGCCTTTGGCATCTGGATCGGATACCGCCGCAACACGTCGTCCGAACAATATTTCCTGGCCAACAAGTCCCTCGGCTGGTTCACCGTCGGCGCGGCGGTGTTCACTTCCAACATATCCACCATCCACTTGGTGGGCCTGGCCGCCAGCGGGGCGGAGAATGGCATGGTCATCGGTAATTTCGAATGGATGGCATGTTTCACCCTGATTGCGCTGGCACTGGTTTTCGCGCCGTTTTATATCAACTCGGGGGTTTCAACGCTGCCGGAGTTCATGGAGCGGCGCTATTGCCCGCAGGCCCGCACTTTCCTGGCGGTCATCGGCTTGCTGGGCGCGTTGCTGATTCACATCGGCATCAGCCTGTTTGCCGCGGCCAAGGTGTTTGAGAGTTTCCTCGGGGTGCCGATGGTGTGGACCATCGTGGTGTTGTCGTTGTTCACCGTGACCTACACCGCGCTGGGCGGTTTGAAGGCGGTGGTGATGACCGAGAACATCCAGGTCTGCCTGTTGCTCGGCGGCGCGGCATTGGTAACGGTGTTAGGCATCAGGGCGCTGCCGGGAGCCGGCGTGCCCGACTTGGCGAGCTTCAAGGCGGCGGTGGCACCGGGGCAGTTGAACATGTTGCAGCCGATCATCAACGAGCACGGCCACCTCAACGAGTTCTCGTGGCTGAGCGTGTTGCTGGGCTATCCGATTCTTGGGATCTGGTACTGGTGCGCCGACCAGACGCATGTGCAGCGGGTGCTGGGGGCGAAGAGCCTCAAGGACGGCCAGAACGGCGCCTTGTTTGCCGGTTTCTTGAAAATCACGCCGGTGTTTCTAATGGTGCTGCCGGGGGTGGTCGGCTACGTGCTGTGGCAAAAAGGGGCGATCCACCTCGGACAGGTGGCAAGCACGGGCAAGCCGGATTACAACACCATGCTGCCGGCGTTGGTCAACTATCTGATTCCCGCCGGCCTCAGGGGATTGCTCGCTGCCAGCATGGCCGCCGCGCTGATGAGCTGCATGGCCGCCGCCCTCAACAGTTGCGCAACACTCATCTCGCTGGACATCGTCAAACGCGTGCGACCTGACACCAGTGACAAGCGGGTGGTGATCATCGGCCGGGTGAGCACCGGCGTGATCATGGTGCTGGCGATGCTGTGGTCCACCCAAGGCGAACAATTTGGCACCATCTTCAAGGCCATCAACAAGATTCCGATGACCTTCGCGCCGGCGGTGACCACCGTGTTTGTGCTCGGCTTGCTGTGGAAACGCGGCACCAAGCAAGCCGCGATGGCCACCCTTTACCTCGGCTCGCTCATCGGGGTCATTTATTTTCTGGCGGACCTGCCGAGCCTCGGCAAGCTGATTGTCGGCGCGGGCAATGTGCACAAGGATTTTTCCGGCTTGGTCACCGATCCGCAGGCAGGTTTGGGAATCCCCTTCATGCTCGTCGGCCCGCTGCTGGTGGTGTTCTGCGTTACCATCTATATCATCACCAGCCTGTTGACCCCACCAATGCCCGCGGCGGAAGTCGCTAAAGTCTGTTGGGATCACCCGCTGGCCTGCCTCAGGGGCCGCATCAGCGGTGCCAACGACCCGCGGTTGGTCACCCTGATGCTGTTGACGGCGGTCGGCTTGTTATACCTGTGGTTGCACTAACCGGCCAGCCACCCGGTTCACGACGACTTGCGCAGGTGGACGGGCAGGATGTTCAATTGCTCGCGATATTTGGCGACGGTGCGGCGGGCAATCTTGATGCCTTGGGTGGCGAGGTGTTTGGCGAGTGCTGCGTCGGTGAGGGGTTTGGACGGGGGCTCGCGGGCGATGAGTTGTTGGATGACCTCGCGCACGCCGCTGTTGGACACCTCCTCGCCATCGCGGGTCTGGTAGCCGGAGGCGAAAAACGCGCGCATTTCCATCAACCCGTGCGGGGTCAGCAGGTACTTGCCGGCCACCGCGCGGGAGATGGTGGCGTTGTGCATGTTGAGTTCTTCGGCGATGCTCGTCATGGTCAGCGGGCGGAGGTGACGGGAGCCTTTTTCCAGGAACAGGTGTTGGTGCTCGATGATCTTGTGCGCGATGGCGAGGATGGTTTCCTGACGCAGCGAAATGGCACGGATCAGACTGCGGCCATCGCTGATGTGCTCGCGCAGGAATTGCCGCGTCTTGGTATCCACGCCGTTGCTGCCAATCATGTCCTTGTAGAAATCATTGAGCCGCAGGCTCGGCAGATGCTCGTTGGTCAGTTGCGCTAGCCAGTGGCCACCGGTATCGCGCTCGATGACCACATCGGGCAGAATATGCGGGTTTTCGGTCGGATCAAACTCGCTGCCGGGATTGAGCGAGAGGTGCCCGATGCTGGCGGCGGCCTCGGCGATGCGATCCTCACTGGTGCCCAAGGCCCGCGCAATCTGCGCGTAGTGCTTGCGCGCCAGTGCCTCGAGGTGGTCGCTCACAATCTTGTATTCAAGACTCGCCACGCGCCCGCTGTGCTCGAGTTGTAACAGCAGGGAGTCGACAATGCCCGTGGCTCCAACCCCTGGCGGGTGAAACGATTGCACCAACTTGAGGGCGGCATTCAGCGGCACCGCCTGCAAGCCAAGCCGGTTTCCGAGGTCTTTCACCGGCAGATCGAGAAACCCGCGCGCATCTAGATTGCCAAGGATCGCCTGGGCAGCATGGCGCGTTTCCGGTCCGACCATCGAGAGGTCGAGCTGCTGCTGCAAGTGCTGCTGCAGGGACTCCGGGGCGACGATGGAGTCGTAAAAATGTTGCCGCCGTTCCTCGTCATCCGGGCTGCGGGCGGCGGACTTGCCGCTGATGATATCGTAGTCCCGCCAGTCGTCGTCGGTCTCGTTGAGATATTCCAGCGAATCGGCCGTCTCCGGGTCGGGTGCGTCGGCATCCAGCGACAGCGACTCGGTGCACTCCTCCAGCACCGGATTGGTTTCAAGCGCTTGGCGGACCAATTGCGAGAGCTCCAAGGTGCCCGCCTGCAAAATCTCCAGGCTCTTGCGCATTTGCGGCGCGAGGGTCTGCTGCTGGGATAGCGATTGATGGAGCGAGACTTGGGACATGGCGGCAAGGGCATTGCCGCAGATATTAAAAGCAAAATCGGGCGCAAATCAAAGCAAATTCTGTGCCAAATACAATATTTTTTTACCCGAGTGCTGTGAGTGAAAAATCCTGCGATAGAGGTGGCAATTGGCGGGTTTCGGCGGGACAATGCGCTGCTATCCTGCAAAAGACGATCCAATGACAGCAGCCATGGTTCCAGACCCGCGGCTTTCCGCGCCGTTCCACCGCCACTTCAGACGGGCCCTCGGCTTGCTCATCGTGATCGGATTTATCGCCAGTTCCACGCTATCCGCGCAAACCGGAACCCTCACGATCCATGCCGCCACGCCCGGGACTGCGATTCCAGCATCGCTGTTTGGTGCGTTCTTTGAGGAAATCAATCTCGCCGGCGACGGCGGACTTTACGGCGAACTCATCCGCAACCGCTCGTGTGCCGGCACCACCAGCCCGGATTTCTGGAGCACCGTAGCGCAGGGAACCTCCGGCTGGCTCGTCAACAGCGGCACTTGGGGCATCGATGCGGGCGTCAGTCCCAAAGCGCTCAACCAAAGCGCCAACGGCCAGGATTTCCGCGCCACTTACGCGCTGCCCGGCAGCGCCGCCTGGGCGAATTACACACTCACGCTGCAAGCCCGCAAGCTGGGCGGCAGCGAAGGGTTTCTGATCATGTTCAACATGGCTGATTCTAACAATTGGATGTGGTGGAACCTCGGCGGATGGAGTAACACCACCCATGCCGTCGAGCAGTCCGTCAACGGCGTGAAAACCTCCGGCTCAAAAGTTTCCGGCTCAGTGGTGACCAACCAGTGGTATGACGTCAGGATCGTCACCCAGGGAACCACAGTGAGTTGTTATCTCAACAACGTGCTGAGTGGGTTTCACTCGGGTGAAACCGGGGGTGGTAGCAAACTCGGGTAGCATTTCTAGAATTGGGAGGCCTTATTCTGCACGCTGTCACTCGGTCACGCCCTGCGAGGTGGGTAGCTGGGGACGTGGGATCTGCTGGGATAAACGCTCTTCCATGGCAGCGAGGTTGCGATCCACATAGGATGAGATGATGCGGATGACTTGCTCGTTCAACTCGACTTTGACCTGTCCGATGTTGAGGGCAACAGTGGGCGAGGTGTCGCGCGTGCCAGAGGGCGGGACGTTGGGCATGAGACCGCCTGCGGAATCGCGCGGGGCGGCGTCCAGGGGGCCGTTGTCTCCGGTGGCGGAGAGGATCTGCGGGGCGAGTCGTTTGAGACCGCCGGTGATGTCCTTGATCGCGGAGACGAGACGGGATTTTTCCTCGTCGAGGTCCCGGCCTTCCTTGAAGGCTTTGTCGGCGGCGGAATTGAGCCGCTTGGGGGCCTGTCCGGGAAGGTACTCGACCATGGCTTTGCGGGTGGCGTCGCTCAAGCCATAGAATTCGGCGGAGCTGACCCGTCGGTCGGCGAGGGTGCGGGCCATGGCGGCGAGGCGCAATTGGTCCTCGCGGGTGGCAAGCATGAGCTTCTTGTTGGCTTCCTCCCGGCGGTTCTTCTCCATAACGTTGACGACGTAGGGCGTGCAGGGCGCCTCGCAGGTGCACTCGCTGTCCTTCCTAGGCGTGTTGGCGTACTTGGTCGACGTGCAGTCGCCGTCGACC